>JAFGHL010000059.1 GCA_016930155.1 Dehalococcoidia bacterium | reverse complement strand
TCAAATGCACCAAGTGCGGCAGTTGTGAGCTGGTCTGTCCCCCGGAGTATAATGCTGTGATAAGGCTTTCGCCGGTCAGCCTTGTACCCGCAGACCGGCGTACCAGGCCGGATACTAAGGAGCCCAAAGCATGACCGTAACGATCGCTGTCGCAGGAAAGGGTGGCGTGGGCAAGACCGCCATCTCGGCCATATTGGTTGATTTCCTCTCCAACAAGGGTGCTGTGCTTGCGGTTGACGCCGATCCCAGCACCAACCTTAACGATGCCCTGGGGGTGGATGTGACAGGAACCGTGGGCAAGATGCGTGAGAAGATGACGGACGAAGTCAAGACGGGCCGACTGAACATGGCTGTCTCCAAGCAGGAGATACTCGACGCCCGCATACACGAATCACTGGTCGAGACCGACAGGTTCGACCTGCTGGCTATGGGCCGTCCGGAGGGGCCTGGCTGCTACTGTGCCGCCAATCACATGATACGCTTCTCCATCGACAAGCTGGCCAAAAGCTATGACTACGTGGTGATGGACTGCGAGGCCGGGCTGGAGCATATCAGCCGGCAGACGACGCAGGATATCGATTTCATGCTGGCTGTGACCGATCCCACCATGCGCGGGCTCAACACCTGCATCCGGCTGCAAGAGCTCAGCCGGGAGATACGCACCAATATCAAGGGGGGCGTCCTCCTAATCGTCAACCGCCTGCGCAACGGCCTGCCCGCGGAATTCAAGGATGCCGTGGATAAATCAGGGCTGATGCTCTTTGCTACCATACCTGAGGATGCCGATATCTCCGACCTGGACATGAAAGGCAAACCGCTTACGGCGCTTCCGCTTGATTCCAGTTTCCGCCGGGCGGTGCAGGAGATACTCTTCCGGCTCAAGGTTCGATAGGCTGTTAAACCTGATAGATTGCAGATATGCCGTCCCTTTGTGATACTGTGTTAAATATTAAATAGCGTGTAAACGGCATGGTAGATAAAAGTAGCCGGCTGTTGAGTTTGGCGGATATAGAGGGGAAAACCAGTCCTCATCAACTACAGGTGAAAGGCGCGCTGAAGATGCGGGCTGCTCCTCTTGAATACGTTAAGGACGTTGAAGCGCTGGCAGCCTATCTGGGGGGCCGTGTCGTGAAGCCCGGGATTGGCGAGGATTGGGCGGTGAGTAAGGAGATATTCCCGGGCGTAATAGTCAGTTTTATCTTTAACAGCTCTGATGAGGAATTCCCCGCCAGGCTGAGAGCACTTTACAGTGGTGATAAGATTAGGATGGTCAAGGGTGAAGAGCTTGCCACCATCACCATATCACTGGCCAACCACCTGTTACGTTATGTGAGAGAAGCCAATGCCGGTGTGAAGCTGCCGGACATATGCTACAGGGTTTAGCCTCACGGATTATAAAGCATGGATGATGAATTAAAGGCCTTTATCGATACCAAATTTCAGTTGCCTCCTATCGAAGGAGAAGATAAGACTTGTTCTCTGGAGGCGGCTATCAGGGAATATGTCAGACCTGGCATGTCAATCCATTTCGCCGGCAGGAGCGGAGCGCTTTTCTATCAGCTGGTGCGGGAGTTCTGGGGTAAAAAAGGTGATTTCACCATCATCAGCCCCTATGTTTCAGCCTTGCTGCTGGCGCTCATCCGCGGCGGGCTTATGAAAAAGGCCGTCACCAGCTTTGCCGGCAACACCTATCCAACCCCCGGCCCCAATCCGCTGGTACAGAAAGCCTATATCTCGGGCGCGGTTGAATTTGAAAACTGGACCATGTTGACCATCACACAGCGGCTGCTGGCGGGCGCCATGGGCTGGGAATTTATACCCACACGCTCCCTCATTGGCAGCACCATGGCCGAGGAGAACAGGGGTGATTTCAGCGTCATCGATTCGCCTTTCGGCGGCGGGCAGACCGGTTTGCTCAGAGCGCTGCGGCCGGACATAACGTTTGTGCACGGCCTGGCGGCGGACCGCTCCGGCAATACCATATTGCCCTATCCCCTCAGCATCGATGCGTTCGGCGCCTGGGCAGCCAGGCAGGCGGTCATCGTGAGCGTCGAGCACATCGTTCCCACCGATTATATACGCAGCCATGCTCACCTCGTGCGCATACCGGCCTACATGGTCAAAGCGGTTTGCGAGGTGCCCTACGGCGCCCATCCCGGGGGCCTGCCCAACTGCGGCATACCGCAGTATGAAGGTTATTTCGACGACTACGAATTTGCCACCATCATCCGGGATGCCTCCATGGACGAGACACGTTTCATGGGGTTTATCCGGGAATGGATTCTCAACTGTAAAGACCATAAGCAATACCTGGATAAGATCGGCAAGGACCGGCTGCGGTACCTCAAGGACAAGGCCAAGCCGCATTCATGGGTGGTGGAAACTCTGGCGGCCGTGCCCGGTATAGAGTTCCAGAAGGAGTCCAACCAGCTTGAAAGGATGGTGATAGCGGGCAGCAGGCATATAGCCAACCTGTGTCAGTCGAAGGGCTACAGGACCATGCTGGCCGGGGTGGGGCTTGCGCAGCTCGCCGCATGGATGGCGGTCTATCGGCTGAAAGGTTTGAAGCACGATACCGAGCTGGTGGCCGAAAACGGCATGTACGGCTATATGCCGGTGCCCTCGGATCCCACGGGCTTCAGTATGCACAATCTACACTCCTGCAAGATGCTCACCAATATCGAGACGGCCCTGGGCATCCTGGCCGGCGGATCGAGCAGCTCCTGTCTGGGTATCCTCGGGGCGGCCCAGATCGACAGGTACGGGAACGGCAACTCCACCAAGATACCCCACGTCTATTACATCGTAGGGTCGGGCGGCGCCAACGACGTCGTCAGCTCCTGCCGCGAGACCATAGTATTCGTCCCCGCCGGCAAAGAAAGGTTGATAAAGGATGTTTCCTATATAACTTACCCGGGCAAAAACGTTAAGACGCTGGTCACGGACGTGGGCATCTTCGAGAAGCCCGAGGGCAAGGACACCCTGGTGTTGACCTCTTATATCCCTTACGGAACGGCCATCAGGGAGGATGAGGCTATCAGGGGCATAAAGAGGATGGTGGGCTGGGAGTTGGAGGTGGCCCCGCATCTGGAAAAGATCGATCTGCCCTCGTATGAGGAAAAAATGATGGTCAGGCTTTTCGATCCCTACGGCTACTATACAAAGGTCTGAGAAGAGATGCCTATTGAGTCCGGCCGAACTCCCTCTTGAGCTGTTGTGAGCTGAGGTGCAGCATGGTGGGCCGTCCGTGGGGACAGGTGCGCGGTTGCGCAGTGCCCGCAAGCTGGCGGATCAATTCCGTCTGTTCGCCCGCATCCAGTTTCTGGCCTGCCTTGATCGCGCCGTGGCAGGCGATTAACTGCGCAGCCTTCACATCCCGCTTGCTCGGCTCTTTTTCAATGCCCAGCGCATCCAGTATTTCCAGGATGGTATCAGCCAGTGCCGCTCCGCTTAACGCGGATGGCACGGCGCGTACCAGGCATGTGTTGCCGCCGAAAGGCTCGATAGTGAAACCAAGCTCGCTCAGCAGGCCGGTGCAGCCTGTCAGCGACTGTATCTGAACGGGTGTAAGCTCCAGAGACAGGGGTTCCAGCATGCCCTGCACATCCGGCTGCCCGGCCTTCCTCCGGGCTAATATCTTCTCGAACAGTATGCGTTCATGGGCCGCATGCTGGTCGATCAGGTAGAGTCCCTCCTCGCCCTCCGCCAGTATATAGCTGGAGGAAAGCTGTCCCAGTGTCCGTAAAGGGGGTACCTCCGTAGCATGGGGTTCCCACAGGGGCCGCGCTGATGCCTCTTCGAGGTCCGGACGAGCTGATGGAAGTGGCGACTTTGCCAGGGTATCCCTCAGTGTTTTCACGATGCTCGTGAAGACGTCGTTGTTATTGCGGAATTTAACCTCCAGCTTGGTTGGGTGTACGTTGACATCCACCTCCTCAGGAGGGATGGCGATATTGATTACCGCCAGCGGATGCCTGCCGGTCATCAACAGTCCTTCGTAGGCGGTCTCAACCGCTTTGGCCAATATGGAGTTGCGCACATAGCGCCGGTTGACGAAGAAGCTCAGGTAGCTGCGGCTGGAGCGCTGCACAGAAGGCGGGCTAGCAAGTCCCTGAATGTAGAGTAGATTATTTATTCCCTCCACCTCCAGCATTTTCCTGGCGATGTCCAGGCCGTAAATAACGGACACCGCCGACCGCAGCTCAGCGTCCCCGCTGGTGCTCAGGGTGGTGCGGTCGTCGCTGACCAGCTCGAACCGCACTTCGGGATAGGCCAGCGCAAATTGGCTCACCAGCGCAGCTATATGTCCGGACTCGGTGGCGGCGGATTTCAGGAATTTCAACCTGGCAGGAAAGTTCTGGAAGAGCCGCCGTACCGTTACTGTGGTACCCTGCGGACGGCTTTTTTTCTCTCTGACAGTGGTCCTGCCGTTCTCTATGCGCAGGTAGCTGCCGGCGCTACTGCCGGGGTCGCGTGTCAGGAGCTCAACCTCGGCCACGGATGCTATGCTGGGCAGGGCTTCTCCCCTGAAACCGAGTGTATTGATATGCTCGAGATCTTTCAGCCCGGTTATCTTGCTGGTGGCATGCCGCTTGATCGCTATCTCCGCCTCGGCCGCCGAAAGCCCGCAACCGTTGTCGGAAACGCGCAGGTAGCTGACACCGCCGTTATTCACCTCAATATTGATCTCGTTTGCGCCCGCATCCAGGGAGTTCTCTATCAGTTCCTTGACCACAGAGGCGGGACGCTCTATGACTTCACCGGCTGCGATCTTCGAAGTTACCTCGGGTGGGAGTACCTTGATGGGCATGAGCTAATTCTACAACACTTTCCCGCCCACCACCGTCCTCACTACTTGGATGTCCTTTATCCTGTCCTGCTGCACCTTAAAGGGATCGTCGCTTAAAATAACCAGATCGGCTCGCTTGCCCTGCGTGATGCTGCCCTTGATATCTTCTTCGAATTGCAGGTAGGCGGCGTCCAACGTATACATGCGCAGTGCCTGTTCGATCGAGATGCCTTCTTGCGGCTCAAAACCCTCGCGCGTGACGCAGCACTGAATGGCATGCAGCACGTCCTGAGATTCTATCGGCGCATCGGAAGCGCCACCCACTTTAATGCCTGCATCTAGGAACGATCGCAGGGGGTAGACGGTTTTACAGCGCTCCGTTCCCAATCTCCGCGGCAGCCAGCCTTTCTCGGAGTGTATGAACATGGGCTGTGTGGAAACCAAAACGCCCAGCCCGGCCATTTCCCGCATTACATCCGCACCCATGATGGAAGCGTGCTCGATGCGATGGCGGCGTTCGCTGCAGGGGAATTCCCTGAACAGCTTCGCATAGAGCTCCACGCACAGCCTGTTGGCGGCATCCCCGATGGCGTGAATGCACACCTGCCAGCCCGCATTGTGAGCCGCAGCCATATGGTTGTATAGCTCATCCGGCGTGTGCATCAGCAATCCGCATTTCCCAGGGTCGTCCGAGAAAGGCTCCTGCATGTAAGCAGTAGAGGAGCCGAATGTGCCGTCCGCGAAAAGCTTAATGCCCCCCAGCCGGTTTGGACCGGTACTAAGTGAGCTGTTTCTCAGCCCGTCCAGGCTGTTTAAGTCCGGTGTTATCAGCAGCGAATACAGGCTGAGCGGGCAGAGTTCGCTAAAAAGCTGCATGGCCGCAACGTCAAAGGCGCCGGCCGAGCCGGCCGGCCCTTCGGCGCTCGTCTGCAATACAACGCCGGCGGAGGTGATGCCAAGGGAGATCAACCTTTGGAAAGTGCTGCGGGCGCTATCCATCAGGACCTGCATTTCGGGCATGGGCATGCTGTTCATCACCAATTGCAGAGCGGTTTCACGGAAGATCCCTGAAGGGAATCCCCCCTCCTCCCGTTCTATGTAGCCTGCCTCCGGGTCCGGTGTAGAAGCGGTTATGCCGGCAGCTTCAATGGCCAGGGTATTGGTGAAAACCGAATGGCCGTCATGCTTGATCACGGCCAGCGGCCTTTCGGTGCTGACTGCGTCCAGATCATGCCTGTCGGGCGCCCGTTTCTCACGCAGGCTCTGCTCATCGAAGTTCAGGCCGATCAGCCAGGAGTCGTCGCTCTTCTTCAGCAGGGCCTCGCGCAGGTTCTGCTGAAGATCCGCCATGGAAGCCACGCCGCCCAGGTCGCAATTCATAGCAAAGAAGATCAGCAGGACGGGGTGCATGTGAGTGTCTATGAAGCCGGGCAAAAGAGCGCCGCCCCGCATATCGATTGGCTCATACCCCTTCCCCAGTGCCGCTGTGCAGGAGCCCTTGGTTCCTACGGCAACTATTTTACCTTCCCGCACAGCGACTGCCACGGCGACAGGACAGGCCGGGTCGATGGTGCGGACAGTGCCGTTGTAGTAAAGCTGACCATGATCCGACATACGGCAATATCCTCAATTAACAGGTATCAGAGAGCCCACCGCCATCAGCAAATAGGCGATGAACACCAGTACACAGATAAAGATATTGCCCCATTTACCCATGCTGAAGGCGGGCATAATATTGGCGTTCTCCCTGCGGCTGATCAACAGCGCCGGCGGTATGAGCAACGCCATCAGCACCGCCATGGCTCCTCCCGCATAGCGCATGTATTCCAGAAAGCCTGCCAGCCCGAATATTGCCATGAGGAAGCCGGGGACGGTTGCGACCAGCCAGGACAGGCGATAGCCCCATTTCAGACGCTCGACGATTACTATCGCCAGCGCATAGCCTATGCTCCAGTAGCTGGTCAGCAGCCCCAGGAAAGCGAAAACCGATCCCAGTATCAAAGCCCAGGTGCCCACCGCGTTGCCCCATCCGATGATGGCCACCTCGGTTACCGGCCTGGAGACCAGCGATGCCATGATAGAGATGACCAGGGTGAAAATTAGATTTATAGTGATGCCCAGCACCACCGCGCCCGGAACAAGTTTCTTATTCCAGGAAAGCCCCTCCGCCGCCTGCGGCACCGAGAAGAGGCAGGTCAGACAGAACATAACCATGCCGTAGAGGGCCAGGATCTTTGCCGCGTCGCCGCTCCACAGGGGCAGCGCATTGAAGGGATATGCGAAGGATATGACAGACAGCACCAGCAGCACTATAGCGATGCTGATAATGGACCATTTCTCGCTTACTCCTACCGCTTTTAACCCGGCCAGGACAATGCCGGCGGCTATTATGTAGGTAATGACCTCCCCGGCCCACAGCGGCAGCGCTGGGAAGAGGTTGCTCAGAAGTTCGGCGCAGCCGACGATGTACCCTGCCAGCAGCGCATAGAAAGTAACCAGCACCAGGGCGAAGATGATCCAGGTAAGGGCTTTTCCCCACCAGGTCTGCTTGAAAACATACTTCCCGAAAAGCTCCACCAGTTGCTGCGGCTTGTCTTCCCGCAGTACGACCTCCACCACCATCAGGTGCAGCAGCAGACTGAAAGCATAGGCCGCCAGTGCGATTATAAGCAGGTCCATTATCCCGTTCAGAGAAGCCAGGTAAGGCACGGCCATGACTCCGCCGCCGAATCCCAGCCCGGCTACTACCGCAGCCGCTTCAAATAGAGTCAGTCGCCTGTGGCGCTCGTTCATTGGTTCCCCCCTGATAAGATTAATTTTGGAGTCGCGCTTTCCGGTTTATAGGTCGCCCTGCTCACGGCCCACATTAGAATCAGGCTTACCGCCAGGCTGATCACGATGGGCTCCAGCCAGGGTATCTCAACGAATTGTTTGACTGCGTACAGGGCGACGCAGACTATGGTTGATACGATGCTGCTGACGATGGCGCCCTGGCGGGTGGCCTTTTTCCAGAAGAAGGCCGCCATGGCCGGTATGAAGACCGCCGATACATATACGGCAAAGGCCAGCAGCAGTATGTCGAAGATGCCGCGCATAAACATCGCAAAAACGATGCCCAGCGCCCCGACTATAACGATCACCAGCTTGGCCCACAGCAGTAATCTGGTTTCGCTGGTCCTGGGGCGGGCCGCCTTGATCAGGTCGTTGGCTACGGTGGTGCCTGATATCAGCAGCGCCACTGAGGCTGTGCTCATCATCACCGCCATCAGGCCGGCCAGGCAAAGCCCGACCAACCCCACAGGCAGGTATTTCACTATCATCACGGGGATGACCGCATCGGTGGATCCGTAGTTCTGCACTATATTCGGTATCAGGAAGATGCCAAGCAGGCCGAGCAGCACGACAACAACAGACCAGTAGAGGTAAACGCCGGCCGTGACGAACATCGAGTTCCGTATGACTTTACCGCTGTTCGCGGCATTGGCTCGTTGCCACAGCCCGGGGTCCACCAGGCAGAAGCAGAAATCTATGATCCAGATGGATACGAGGTAAATAGGGGATATGCCGGGACCGGTGCCCGAGGCGGCGGACTGCCAGGCCCCCGCCAGCATCGAGCCGGAATCGCTGGCTAATACAAAGATCGGCAGGATAACGCCGATGCTGACTACCATTATCACAGTCTGTATCAGGTCGGTGTAGGCGACGGCGAAGAGGCCGCCCAGAACGGTATACAGAATCATAACAACACCGGCCAGGATAATCGACGTTGTATAGGTCAGTCCCAGCGATTGGCCCACCGCCGTGAATATGAGGCCGATGCCGATGATCTGCCCTCCGAACAGGGCAATGACCGTTATGAACATAGCGGCGCCACAGGCCTGGTTGATGCCCTTCCCGTATCTCTTGTAAAGCGCCTCCGGGATGGTCCAGATGCCCAGCCGGCGCAGTTTACCGGAGAGCAGCCCGAAGACGATCAGTCCAGCGATATAGCCCAAACCGGCCGTGACGAATATGATCCCAAACTCATAAGCTTTACCTGCTTTTCCCATGGTGGAGGCTGCACCGACGGCGGCGCCCACTAAAGTCCCGATCATCACCAGGTAGCCCAGCGATTTGCCCGCCAGAGAGTAATCCGTTAGATTTTTAACTTTTCGGCTGGTCCAGACACCCACGGCCACCATGCCGGCCAGGTAAACCAGGATGATGCCGATATCCACCCAGCTTACAGAATCCATGCTCGGTCGCTCCTTATATTTTATTCAGCGGTTATCTTCAGGGCAGAGTGAGCTTGACCGTCGGGCCCGTGGCGTATTTATCCAGAGCCGCCGTATCCAGCTTAACGCCCCAGCCGGGTCCGGCCGGGACCCTGGCGATGCCGCCGCTATAATCTATGGGAGATGTTATGAGATCGTCCTCCAGCATGACATAACCAAAGAGCTCGACGGCGTGTCCCAGCGTCGGCAGGCGGGCTGCTGCCAGGTGAATCAGGGCTGCGGATGATATACCGGCCGACTGGTTGTGGATGACTATTTTCATCCCGTGCTCCGTGGCGAAATCCATGGCTCTGAACGCAGCCGTTATGCCGCCCGGGCGCTCCGTATTGATGCCGACCACGCGTATGGCGCCAAGCTCCGCCAGTGTGATTATATCGCCCAGCGAGAAGCAGCCCTCGTGGGACATAAGAGGCGTTTTAACGCGCTTTTGCACATAAGCCATTCCCACGTAGTTAGTGGCAGCCACGGGCTGCTCGGCAACATCGATATCGAAGGGCTCGATAGATGTAATAGCCGTGACGGCTTCCTGCGGCGAATAGGCCTGGTTATAGTCCACCCGGATGCGCACCTGCTGGCCGAATTCCTTCCTCATTGCCTGCAGAATGGCGACATCCTCGGCTATCCCGTGCCCCAGCTTCAGACGCAAAGTCCTGTAACCGTCATCGAAGAACATTTTTGACAGGAAAACCATGCCGTCGGGATCCATCAGGGGTATCAGAGCTGCCAGCGGGATGTCCGTTGCTTTCCCGCCCAACACCTCGCAGGCCGGAACGCCCCTGACCTTGCCCATCAGGTCGTAGAGCGCCATATCCAGCAGGCCCTTGGCTGCCTCGGAGCGCGCTACGTTGTTATCCATGCGCTGGCAAATCTTCTCCGCGTCGAAGGGGCTCTCGCCCAGCACGTATTTAGCCAGGGCCTGGCGGATGACCTCGATGATCTGGTTGGGCGATGTGCCGGTCTCAGGCCACCAGACGTAAGATTCACCCAGCCCCACGTTGCCCGACTCATCGACCATTTTACAGATGGCGCAGTCGATGCCGGTCCAGGCTTCCTCCGCGGGGATGGCCATGCCCAGGCCGCCCGCCTTGCTCATAGCTTCGCGGACTATCTCCTGGAAGGGAATGACGACAGGCGTTAGCTCGATGCTGACAATACGGGGCGCGTTCTTGTCCTGTCCTGTCAATTGCAGCCGCCTCTACTTGTTAGAACCGAAATATATCATCAAGCGCGTCCAAAAGGCAAGGCGTAGCTGGCCGTGTTCACACTTGCGCGGAAGGCTGCCAATCTATAGAATGGAGTGTACTTTGCGCAAATTTTTACTGCGCTTAAAAGAAATGACAGGAGGCTGACAACAGAATGGCAGAGAAAGTAGTAGAACAGGCTGAAGAGCGAAAAGTAGCCAGTATGCTGCCCCCGCATGTAAAGGAGTTTTACAGGAAGGCCGAGGCAGATCTGGATGGGTTTTGGGAAGAGGCGGCGCTGAGTGCCAGACATGACCTTCACTGGTTTAAGATGTGGGACAAGGTCTTCGAACATAATTACCCCACCTTCAAATGGTACGTGGGCGGCAAGACCAATATCTGCTACAGCGCAGTGGATTTCAAGGTCAAGATGGGCAAAGGCGCCAAGGCGGCCCTCATCTATGAGAACGGCGACACCGGCGAGGTGAGGACCGTCACCTATATCCAGCTTCTGAACCTTGTAAAGAAATATGCCGCCGCCTTAAGGGGAATCGGTGTAAAGAAGGGAGACCGCGTGGCCGTTTACATGCCCATGGGCGTGGAGGCGGTGGGAACAATGCTGGCCTGCGCCAGAATAGGGGCGGTGCATGTGGTCATCTTCGCGGGCTTCTCCCCCAGGGCTATAGCCGACCGTGTAGAGCTCAGCGGCGCCAAATATCTAATTTGTAAAGCGCGCGGCACGCGCCGCGGCAAGCCCGTGGATCTCAAGGAGATGGTCGACGACGCTATCACCCGACTCCCTAAAGAGATTGGTTTTAAACATGCAGTCGTGCTGGACGAGCCTCATGATAAAAACATCCCCATGGCCGCGGGGCGCGATATATTCTGGAAGGACTTTTTAGCCAAGGGCGCGGGGCAGAGTGGTGATTACGTCGAGATGGAGGCCAACGAGACCCTGTTCCTGCTGCCGACCTCCGGCACCACTGCCAAGCCCAAGGTCAGCGTCCAATGCCACGGGGGCTACCAGGTCTACGTGTATTCCATGGGCAAATGGATTTACAATTTGAATGCTAACGATATCTGGTTCTCCACATCGGATATCGGTTGGATCGTAGGCCACAGCTACAACGTCTACGGACCATTGCTGCACGGCTGCACTTCGATTTTATATGAGGGCACGCCCGACTATCCCAACAACGAGATGTGGTTCGATATTATTGAGCGCAACCGGGTGACCGGCATGTTCACATCTCCCACGGGCATCAGGGCCCTGGCCAGGTTCGGCGTGGAGCCGGCGCACAAGCACGATTTAACGTCACTCAAAAGAGTTGTATGTGCCGGGGAGGTGCTCAACCCCGCTGCCTGGAAATGGTTCCAGGAGGACGTCTTCAGGGGCAGCATACCCGTCATCGACCACATGTGGCAGACCGAGACCTCCGGCGCAATTATCGGTAATCCCTACGGCCTGGGCATGGCGCCCATCAAACCGGGCTCGGCCACATTCCCCACCCCCGGCGTCATTACGGACATCGTGGATGAAAAGGACGGCCATTCTATGGGTGTGGGCGAAAAAGGCATCATGGTGATTAAGAAGCCCTTCCCCGGTCTTACTCCTACATTGTGGGGCGATCCTGAACGGTACAAGACCGACTACTGGGAGGCCCGGCCCGGCACCAAGGGCATGTACTATGCCGGCGATGCTGCCTCGAAGGATGAGGATGGCTATATCTGGTTCGCCGGCCGCGCCGACGAGGTCATCAAGATAGCCGCTCACCGCATCGGCACGGTCGAGGTTGAGAATGCGCTGGTATCGCACCCGGCAGTGGTGGAAGCCGCCGTCACGGGTGTCCCGGACGAGCTACGAGGCGAGATAGCCAGCGCCTTCGTGGTACTGCGGGCCGGTTATGAACCTACCGATGCGCTGAAGAAGGAGTTGATCGACCATGTCAGGAAGGAGATGGGCGCCATCGTGGTCATGAAGGATATCGGCTTCATCAAAATGCTGCCCAAGACGCGTAGCGGCAAGATCATGCGCCGCGTCATCAAGGCGCTGCTGATGGGCAAAGACCTGGGCGATCTCTCCACCATCGAGGAAGAAGCCTCGGTTGACGAGATCAAGGAAGCCATCGGCAAGATCGGTAAGATTTAATCAGGCCTTACTGGACGTGAAAGGGCGGGACCGAAGTCCCGCCCTTCTTCTATCTCTAAAAAATAATCAAATCATTTTACGGAAGAGTTGAATTTAACTAATGCTTCCCAGTCGATATTCCCATCCTTACAAAACTTATTGCTGAATTCTGCTGTAAAGAGGTTAACAATTCTATAATACTCATCAATGAATTCTTTGTTCTTTTCTTTTGCTTTGTGCCCTATCGGAACAATTAAGTCAAGATAAAGATTACTGTTGCCTGAGATGAATTCCCAAAATGCTTGGCCGCAATATTTATAGTAATCACCTTTATCCGTATTAGAGTCTTTTCCATAACAACAGCCGTTTACCGCGATTATTTCGGAATCCGGATTGTGTGCCCGAAGAACCCTCTTCGCTGTCTTGAAATTTTGTACCATTTTTTTAATCTGACTGCTGTTCCCCCAATTGGGTCCAGACTTGACCGAAACGATGTATCTTTTTCCTTTTCTTTGAAATTCAAGATCTATACCTTCGGTTGAGGACTTTTTACCATCAAAAGCCGTTTCGCTAACAAAAATAGCAAGCTTTTCGAAAAATTCGCCGAATTTAGTTTCCTCGTTGGATGATAAATGAGCATCAAGTATAGCTCTAACTAATGATTCAGACGTACGAACATTCTTAGCCTTAAATAGATAGGGATTTTTCCGCCTCAATATTTGTTCCAGCTTCAATTTTTGGAGAGAAGCCAAACGAGCGCTATGAAATTTACCGATGTTATCTTCAACGTAATCTGAGACTATGCTAATCGGAATTGATTTCATAGAAGCCCTTCTTTTCACATAGATAGTGCTTTTTCTCTTGCCCTATGGTAGCAACCATCTGGTTATAGTAATCCTTCTGGATTTCAATACCCATCGAATTTCGCCTAAGCTTACATGCAGCTTTTAACGCACTACCTGAGCCCGCAAAAGGGTCGAGAACTAAATCGCCTTCCGCCGTGAATAACTTGATGAACCACTCAGGTAGAGATTCAGGAAAAACGGCGCTATGATTTTTATTGCCGCATTCGGTGGCAAGGTATAGTACATTTGTAGGATACGCTTTATCTCTATCAATCCAATTTGAGATATTCTTTCCAAAACCGCTTCCCACTTTGGATTCGTCCCTATTTTTGTCGGTAGTACTCAGTTTTCTTAATCTTGTCTTAGCCCAATCTCCTACCGGTACCATAACAGCATCTTGGTACATGTTAAATTTCTTTGTTTTATTAAATTGGAGTAACCGTTCCCAGGAATCCCTAAATCTATTAGGCCATTTGCCGGGATAGCAATTCTTTTTGTGCCAGATAAATTCTTCAGTCCAGAGCCAGCCTTGCCTCCGCATCTCTAATATAAGCTCCATTACGTACGTATGCCGCTCACCATTCATCACCCTTTCTTTGATGTTCAGGATAAAAGTACCTGACGGTTTTAGAACACGCAGAAGCTCTTGAGAGGTGGGTAAAAACCATTGTACATATTTATTTGGATGAATGCCACCGTACGTATTTTTTCTCTGATCTGCATAGGGAGGCGAGGTAAAGATAAGATCAACAGTATTATCACTCAGATCAGCAAGCTTATACCGACAATCACCCAAAATGATTTTCGTTGATATATCCACAGCATGACCCCTGCGTGATTTAGAAGCTTTCTTATTCATATAATAGAATAAATGTTCTAATAATACAAGGTGTCATAAAAAAATGTACTCCTTAATAAAGACTATACAGGTGCGAGTAATATTATTCAAAGGTTCCAAACAAAGTGCTAGGTATTTAATATATTATTGGTTACTACCCTTCTTTCCGCTTCTTTAGATCCAGAGCCGTCTTGAGCCCCTTCTCGCGGATTACCTTGAAGGCCAGCCCTTTCTCCGTCTGGTGGTAGAAGCGCGTGCCGTACTTTTTAAGCAGCTTTTTGTCGATCTCGAAGCCCAGCCCCGGGCGTGTGAAGGGCTGCAGCATGGCGTTTTTGTCGGGGATGATAGGCTCGATGATGCCCTCGCGGTACTCGGGTATCCAGGAGGGCGGTTCGTTGGGGTATTCCAACGGGTGGGTGTTGCCTTTATCGGCCAGCACCAGGTTCCAGCCGATGTAGAAGCCGATGCCGCTGGTCCAGGTATGCGGTGAAAAGATGCGATTGTGCTTGTGGCAGGCGTCGATAACCTTCATAACCTGCTGAATGCCGCCGGCAAATGTCGCATCCGGCTGGTAAATGTGGAAGCAGTCCTTCTCGAACATTATTTTGATCTCGTCCCACCCATGGTTAAGCTCCCCGCCTGCTATTTTTACCGGCGATACTTTCTTGAGGGCGGCCAGCCCGTCATAGTCGTGCCAGTCCAGCGGCTCCTCCAGCCACTCGATTTTGTTGTCGGCGCAGGCCCTGGCAAAGTCGGTGGCGCGCTTAAGGTCCCAGGCCGGTATGCGGTCGACGATGGAGACCAGCCAGCCCTGGTTGGCGTCCATGCCAATGATCGGATCGGGGCCGACACCCTTACGCACCTCTTCGATCAGCCGTACATCGTCTTTAAACTCTTTGGCCTTGGCACGCAGTTTAAAGGTTTTAAAGCCCTTCTCTTTCAAGGCCAGCAGCTCTTGTATGCGCGGGCCGGGCTCGTGTAACTCGCCGAAGGAGTTGTAAACCTCGATCGGCCTGGCGGCGCCGCCCAGGAGTTCGTAGACCGGCTTGCCTTTAGCCTTGCCTATGATGTCCCAGCAGGCAGGCTCAATCCAGAAGTTCAGCCAGCCCAGGATACCCGCCTGCTTTAAGAGGCTCTGTATGCGGTCGATGTCCGAAGGATCGGAGCCCAATAAATAGCCACCCAGCAGGTCTCCCAAACCCTGCCGCTCGATGCCCATTGCCGTGCCGGCTGAGTAGCCCTCGATGCCGTCGTCAGTCCGTATCCTGATCAGAGTAAACCGGTTATGCGTCTGAGGGTAGCCGGGTATCCACGTCGGCCAGAATGTCTCCTTCAGGGGGATATTGAGGTGAAACAGCTCGATCTCAGCAATTTTCATTTGCGGTCCTCCTCTTTAATGTCTTTACTTCATTTAGTGTGCCCGAGCCGCTCGATCTCTTTGTTGAGAAAATAGCTGATCACCGTCCTGATGGCGACGATTGCCACCAGAACGGCCACCTCCTCCAGGCTCGGCTTGACGATGGTGCGGATTATATCCGCTGCGATGAGAAACTCCAGCCCCAGCAGCAGATAGCGGCCCAGTTCGATACGTATCTTTTCCAGAGGCAGCGATTTCTTTTGCCTGCCAAGGTGTATGATTTGAGCGTGCATGAATTCCACCAGTCCAACAATCACTCCCCACAGCACGATGAATATACCGACTATACCGATGCTTATGGAGATGTATTCCAGGATATTTACCAGTGTGTCCATTCCTACCCCATAACCTTAAATCGACAGTATTTTAAGCTAAAAGGCCGGTGATAACAAGGCATGTAATTGCCTTGATGCCGCATTTACCATAATATGGATTAGGATTAAATAAAGAGACCGGTGACAAACGAGGTTGGAATATGAAATACAGCGAAGGCAAGATCGGGCGCATTTTTGTACTCAGGCTGAATGATGGTGATGAGCTGCCCGGTTGCATCGAGCGGTTTGCTGAAGAGAAGAAAATTTCCCTGGCACAGGCCGTACTGGTGGGCGGTATCGGCAGCGGCAAAATAGTGGCGGGCCCCCGCCATAACCGTGAACTGCCGATAGATCCTATGCTGATTCCTGTGGATGGCGTTCACGAACTGGTGGGCCTGGGAGTGCTGGCGCCTGATAAGGACGGCTTGCCCTCCCTGCACATCCATGCCGCACTGGGCAGGGCAGGCGCGACCATCACGGGATGCCTGAGAACAGGGGTTAAAACCTGGCTGGTGGGAGAAGTCATACTATGTGAGATTCTGGGAGTAAGCATGGCGCGCCTGCCGGACGAATCAAGCGGATTCGATTTGCTGACGAAAACAGATACCTAAATTTAGTGATATATGATACGATACAACGACATGAGAAGATTTCAGGGCATACTGGCCTGATATCACAGGGGGCAGACATGGCAGGAGTTAAGCAGGAAGTTTTCGCGGTCACGTCAGCGATCGTAAATGCCTTTATCGTGCGCGCCGAACGGTCGATCATCGTAGACACCGGCTTTCCCGGCTACGGCGACAAAATATTGAAAACCATGAGCCGCCACGATATCAGACCGGATGACATCTCTCTCATCATAATTACACACGGGCACCATGATCATACGGGCAGCGCGGCTTACCTCAGGGAAAAGACGGGCGCTCCTGTGGCGATACATAAAGCGGACGCCGAAGCGTTGAGGACGGGAGTAAATCCGCCGCTCTGCCCGGTGGGTGGCAGGGGAAGGTTCATGGTCGCCATGTCCAATATGGTCAAACCGAAAATACAGGGGATGGAGCCCCAGCTGTTGGTGGAGGGCGAGATGGACCTGCGCGATTACGGAATCGAGGGAAAGATAATACCCACACCCGGACACACCCCGGGATCGGTATCAGTCTTGCTGGCCGGAGGCTGCGCGCTGGTGGGAGATATGATATTCGGCGGGCTTTTGAGAAAGAGTACACCTGGCTTCCCCTATATTTGCCAGGATATCGAAACGGCAACTAAAAGCATCCAGGACGTCCTGGACAGGAGGCCCAAGATTTTCTATGCCGGTCACGGTGGCCCGTTTACCGGCGGGCAGGTCTGGCGCAAGTTCTTCGTTAAGCCCTGACCCGTTTATTTAAGCTGGTCTCGCGTATAGTCGAGCAGGCGGCGGGCAACCACCAGTGTATTTATCTGCCCGGTTCCTTCGAAGATGTCGTTGATCTTGGCATCCCGCATGAACTTCTCGAAGAGGTTTTTGCGCGAGTAGCCCAGAGGCCCCATCAGCTCCACCGCCCTCTGTGTAATCAACGTGGCGGCGCGTCCGGCTTTAGCCTTGGACATGGATGCCTCCAGGGCGTTGGACTGGCCGCTGCCGAGCTGCCACATGGCGCGTATCATAAGCAGGTGGGCCGCTCTCCAGTTCGCCTCCATCTCGATGAAATCATGTTCCAGGGCGGTCTGTTTGCTGCGCGGCAGGTCGTATCGTATCTTGATCCCCCTCTTATCGATCTCATCGCGGAGCATGTCCAGCGCGGCTCGGGTGACACCCAGCGCCTGCGCCGCCACCATGGGACGCGTGACATCGAAGGTGGCCATGGCGCCCTTGAAGCCTTCGGTCTTGCTCTTGACCTCGGCCTTGCCCAGGATGTTGCTGAAAGGTATGCGGCAGTTATCAAAGGTTACGGTTACAGTATCGGACGCCTTGATGCCCAGCTTTTTCTCCTTCTTCTCCACTTTCATACCAGGTGTGCCGGCCTCGACCACGAAAGATTTCATGCCGGCTCTGCCCGCCGACTTATCCACGGAGGCCCACACCACTATAATGCCCTCGGAAAGGTCGAGTGCGCGGTGGCCCATGGTTACGAATATCTTCTCTCCGTTCAGCACCCAGCAGTCGCCGTCACGCGTGGCGGTGGCCTGGATGGCCGACGTGTCCGAGCCGCAGCCCGGCTCGGTCATGGCCATCGCGCCCCACTTGGGCTTGCCTTCGTTGAACCGTGCCAGGAACTTGCCCCACTGCTCTTTTGTGCCGGCGGCGAAGACGGCGGCGCCGCCCAGCCCCGGTCCGGGGCTGGCCAGGTAAAGCCCCGCGTCGCCCCAGCAAAGCTCCTCAACCATGAGTGCGCCTACAACTCCCAGCCCGGTCACGAAGCCCTTGCCCCGGTTTTCCCACATGAAATCGATGATCTCCTGCGGCTCCTCGTGCTCATGCTCGTCGTAATAACGGCTTACGGGGCGGAATTTTTTCTCCGCCACTTCTTGCGCTTCCCGTATTTTGGCCTTCTCTTCGGCGGACAATTCAAAATCAATCATTGCTTTGCCTCCTTATTAAACTATGGCCAGGCCGGTGAAGGTCACGAAACCGCGGCCGTTGCGGAACCACATCTCTACGGGATTGTCACGTATATAGCCGTGGCCACCCATGACCTGCACGCCATAGTCCGTGCATTGCATCACCATATTGTCGGCATAGGTTTTGGCCAGGCAGCATTCGCGGGTGGCCTCCTCTTTCTTGTCCAGCAGCCAGGCCGCCTCCCAGTTGAGCAGCCGGGCCGCGTCTATCTCGATAGCCATCTCGGCCAGCATGAAGGCAATGGCCTGGCGTGAGGCTATGGGATCACCGAAGGCATGGCGGTCTTTGGCATAATCCCTGGAGAATTCAAAAGCGCCGCGGGCCAGGCCTACCGCCAGGCCGGCCAGTGCGACGCGGGAGAGGTTGGCCAGGCGTTTGAAATCGCAGCCGCGGTCACCGCCCAGCTTTTTATCGGCAGGTATTTTGCAGTCCTTCAATGAAACCTCATAGGTGGCCAAGGCTTTGATACCCATGTTCTTCTCGCGCTCCCCGATGTTGAAGCCTTTGGTCCCCCTGTCCACTATGAAGCACTGTGACGAATTGCCTTCCCTGGCATAAACCAGCGTGAAGGCGGCATCGGGGGCCAGCGGAACAAAGCACTTATCGCCATTGAGAGTATAGCCGCCGCTCTTTTTAGCTAAGGTATCAAAATCATTGCAATCGAAATCATGTTTAGGTTCGATGAAAGCAGCCGAAGCAGCGGTGAACTTGCTCCCGCAGACAGAGGGCAGGTATTTTTTCTTCTGTTCCTCGCTGCCCATTTCCACTATCGGTAATATGCCCAGCCAGGGGCTGAGGATGTGCATAGCCATGGAAAGGTCGCCCCAGGCCAGCTCCTCAGCCAGCAAGGTGCCTGTGAGCGCCGAGTGCTCCCAGCCTGCGCCTCCATAGGCCTCGGGAATACAGCTGACAACAAGTCCCAGATCCCAGGCAGTATTGATGATCTCGTCAGGTATCTGCCCCTCCTCATCGCACTCGCGGAATTTCTTGCGCATGACGTCATTGGCGAATTGTTTGACCGTATTGACGATCATTTGCTGTTCTTCAGACGGGCTGAACGAAAGCATACGGCACCCCCTGTATTAAGCAATATTGACGCGGGAAAAAGACCCTGCATAATCTATCACCGATTGAACGGCGAGTCAATGGAAATCGGGAGAACATTTAAAATGTACAAATAATTTACTAATAATTTGCCTGTATTCTGTATGTAACTGAGGAAAAAAGCCTCAGTAGTTCCACTCAAAAGGAGGATTCATATGTGGAAAAAAGTCTTAGCCCTGGCTGCCGGGATGCTTGCGGTAGTATTGCTGATAACCGGCGTAATGACCGCCGTTAATGCGGATAACACGCATGCTACCGCAACGGCGCCTGCCGGAATGCCGCCGGGCGCCCAGCACGGGAAAGGCCCGAGCGCTTCCTTCAACAGCGATATACTTGACAAGGTCGCAGCCAAGCTCAATATCGATAAGGCTGCTCTGCAGGACGCCTTCAAACAGGTGATGCTGGAAGAGCAGCAGGCCCGCCAGGACGATATGTTTGCCAAACTGGTTACTGACGGCAAACTGACGCAGGAGCAGGCGGATGCCTATAAAGCCTGGCTCAGTGCAAAACCGGCCGATATGCCCGGCTTCCCGTTCTTTGGAGGAGCCAACACTGACATGCTGGACAAGCTTCTCAAGGACGGCAAAATAACGCAGTCTCAGTACGATGCTTACAAGGCCTGGATTGCGCAGAAGCCGGCAGTCGAATGGCCCAAACCCGAGAAGCCGGCCGGAGGCCCGCCCTGCCAGCTGCGCGGCGGCACAAAGTAACACAGAATCATACAATCAGCACTGATAAAGAGGCGGCGGGTACACCCGCCGCCTCTTCTATTTCCCGTTATTAACCGGAAGAAGGGAAAATCTCATCCATCACTTCCGGGACGTATTTCTTCACCATATCGGCTGTCAGGGCGTTGGCCCGGGCTATCTCACCGTAAAATGCAGCCGAGGGCCGCGGCTTCCTCTCTTGCGTCACAGGATCTAAAGACACCAGGCCGAATTTCATGGAGTAACCCAGAGCCCATTCGAAGTTATCCACCAGTGACCAGTGGTGGTAGCCGAGTATCTTATGCCCCTCCTTGATCAGGTCGTGCATGGTCCTGACCGCCGTGGCGATCACCCAGGGACGCAGCTTATCGTCCCGGTCCGGCACACCGTTTTCCAGTATGAAGAAGGGCTTGCCGTATTTTGCCAGCCTCTCCACCACGATCCTTATGCCCTGCGGGTAGATCTCTCCGAACATGGGTACGCCGTCGGGCAGAAGGTCCCCCGTTCGCCCTCTGGGTGGAGCGATGCGCCGCACAAAGCCGGTCTTGGGCTTGGTTATGTCGAAGGCGACATCCACGCCGCCGTAGATATTCACGCCCACGTAGTCCCAGGTATCCTTAATCTCGTCAAGCCGTTTGTCGATACCGCTGAACAGCGGGGCACGCGTGCCCGTCACCATGTTGATGAATATATTGTTAAAAGAGTCCCTGGCCGCGCGCACAGCAAGCCCGTCGAAAACCTGTGTCTTGGCAGCGGTGAATATCAGGAAATGGTTGGCAAAGCTGACGCTGGCCTGGGGCTGCAGGTTATGGATGATGTGATAGGCCGAGCCGTGGCAAAGCCCCATGTTGCCCAGCACTTTGAAATACTGGATCAGGTGGTCATGCAATGCCGGAGGGTGGCTCCCGTCCACATACCCCTCGATGCCATAGATGTTCGGTTCGTTGAAGGTCAGCCAGTCGCTGCAATAGTCGCTGAGCTCATACACCGTGAATTTAACAAAACGCGAGAAATCCGCCACGCAATCTTTGGAGAGAAAGGCGCCTTTCTTCTCGAACCACACGGGGTGGGCGAAGTGATGAAGGCAGACTATGGGACGGATTCCGCGTTCGACCAGCGCGGTCAGCATCTGGCGGTAACGTTCGATCGCGCGTGGATTGAACAAGCCCGGCTCGGGCTCGATCCTGGCCCAGCTCACCGACAGACGCAGTGAATTCAGCCCCATGGACTGCGCGATGTCGAAATCCTTCTCCGCGTTATGCCACCAGTTGCACGACTTTCCGCTGGCGTCCCCGGTCCTGATCCCGTCAGCCTTCTCGAACTCATACCACTGGGTGTTAAAGCTATCGCCCTCCATCTGGTAGGCGGATGTGCCCACGCCCCACAGGAAATTTGCGGGGAACATAAGTTCCTGAGAAGATCGGTGTGAACTCAAGTTATTTTCTCAAGGGCAGCCAGGCTGCCGAGGAATGTTTTCACTCCGCAGTTATCGAAAACTACTATAACATGAAAATCTCTGGCCTGTTTGACCACACGCGTTACCCTTCCTTCCCCGAACGTGCGATGCCGGACAATATCTCCCGGCCTGAACGAAACGGCCGGAATCTGCGCGGGCGTTTCAATCGGTGAGTGATGCTGCGAGTCGAGCGGATTCACCGGCACGGGGCCGGCCAGATTTCGGCTGACGACCAGTGAGCCGGGCAGTTCCCGTAAGAATCGGGACGGCGTTCGATAATTGAGTTCGCCGTGGGCCAGCCGTTTCTCAGCGTATGTCAGATAAACATCGTCCATGGCCCTGGATATGCCCACATAGCACAACCTGCGCTCCTCCTCCAGCCTTGACTGCTCGTCCGATGACCTGCTGTGAGGCAGCAATCCCTCCTCAACGCCGGCGATAAAAACCACACGGAATTCAGAGCCCTTGGACCCGTGCAACGTATTGAAAACGACCGCGTCCTGCGGATGCTGCGCCTCAGCGGCCTGGGAAGCCTGGCTGATCCTGCCCAGCAGTGAGCTTACGGCGGTCGGTGGATTGAGATGTTCATAGGCCGCAGCCAGGGAAATGAGCTCCAGTACATTCTCCAGTCGTTCATCAGAATTGTCCTCGCCTTTGAGGTGCTCCAGGTAGGCCGTCCTCTCTACAATCAGGTTGAGCAGCGACGTTAAACTGATATGTCTGCTATGCGTGCGTAATTCCTGCAGGAGCGCGTTGAAATGTCCGGCTGAATTGCGGGCGGGCCGGCCGAGCGAAGGAAGCCCGCCCGCAACGGCCTGCTCCAGTGCCTGGTGCAGATGAACCCTTGTTCTGGCGGCCAGATCCTGCACCCGGGCCAGCGTCTGGGGGCCGATGCCCTTGCCGGCCAGTTTTATCACGCGCAGGAACGCAGCGTCATCGGCGGGATTACGTATTACTCTCAGCCAGGCGGCCAGGTCCATCACCTCCCGGCGTTTGTAAAAGGGCGTGCCGATGGCCAGCCTGTACGGGATCTTCTCGAGATTGAAGGCATCTTCCAGTTCCCGTGACTGCGCGTTGATGCGATAGAGCACGGCGAAATCGCATAGTTTCATGCCGGATTCGGCCGCCAGCGCTTTAATCCGTGTTGCGATGAAATGGGCTTCGTCGTTGCCGTCCTTGAGCCGTACCACGGATATGGGGCTGCCGGCCTCGCGCGATGTAGATAACCGCCTGCTTCTGCGCATGCTGTTGCGCGCGATCAGCGCGTTGGCCGCCTGCACGATGGTCAGCGTCGAGCGATAGTTCTCCTCGAGATCGATGATTCCGGCGCCGGGGAAATCCCTGCGGAATATGTCCGAGTTGCGAACCTCGGCCTGTCTCCAGGAATATATCGTCTGATCCGGATCTCCCACGACGCATACATTGCCATGCCCGGACCCCAGCATGCGGATTATGCGGTACTGAAGGCCGCTTGTATCCTGGAACTCGTCGACCAGGATATATTTGAACATCTGTTGATAGCGCCGTAAAACATCAGGATTGTCCTGTAACAGGCGGCTGGTGAAAACCAGCATATCGTCGTAATCCAGGGCGCGGTTTTTCTTAAGGGCGGACTGATAAAGGCGATAGATAGTCGCGGATACGTCGTCAAGGCGCTCTGCCCCAATAACAGCGGATTCAGGATCGCCCCCGCCGATCTTTAGCCGGCTGATCAGTCCTTTTATGCGGCGGAGGTTGGTTTCTTCGATGTTCGATCCGGCTTTGACTATACATTGTCTGATAAGCTTGTTGCTCTCTTCGTCGTCATACACGGTGAAGCCGGCGCCCATGCCGGGCGCACCTTCCCTGCCAAGTATGCGCAGGCAGGCGGCATGGATGGTGCTGACTGTCACGGCAGGCGGTTTGTCGAACATTTCTGCAAGGCGCTTCTGCATCTCTGCAGCGGCGCGGCGGGAGAATGTCACAGCCAGTATGTGTCGAGGGTTGATACCGGCGTGGGAAACCATGTAGGCGATGCGGTGAACGATGACCCGTGTTTTGCCGCTGCCCGGGCCGGCATACACCAGCAGTGGGCCTTCCACTGTCTGTACAGCCCTTTTCTGAGCGGGATTGAGGCCTTCTAAGGGATCCATTCCGATAGTCAAGATAAAGTGATTCGAGTGTAATAATCAGATTTTCTCGAGCGACGCCATGCTGAGCAGCAGTTTTTTAACGCCGCTTTCTTCGAAAGCCACGATAACCTCGCGGTCCTGCCCCGTCACCCTGACGCCTATAACCTGGCCGTCTCCGAATTTGCCATGGCGCACGCGGTCACCGGGATTCACCTCCGTGAGTCCCGCAGCAGGTTGCCGAAGGCCGCTTTTTTTGGCCAGAAGGTCAGCGATGTTGATGCCTTCATCCTCGTCTCGCCAGCGCTTTGCACGCACTCTTACGCTCCCGCCCGGTTGCTCCTCACCCGGAACCATGCCTTTTAGTTCAATCAGGTGTCCCGGCAGATCATCCAGGAATCTGGAGGGCGTGCTTTCCGAACTCATGCCGAAGATAGCCCTGCGGGCAGTGTGCAACAGGTAGACATTGCGCTCCGCGCGCGTCACCCCGACATAGCAGAGGCGGCGCTCCTCCTCGAGCTCATCACCACCCTCTTCCATGGAGCGCCTGTGCGGCAATAGCCCCTCCTCCAGTCCCACGATGAAAACGATGGGGAACTCCAGGCCTTTAGCCTGATGCAGGGTGATCAGCGTGACGGTGTCCTCCCTGCTTTCGATCTCGTCGGTGTCCGCCACCAGGCTGATTTTCTCCAGGAACGGCGCCAGTCCCTCCCCGGGCGGGAGATCGTCATAATCAGCTGCTACGGTGCGCAGCTCCTGAATATTCTCCCAGCGCTCCTCACCGTCCTCCTCACCTCTGATCGTCTCACGGTATCCCGACCTCTCCAGTAAGGTGTCCATCAGTTTGATCAGGCTAAGCTGCTGCCCCTCCACGATCAGATCGTTGAGCAGGCGGTAGAAGCCTGCCAGGGCGGTATTTATCTTTGCGCCGAATACCGGACCCCCGCCCTCGTTGACCGCTTTGACGGCGGCAAACAGAGAAAGGGTATTTTCCCGCGCCCAGTTGGTGAGGTCGGACAGGGTTTTCGCCCCTATGCCGCGGCCGGGTATCCTTATAATGCGGGACAGGCTGATATTATCGAAAGGGTTTTGAATGATACGCAGGTAAGCTATGGTGTCCTTTATTTCGCGGCGCTGGTAGAAACGTGTGCCGCCCACCAGCTTGTACTTGAGCCCATAGCGCATGAAGGCCTCTTCCACGGCGCGCGACTGTGCGTTGGTGCGATACATCACCACGCAGTCTCCCGGCTTGATGCCGTCGCTGCTGCTCAACTTCAGTATCTCGTTTGCTACGAATTGCGCCTCTTCCTGCTCATTGTAGGTTTTGACCAAGTAAACGGGCATGCCCTCCGTGTTGGACGTCCAGAGGTCTTTTTGTTTGCGCTTCTGGTTGGCGGATATGATGGCTGAGGCTGCCCCCAGTATATTTTTAGTGGACCTGTAGTTCTGCTCCAGTACGATGACCCTGGCGTCCGGGAAGTCTTTTTCAAAGCTCAGGATGTTACGTATGTCGGCGAACCTCCAGGAGTAAATGGACTGGTCGGGATCGCCGACGACGCAGACATTGCGATGTTTTCCTCCCAGCAGGCGTATGAGCTTATATTGAATCAGGTTGGTATCCTGGAATTCATCAACCAGCAGGTGAAGGTAACGGGAGCGGTATTTTTCCAGCACCGCCGGTTGTTTCTCCAATAGCTGAACGACCTTCATCAAGAGGTCGTCGAAATCGGCTGCGTTGCTCTGTCCCAGCTGCTCCTGGTAGCGCTCATAGACACGGCAGACGATGTCGTCCCAGGGGCTTCTGGCCCTGGCAGCCAGTCCGTCGTGCGTGATCTGCTGGCTCTTGGCCTGGCTGATGGCGTTGCGGATTTTCTGCGGATTATACTGTCTGGGGTCCAGGTCGAGATCGAGCAGGCACTGTTTGACCAGGCTCTGCTGATCTTCCTCGTCGTAGATAACGAAGTTGGTATCGAGTCCCAGGGACTTGCCGTCTTTGCGCAGGATGCGGGCGCAAATGGCGTGAAACGTTCCGGCCCATACCTGTTCCGCCAGGTTGCCCAGCAGCTTTTGCAGGCGCTCCTGCATCTCGCGGGCCGCCTTGTTGGTAAAGGTTACGGCCATGATGTGGCGAGGGCTGACGCCGGTGGTTTTAACCAGATAGGCTATGCGGTGGGTGATAACCCGCGTCTTGCCGCTGCCCGGGCCCGCCAGAATCAGCAGGGGCCCTTTGATATACTGCACGGCCTCACGCTGGGCCTCATTCAATCCTGCCAGTATGTCCATAGAGCTATTTCGAGGTAGCCGGATCCCATTTGATCTCGATCTGATCAGCCTCTATGCCGGTGAAGGAGATGCCGTCCGCACTGCTGGTGATGACGGCGTTGGAGGGCTGTAATCTGATCGTCGTTAAACCGCCTGACTGGCTGACCAGGACCTTGGTGGTCTTGGCCTTGATCACTATATTGACTCCCTGCACGGGCAAACCGCTGATCGGTTTGCCCCCGGATGAGAGCGAACCGATGCTGACACCTTCCAGATAAATATCAGCCCCGCTGGAACCGCTGCATGCAAGAGATGCGGGCAGCAGGGCGAGGACCGTTGCAATCAGGGCGATCATGGTAATATTACAATGCTTCATCAAAAGGCGCCTCCCGTTTACGATAATAATTGCAGTGAAATCAGGGCTGAAAAGGGACATTCATGCGGCTGCTTAATTATAGCATCATTTGTGTGGACGAATGTGTTACAGATTGCGAAATTGCCTGCAATCGGACGGGTGGGTATTTTACTTTGTTCCCGGGTGAGAAGGCGCGTAAGATGTTTTAATCGGTTTTATCTGCGTGGTTTGAGTTGCCGCTTTTGTCCTGACGTGGATTTATCAGATTGGGGGGAGTGTATTGTGAGGGATAGATGATCAGATCAAAGACGGGGGGATTTTTATCGCTGTATCCGGACGTGCCGGCAGCTGCGGCCTGCTGAGGGGCGCCATTGGTGCTATGCCGGTAAACTACAGCTATGCTGACCGGAGCATGTATATCCACCCTGCCGAATAAGGCGGGGATATGCACTATCTGCGGCGCAACAACTTTCCCGGTAACGGTTTGACGCGGTGTGGGATCGGCGACCGGGGCATTCGCAGTTGATTGTGCCGCCTGTGGGATGGGTAGATCGTCCACCATACACCTGTTCTTGCCCTCTTCCTTGCAGTGGTACATGAAACCGTCCGTCCTGGCCAGAATGCTTTTATCCATATCATCGGGTTGGGCAACTGTCCCTCCGACTGACACGGTCACACGGATGATGGTTGAAGCAACCCGGAGGCCGGCATTCTGCACAGCAACCCGCACCCTTTCCGCGGTGGCAAGCAACCTGTGCTGGTCCACATTGACCAGGATTAACATGAACTCGTCTCCACCCCAGCGGAAGATGAAATCGAAAGGCCTGATATTGGACAGCATGGTCTGGGCCGCCATTTTCAAAACCTCATCGCCTGCCTCGTGGCCGTAGGTGTCGTTGACCGTTTTTAAATTGTCTATATCGGCGAAGAGCACCCCAAAGGTTGCGCCGTAGCGTTTCAGCTCGGCCAGCTTTTTCTGCAGCGTTATATCGGCATTGCGACGATTGCCCACACCCGTCAGCCCGTCATAAGTCGATAGCCTCTCCAGCTCAGCCGCATGTTTTTTTACGTATAACAGAGACGAATTGTCGTTAAAACTTTGAATGCCGCCTATTATGTCGCCGTTCGCATCATATATAGCGCTGACCTTGACCAGAACAGGCAGCAAGTGTCCGTCCCGGTGCTTGAGGAAGGCATTGAGTTCCCTGCTCTTGCCGTCTTTTATCGCTTCCTGCAGCGGGCAACCCGAATCACACAGGGGGTTCCCCTTTTCATCGACATGAGCCAGGATGTTATCGAAGCATGTTTTACCCACCACATCCGAGTATGCATAGCCTGTGATACTCTCGGCTGCCCTGTTCCAGTAGGTTATGGTCTTGTTGGAATCTACGAAAAAGACACCGTCGTAAAGATTGTCAAGCAGTTCCCTGTAGAAAACGTTCTGTGTCGCCATGAAACCAAGTGCCTCCATGATAAATGGATACGATCACCACCTATATGCAGTACAAACCTCCTTATTAACACTCTCAGGTGAACTGCTAAACATGAGCCTGTCAGGTTTTGCAGAGGATAAAGTCCACCACGAATTATATAATATTCCGGAAAAAAATTCCGCTCTACGTATGATCGGCCAGCCACATGCCCATGTCGGTAAAGACCCTGTCTTTGCCCGGCTCATTATGGACTTCGTGGTAGAAACCCTCGTATATCTTGAGGGTCTTGTCCTTTGAGCCGGCCTTTTCGAAAAGCGCCTTGGCGCCTTCCTGGTTGACCATCTTGTCCTCCGAGCCCTGCAGGATGAGCAGCGGTATTACGATGGACTGGAGCTTTGAGTCGACGGCTTTCATGGTTGAAAAAAGCTCTGAGCCGAGGCGGGCGGTAACCTTTCCGCGGTAGACAAGGGGGTCCTTATCATAGGCTTCGACCACCGACTTGTCCTTGCTGATGTAAGTTGAGTCCAGCGCCTGCACGCCCAGTTTGGGTGTGACGGCGGAGAGGAACCTGGCCATGGCGATAATTGCGGGAGAGATGCTCTCGCCCGGCTTGAGCGCGGGGGCGGATATGACCAGTCCGACCAGGTCGTTCTGATATTGGAGGGCATAGACAGTGGCGATCAGGCCACCCATGCTGTGGCCGTAAAGAAATATCTTTTTATCGGGATTATCCTTATGCGCCATCTGGTAGAGCAGGTTAAGGTCCTTCAGGTAGGTCTGAAAGCGGTCAATATACACCCTCTGGCCCTCAGACTTGCCGTGGCCCCGGTGATCGAGGCCGTAAACTGCATATCCCAGGGGGACGACTTTGTTAACGAGGTTGTTGTAGCGGGAGATATGCTCGCCCAGACCGTGCGCTACCAGTATCACGGCCTTGACCTGGCCGTCGGGCAGCCAGCATCTCCAGTAAAGATTAAAATTGTCGGTACCCTTAAAATGACCCTCTTTCTGATTCATGGTAGTCCCCCCATTTTTGCCAATATTATGCGCTTGCAGGCCCCGGCCGACAAGTCACATTGGAATGCCGTATGTAGCCTGAACTATAACCCTGCATTACAGGGCTGGCATGCCCGATAATTTGTCCGGGACAGGTAAAAAACGTAAAATTGACAGGCGGTTTTCAAATATGCTCAAAGCTGTATTATTCGATCTGGATAACACCCTCATCCTCTTCGAAGAGGTTAAATTCGTTAACGGCTACTATCCCAGGCTGGCAGCCAGGTTTGAGGGGGTTTTCCCCGACGGGCAATTCGCCGAAAGGCTGATGAAAGCCACTGTCGAACTGCGCAGCAACGACGGCAGCAGGATCAACCGCGAACTTTTCATCACAACATTATGTGACGGGCTTGATGTAAACAGGGAAGAGGTTTGGGCCCGGTTCGAGCGGTTCTTCAACCTGGACTTCGACGTTTTCCGGGATACTGTAATAGCCACCCCCGGGGCCGGCAACGTCTTCCGGCATGTGAAGGAGCGAAAGTTAAAGTTGGTAGTGGCCACCAATCCCATCTGGCCGCTCTCCGTGCAGCAGAAAAGAATAGCCTGGGCCGGTGTGGGAGATGTGGGAGTTGATCTTATCACGCATATCGACAATATGAGCTACTGCAAACCTCAGCTTGGATATTTCGGGCAGATCTGCCGGTTGATCGGCGTCCAGCCTGAGGAGTGCCTGATGGTCGGCGATGACCCGGCCAACGACATGGTGGCCGCCGTAACAGGCATGAAGACCTATCAGACAACGGATAGCCGCTCGCACTCCCAGAGACCCCTCGAGGTAAGCAAAAAGGTCATCGGCAATAACCTTGAGGGCATACCGCCCGCCGATTTCAGCGGCACGCTGGCAGACGTCCCCCGGGCGGTCGACAACCTCCTCGGGCCTTAACCACCTGTCCTCCGCTGCGCCGCAGCTAATCCAGATACAATAATTTGCATTACACAAACTATTTATATTATACTAATCATCGAGCTATTGCTATCAGGGGCGGGAGAGAATGATAGAAAAGAATGAGACGGTCGACCGGATTTTAGGCCGGGTTGAGAGCGCTTTCCGGCAGCTTCTTCCTCTGGCGCATCAGGAATTGCTGGATCTTGACCTGACCACACCGCAATTGAAGGTCGTGCTGCTGCTTTACCTGAACGGGGCTGCCAGGATGAGCGAATTGGCCTCCGCCCTGGGCGTTACCCTTGCCACGGCCACGGGCATCGTGGACCGCCTGGTGGACAGAGACATTATAACGAGAGAAAACAGTAGAGAGGACCGCAGGGTTGTGGTCTGCCGTTTATCAGACAGGGGGCACGGACTTACGGACCGGCTCTACAGCTCAGCCCGCGAGCGGGCACGGGAATTCCTGCAGGGGCTGACGGAAGATCGATTAAATAAACTCGATGAGGCGCTGGCCTCCCTCCCGGATGGGAGCATGGTTAAGGAGAAAAAATGAACATAGTTGTCACCGGTGCCACCGGTCATATCGGCAATGTGCTGGTACGGGAATTGCTGGCCCAGGGGCACAGCGTTAGAGCGCTGGTGCCCCCCTTTGAGAATGACCTGCCCATCCGCGGCCTTGATGTAGAGATCGTTGCTGCGGACGTATGCGACGCAGCTTCTTTGAGCACTGCCTTCGAGGGCGCGGATGCTGTATACCACCTCGCCGGGATCATAGCCATCACGCCCGGTAGGGAAGCGCTGCTGCAGAGGGTTAATGTCGAGGGAACGCGCAACGTGGTCGCCGCCTGTCTGAAATCCTGTGTCGGACGATTGGTATATACCAGCTCTATCCACGCCATCCAGGAGCCGCCTGAGGGAATAGTCATCAATGAAACCTTCCCTGTCGATCCTGATAATGTGCTTGGACCCTATGCCAGGAGCAAGGCAATGGCGACCCTGGAGGTTAAAAAGGGGATAGCGCACGGATTAAATGCGGTCATTGTACATCCTACCGGTGTGATCGGTCCCTTCGACTTCAGGATATCGGAGATGGGACAACTCATGCTCGATTTCATAAGGGGAAAGTTAAAAGCCTACCTGGACGGTGCTTACGATTTCGCCGATGTTCGCGATGTGGCCCATGGGATGACCCTGGCCTGCAGCAAAGGCCGCCGGGGCGAGAGCTACATCCTTTCGGGTGAAAGAGTCAGCATCAAACGGATTATGGAGCTGCTGGAGGAAATCAGTGGCGTAAAAGCGCCTAAGTTCAAAGTGCCGGCGTGGCTGGCCCACTCTGTCGGCAAATTGGCGCCCATCTATTACCGGATCGCCCGCAGCAAGCCGCTTTTCACGGACTATTCGGTGGATGTGCTGCGCAGCAATTCAGTGGTCACTTCGGAAAAGGCCCGCATGGAGCTGGGCTACAAGCCTCGCACGGTGCAAGAATCGATCTGCGATTCCGTTGCCTGGTTCAGACAGCATCTTACGCCGGCACAGCTGGCGGCGGCCGTCAGACGTATATAGACCGGTGACGCTCTGATCTTGCCGCGAAAATCCAAACTCCTGCCCCCTTGTTATTTGCCGCTGCTGCCATATATTTCCGCAGGCGTTGATGGCTACACGTCGTTGGTGTATATTAGTTAGCGATTTGCAGATATGCCCGCAGGCAGTGCTGCTTTAAGGAGGCGAGATGGCTGAAGATTATGCGGAAAAGAGTTTCTGGCTGGGTTACTCCGGGGCTTATCAGGAAAGCCTTCCCCTGGGGAACGACATCAAATGCGACGTGGCTGTGGTGGGAGGCGGATTTGCCGGCATCGCCACTGCCTATTATCTGAAAAAGGCGCAGCCTTCGCTCAGGGTCGCAGTGCTGGAGGGATGGGTCATAGGATGGGGAGCTTCGGGCCGTAATGCCGGCTTCGCCATGACGACCTTCGGGCTGCAGATGTCCATCACAAAGATGCTCTTCGGGCCTGAGAAGACCAGACAGTCGCACCGCTATATGGAAAGGGCGGTCGATATCGTGGGAGAGCTGGTGGCAGAGCACAAGCTCGATTGCGACTACGAGCGGCCGGGCTTCCTGCGCATAGCAACCACACCCGCTTATGTCAAGCGTATCAAGGAAGAGGTGCAACTGGTCAAGGAATTAGGCCTGACCGGTGTGGACTGGATAGAGGCGGGTGAGGTGCAGAAACGCGTGAAGTCACCGCACTATATGGGCGCCTGGTGGGAGCCGCGCTGTGCCCTGGTCAATCCCGCCAAACTGGCGCGCGAGATGAAGCGCGTGGCGGTTAAGTTCGGCGCCGAGGTCTATGAGCGCACGCCGGTGACCGAGATAAAGCGCTCCACGCAGGGCTTCACCATTAAAACGCCCGGGGCCACTGTTAGCGCGGGCAAGCTGGTGCTGGCGACCAACGCCTACTCGCTGGCCATACCTGAGCTGAATGCCATGCAGCAGCCGGTCTGGACCTATATCGTGCTTACGGCGCCGCTGAGCAAGTCACAGTTGGATGAGATGGGCTGGCAGGGCCGTGAGGGCATCGAGGACTATCGTAACATGGTGCATTATTACCGGCTGACGGCGGATAACCGCCTGCTGATGGGGGGTCGGGATATCGCGTTGACCTACGGCGCCAACATGGAGAAAGACTTGAATCCGAAGATATTCGCCCAGCTTGAGAAGGACATCGTCGATTTCTATCCCTGCCTCACTGGAATCAAGATAACACACCGCTGGGGCGGACCGGTCTCGGTTCCCATGGATATGACGCCGGCGCTGGGATACCTGGGTGGCAAGGATGCGGTTTATAGCCTGGGCTGCATGGGGCACGGCGTTTCACTGACCCACCTCAACGGCGAGGTCATGGCGGACCTGCTGCTGGAGCGCAAGTCCGAATGGACGGAGTGCTTCCCCGTCAACCGCAAGGTCTTCAAGTGGCCGCCCGAGCCTGTCAGGTTCGTGGGCGAGCAGGCTATTTTAGGCTATTTGCATGCCGAGGACGCCTGGTTGGAACGCAAAGGGCTGGGCCCTGAAAAAAAATAACGGCTGATTCCGCACAGTTTGGTCGCGACGCTGCGCATGACAGAGCAGCCCCGTCGTGCTAAAATCCTTGAGCCCTGACAGCCGCCGCTGATCGGGCGGCTGTCCATACGGGAGCAATATGGATCCCTTGTTAATATGCGTCTTTCTGCTGGTACTCGTACTGATATTTGCCCACACGGTGGAAACCGTGCTGGGATTCGGCGCCAATATTATTGCGCTGGCCCTCGGCATATTTATATTTCCGCTGGAAACCATTCTGCCCGTCCTGGTTATCCTTGGTTTATTACAGAGCCTGTGGCTGGTGGCGCGCTGGTTTAAACACATCAGGTGGCAGGTATTGTTTTTGAATATCCTGCCTGCGGCCATCATAGGTATGGCCATAGGCATCTCATACAGGACGCTGGTGGGTAACTATACACAGTTGCTGATATTGCTGGGCGTCTTTATCATGGCGGTGTCGGTCATGGAGATAGTCCTCATATATAAAACCAGGGTGGCCGGCGGTAGCCTGCCCTGGTATCTGGGATGGCCAATCCTGATCGTGGGCGGCATTTTCCACGGTATCTTCGCCAGCGGAAGCCCTCTCATAATCTACTATTCCAGCCGCGAGCTTAAGGAGCCCGCCGAATTTCGCGCCACTATATCCATGTTGTGGCTCATCCTGTCTATCATACTGATCGTGAACCTCTTTTCCATCGGCCAGATAAACGTCACCACCCTGGCTACCACGGGCATCGTGCTGCCCGGTTTGATTCTGGGAATAGTATTCGGCAGCCGCATGACCTTCCGGACACTGGTTTACAAGGTTCTGATCTATGCGCTGCTTTTCATCGCGGGGATGCTGCTGATCGTGCAACAAATAATCTACCGCTAAAGCCGGACGGCATATTCCTGCTACAATAAGCAGGGCCGGTTGCCCTGCGGAAAATAATAAAATGAAAAAGAACCAGCGTAATCTTGTCCCGCCCGGTCTCTCGTATATTGCGGATAATATCGGCAGCCGCGACAATATACTCGGCCTGCCGCTGGAGGCCAGGGCCAAATGGGCCGAAGGACTGCAATTCTCCACTGACCGGTCTATAGTGTTTTTCGCCGGCTGCGGCTATCAGTACTCCTCCATGCTCGAGCCGCTGGTGACGCTGGTCAGGACCGCCGACCGGATGTCCATCGATCCCGACCTCCCGGTGGTGTTGGCTGGGATACCCAAAAAAATGGGAGTTGATGTGGCCGGCATTTACACCAGGGTGCTGGGGCGGGACGGCGAAGGCGACAGCGGTGTGCTGAGAGACGCCGTCGGCGTGTTGAAATACATGGGCGTCGAAGTGGGCTATCTGGGAGTGGACGAGCCCTGCTGCGGCGCTCCGCTTTACCACATGGGGCTGCGCAGTGAGTTCACCGCCAACGCCCGGAAAGCTGTTGCCCGCTTCAGGTCACTGGGAGTGAGAAAAATAATCAGCATAGTCCCATCCTGCACGTATGCCCTGCGCACGCTTTTTTCCGCAGCGGTCCCCGGCTACGATATTGAGGTCCGCCACTTCAGCGAGGAGGTTGCCGACAGGATCAGGCCGGGGCAGTACCGCTATCCGCATAAGGTGAAAGTGGTCTACCACGATCCTTGCCAGCTGGGCAGGTATATGGGCCTTATAGATCAGCCACGCCGGGTTCTGCGCTCAGTGGAAAATCTGGAGCTGGTAGAGCCGGAGTGGACATCGGGCGAATGGTCGACCTGTTGCGGCGGGGGCGGAGGCTTCGAGGTCGTATTTCCCGATATGAGCCAGACACTGGCCGAGGGCAGAGTAAGGGAGCTGACCGATACCGGCGCCGGCATTATATCCACCCAGTGCCCCGGCTGCCTGATGCAGCTAAAAAGCGGGCTGAAAGCATTGAAAAAGGACAAAATCGAAGTCGTCGACCTCGCCACACTGCTGGCCAGGTCTATGAACACAAAATAGGAACGCATTAAAATCTATAAAGGCGCAGTATCCGTTGCGCCGGTGAAAACAGTAAATGTCTATATCGAAGGATTACAGGAAGGAGCTCAGGGACGCAGCCGGCAGCGGGCGCATCCGGCTGGCGCTTTCCCGTGCCATTAAAAGCTACCGTGTGAACACAGATAATGCTCTGAAGAGGTTCCCGCACACGGTTAAAATGGCTGAGGAGGTCAGGCTGATAAAAGAGGCGTCCATACTGCAAATGGCGGAGCTGGCCAGGAAGGCGGGCCGTAGCATCGAGGAGAACAAGGGTAAATCCCACATCGCCAGGACGGCCGGGGACGCGCTCAGGATCATCGGGGAGATCGTCGGCCACAAGAAGCTGGTGGTCAAGGCCAAGAGCATGACGGCCGAGGAGATACGGCTGCGCGAGCATCTGGAGGAGGCGGGAAACGAGGTATATGAGACCGACCTGGGCGAATTCATAATACAGAAACTGGGGCAGCGCCCCATGCATATCCTCTCCCCCGCCATACATGTGCCGAGGGAGGATGTGGCCCTGCTGTTCACGAAGATAACCGGCCGCAAGCAGGAACCGGACATAGATAAGCTGGTGGCGACGGCGCGCGAACTGCTGCGGGAGAAATTTTTTAAGGCGGACATCGGCATCAGCAGTGCCAACGTGGTTTCCGCCGATACCGGCACGCTGTTCATGATTGAGAACGAGGGCAACATCCGGCTGGCCACGGGCGCCCCGCCCGTGCATATCGCGCTGGTAGGTCTGGAAAAACTGGTGCCGACGCTGGAGGAGGCCTTCAAGGTAGCAGAGGTCACCTGGCGTTACGCCAACTATTCCGTGCCGTCCTATGTAAGCCTGGTCTCAGGCCCCAGCAAGACGGGCGACATCGAGAAAGTGACCACTTACGGTGTTCACGGCCCCAAAGAGTTCCACGTTATCTTCCTGGATGACGGCAGGACGCAACTGGCGAAGGACCCCGTGCTGCGCCAAGCGCTTTACTGCCTGCGCTGCGGAGGCTGCCTTTATGAATGCCCGGTGTTCGGGCTGACGGCGGGCTATTTCGGGGATAAGTATTTCGCGGGCATTGGGGCCGTGTGGGCCGCGCAGGTCACCCGCAACATGGAGAAAGCCTCGTCCATGGCCTATACCTGCCTGACCTGCGGCAGGTGCAAGGTGCGCTGCCCCATGAAGATCGACGTACCCGAGATGATACTGGCTCTACGGAAGTCCATAGCCGAGGACTAGACCCATTACTCCACCTGTGCAAACGCCACGACGTAGTTATGGCCGTACTTTTTTGCGCATTTGGGGCAGGTGGTGTAGTAGAAATACTGTTTTACAGCCTTCTTGCCGCTTGACCGGGCGTAATCTTCCATCTCCTTGAACCACTTGGGCACGGCTTCGTAGGGGCCGTCGAAGACGCGGCTGAGAAATGTTCCCGAGAGCCTCACATTGCCGGCGCCCGGAACGTCCTTAGTGACCGTCATGTACAGGTCCGACTTCCAGGGCGAAGGATCATGGGCCAGCATGATGAAGTCCTCTGTGGCGGGGGCCGCTCCGGCCTGCTGGATGCTGTTCCACATCCGGGTTATCACTTTTCCCATATCCAGAGGAATGTGAAAAAACTGCTTGACCGAATCATGTATGAACGGCTTGTCCTGCCAGGTGTAAGTTTTGTTCTGCCAGGGTTCGGGATTGAATCTGGGGCAGCATTCTGTTGAATTCTTATCCCGCGTCATAGATTAATTATCTCTCATCGGGCCCCAAATAACCATTGTACGTACGAGAGCACTCCTCATGTAAATTCATTCAGTTTGCTGATGACCGGGCCTATCACACTTTCAGGCGACTCGTTGAATATCAGGTGATAAGGCTCGTGGAACACCAGCATCTCCTTGTGAGGCGCCACGATTTTTTGGTATACCTCGAGGCAGTAGCTATAGGGGAAGAGGGGGTCGCCGGTGGAGGCGATCACTATCACGGGACACTTGATGCTGCCGTCCGAGATGCTTTTGAGATCGGCCGTGAAGAGCGATGCCAGGAAGCAAAGCGGGTAGTTGGAACGGCTCAGGGGATCGTTGAAAAACAGGTCCTGCAGTTCCTTTGATTTAGTCACCCTGTCGAAGTCGAGGTAGAACTGCGGCGGCAGCTCCAGGCCGGGAGCGAATCGGGCGATCAACTTCATCAGCGAGGCAAGGGGGTGGGTAAGGGGCTTGAGGAAATGAGGGAACCTCGTTATGTAGATCGAGCTTTTCAGAGAGGGAAGCAGAATGTTATGCGGAAAAGCCGCCTTTATGCGGCTGTCCAGCCCCGCCGCCGCCAGGCAGAGGATCCCACCCTGTGACGAGCCCGACAGTATAATTTCGCTGCTGACATGTTCGAAGCAGTAGGAGATGCTATCACTGATGTTCTGCAGCAGATCTGCGAATGTGAAAAGCCTCTTCTCGCGCGGGCTCTTGCCGTGCGACAGCGGATGCACACCCACGACGTTGAATCCTGCGCCGGCCAGCATCGTGAGGAAGTCATCGTAAAAAAGGGGGTGCGTCATTGTGCCTGGTATGAATACTACACAGGGACGGCCGTCGCCCGCATGGTAGATGGAAAGCGCAATCCGGGTGCCTGCCGAATCTATCAGGGTCTCGCTGTAATTGTCCCAGCCCGACAGGTTCAGGACCACCTTGTTATGGTCTCTCACGACTGTCTATTTTACACTGTATGTCAAATGCCCAGCCGCTTCCGCCTCTCCTCAATGGCTGCAGCTATGCCGTCCACGGCCTTGACGGCGTCCTTCTCCACGCTCAGCAGGCCGCCGGTCACGCCCGGCAGGTCCTGCGTCAGCAGTCTGACCAGGTCGGGTCCGCCGGTGACGGTGGGCACCGGATTGACGTAAGTATAGAGTCCGAAAGCAAGGGCAAATACCGCGTCGATGGTCGCCTTCTGCTCCATGTATTCGGGAGCTACCGCCGCGACGGGCAGGTCGGCCACCGGCACACCGCCAAGCTCCTTGGAGATGGCGGCCAGCAGGTCGGCCAGCCGTCCTGTGTCGGTGCATGTTCCGTAGCTCAGCACCGGCGGTATGCCCAGCGAACGGCAGAGCCCCTTAAGTCCCGGGCCGGCCAGGTCGGCGGCCCCGGGAGAACAGAGACCGGCTACCTGCATGGCTGCGTTGCCGCAGCCCATGGAAAGCACCAGTATATCGCGCTTGATGAGCTCCTTGGCCACGGCCACGCTGTGCGCGTCGTTGCCGTGGTCCCGCAGCGTGGTGCACGAAATAAGCCCGGCCACGCCCCGGATGGCGCCCTCTTTGATAGCACCCAGCAGCGGCTTAAGGCTGCCTCCCAGCGCCTCCAGTATGCTTTCCGTGGAGAAGCCGACCACCGCTTCGGTCACCGGGAGCCCGGCCACGGCCTCGACAGTTTTCCTCCGCTCTTTATAATTGGCGATGGCCATATCCAGCAGCTCGGCCGCCTGTTTAGCGGCCTTTTCAGGCATGTAGTTGATGCGGTCGGCAACGCCGTCGAAGACCACCAGGTCGCTGACGGGCAGCAGCTTGAACTTATATTTTTCTGCGTAGGCCGGATCGACCGGCATCGAGCAGTTCATATCGCAGGCAAACAAGTCCACGCATCCCGAGGCCAGCACGGCCTCCTGCGAGATCCAGTTGCCGGTGAAGCCCCATAACGCGTCGTCCATCTCCCAGCGCTGTATCATCTCCTGTCCGGTTTCGATATTGGCGATGATGCGCAGCCCTTTGGCGCCTGACGCCCTTGCTTTAGACTGCCACTCTTCAGTGCGCGCCAGCTGTACCATAGCAAAGCCCAGGAAGGGCTCATGTCCGTTGGGCAGGGCGTTGACGTAATCCGGATCCAGCACGCCCAGGTCGACGCGCATTTTATGTGGTCGTGGTATGCCGAAGAGGATGTCTTGGCAGTATTCGTTGATTATCTGGCTCTGGTAGGCCATGGCGATTCCCAGCCTCATAGCCTTGAGCGCCAGGCTCTGGTAATAGCCGTCCACGTTGGTCAGGCAGGAGCTGGTGGAGAACAGCATCTCTCCGTGGATGCCGCCGGGGAAGATGCCCAGCCTGCGCCAGGCCTCCTTGCGCTCGGCGGGCGCCAGCGCCTCCACGATACGGCTGGGCTGGTCATGCTTACGGTTGAAGTCCTCGTCCGCATATTTACACAACCGCAGGGCTATGCGTTTAAGGGAACCGGCGGTGCTCAGGCCGAAGCGTTTGGCGAAGGTCTTGAGCTTGTTGCCCTCGGTGATGCGAAAAGGGTCTGCCCCCTGGCCGTGGCCTGAAGCGTCTTGAGCGTCTGCTCCGTATGGTAGTGGTAGGTCGATGCGCCCATCACGTTGCGCAGCAGCATCATGCGCATGGCCATGCCGTCGGCGGTGATGCCGCATACTCCGCGTTTGTCCCTGGAGGCATCGGCCCGGCAGGGCCCGTTGGAGCAGAGGTCGCAGCGTCTCCCTTCCTGGCAGAAGGGACAGCGCTGGTCGGGACTGCTGCCCAGGCCCTGCGCCTCGTAGCGGTCCCAGATATTGGTCATGCCGTCCTTTTTAATGCGGTCGTAGACGGTGCGCACCGAGCTGTGGTACGAGATTCGGCCCTCTTCCATGGCAACCTCCGCTTAGTTTATTATTTCGCCCCGCGTGCTGACGATGGATTCTTTGAAAGGAATAGCCTTGTTACTTGATAGAATAGACTGCACGGACACAGTGGTCAAACCGCAGCAGCGCAATCCCATATAGTGCCTTTGCGGTCGCTTTACTCATGTATTTGAGCCTGCTGTGAGTATCCTTTGACCCGGCACTGCCCGGCATATTTGCAGTACTCCGCGCACGAATTGGATTTGTTCAAGACGGCTTCTCCGCAGGCAGGACACTCAACCCTGACGTCCGTGGAGAATACCTCCACCTCTCCGCCGCACCGAGGGCAGGTCCTGATATAAAGCGTCGGCGTGCCGCCGCCGGAAAGCCCCGGACACCCTGAAGGAATATTCATACAGACATTTTAAATTCAGTCCGGGCCGGCGGGTATGATTAATGTCACATACGGTTACGCAACGGGACAATGAGGCGTCGAAACAGGATTACTCGCCGAACCGTTGAAGCAACTGGTAAATGGCCTCGGTTCCAAAGCTAAGCGCCTTGACCGGTACGCGCTCGTCCGCCGCGTGAAAGAGCTGTTCGAAGTTGATATCAGGGGGCAGCTTGAGCGGAGTGAACCCATAGGTCTGTATGCCCAGTTTGGCGAACAGGCGGGCGTCCGTCACTGCCGCGAAGAGCATAGGTGTGGGAGTGCTGCCCGGGTCGGCTTCTCTGAGTATATCAGCCAGCGTATCGTAAAGCCCCATGTCGGGCTGCGGCATGCCGCCGCCGAAATAGGACAACTCGTATTCCACATCGCTGCCGGCCAGACTCTTGAGCTCCGCGATGATATCGTTAGGCGTGAAGCCCGGCAGCAGGCGGCAGTCGAGGCCCAGTGAAACCTGGCAGGGTATCTGGTTGGCACTCTCCCCGCCGCGTATGGTGGTGGCTGACACGGTGTTGTGCAGTATGGGATCGAACATGCGTACCTGCCCGCCGAAGGTATCGAGGACTGAATTGGTTAGGGCCGGTATGAGCATCTGCATGAAGGTCTGCTTGAGCGGGCTGGGCAGCCCCTCGGCCGTGCAGCGGACCTGCTCTTTGGCAACGGGTGTTATATGCACCGGGAGGCGGTGTTCCAGGCTGTGCAGAAAACGCGATAACCGCGCCATGATGCCGCCCCGCTCAGGCCACGCGCCGTGACCGCCTTTACCGTAGATGCTGGCTATCAGGCCGCAGCTCTGCTTTTCGGAGACCATAATGGGGTAGAAGCGGTGCCTCAGTATGTGTGACGTGTAGCCGCCGAACTCGCCGATGGCGTATTTTACGCCCTGGAAAAGCTGCGCCTGGCTGGTGACCAAATATTCGGCGCCGTAGGTGCTGCGGCTTTCCTCGTCACTGAGCACTGCCAGCAGCACATCACCGGCCGGAACCAGTCCCTCAACCCTGGCGCGCATGATGGACGCCAGCATCATGGCTATGCCGCCTTTCATGTCCAGCGCGCCGCGGCCCCATATATATCCGTCCAGCTCCTCCCCTACGAAGGGATTGAGCCTCCATTTCTGGTTGGCCGTGGTCACGACGTCTATATGGCCGTACATCAACAGCGGCGGCGCGGAACCCTGCCCCTGTATACGGGCTATCAGGTTGGGTCTGGACGAATCGCTGGCCACGATCGTATTTTGAACGCCCGCCCAGTCCAGCAGACCCTTGATATAGTTGATGCAGGCAGCTTCGTTTCCCGGCGGGTTGACCGTGTTATGGCGGATCAGGAACTTAAGGATCTCGGCTGGCTGTGTATAGAATGCGGCCTGCTCTCCTGAAGGCGAGCTGTTCATGGTATTTCTCCTGCGCTCTCACTGGCGAATATTGCGAATGAACTGCCTGGCCCATTGTAGTAAATGCCCGTAGCCCTGTCCAGCGCTGTCCTTCGTCTCACAGGCGCCGGCAGTTATCCGGCATAATTGACTTGTTACTGAGGGCACACTATCATTACCCGGAACGGAGCTGAATGAATTGAAAATTCCTTTCGGGGAAAGGTTTAATCTGACTGAGATGGGCAATGACCTTAGAGTCGCCTTTTTCCTGGTTTTCAAAGCTATTACAAGGGGCAACAAATATACCCTGGTGCTGACCATACTGGTCACCACCCTGGCCTTTATCAATATCATTTTCACCTCAGCCATCATGAACGGGGCCATCAGCAAGGCCTACCAGCAGGCGAAGGAGAACTATGTTTCCAATATCGTGATACTGCCTGCCGTTGATGATAAATACATCAACCAGGCACATCAATTGAAGACCAAGATCGACACCTTGCCCGGCGTGATAAGCTGCAGCTCTCGCTACTCCCAGTCCGGATTGATCAGGTACGATCCGGAAAATGACAACCTGGATGTGCGGGAGAAAGCCTGGAATATTAAATCCATCAATCCGGACGAGGAGGTCAGGGTAACCAACCTGCAGGGCTACATGATTGCCGGGAGATATCTGGAGGAAGGCGACCGCGACCAGATCATCATGGGCAGGGAGATATCGGGAGGTTACGGGGCCAGCTTCCAGATTTCCTCGCTCAAGGGCGCGCAGGTCGGGGATGAGGTGACCATAAGATACGGCAACGGGGTCGAGCGCGACTACAGGATCAAGGGCATCTATAACACGTATTTTCCGCTGGCGGACCTCAACGTCTTCGTGACAGAGAAGGAGATGGAATCGGTGCTGGGCCTGCACAACAGGGCCTCCGAGGTGCTGATCAAGACGGACGGCTCGGTGCCTGAGCGGGTTTATATCGACCGGTTGAGGATGATGGGCATTGAAGAGGAGCAGCTCAACGTCTGGATGGATTTTATCGGGTACATCAGCGGACTTACCCAGACCTTCGATATAGTCAAAACCATCGTGACCTTTATCGGTCTGCTGGTGGCGGGCGTGACGATATTTATCGTCATTTTCATCGCCACCGTTAACCGCCGCCGCCAGATAGGCATACTCAAGGCCATCGGCATGAAGGAGCGCATAATCATCCTTTCCTATATATTTCAGGCCATATTTTATGCCTTCCTGGGAATCATCGCCGGGCTGATCGTGATCCACGCCGGCCTGGTGCCCTACTTCATCCGGCATCCCCTCCCCATGCCCATCGGGCTGGTCAGCCTGGCGCTGGTAAGGCAGGATATGGCTGTGGCCATGCTGAGCATGCTGCTGGTCAGCGTGGTGGCCGGCTTCATACCATCGTGGATGGTGACCCGGCAGAATATCATCAAGGCTATCTGGGGATGAGAATATGGTAATCATAGAAGCGAAAGGGCTAAAAAAAATATTCGGCGGCGAAGTGCCGGTTGAAGCACTCAAGGCCATAGACCTGCAGATAAACCGGGGTGAATTCGTTGGTATTATGGGCCCCAGCGGCTCGGGGAAATCCACCCTTTTACACATGCTGGCGCTGCTGGACGATCCCACAGCCGGCAAAATCATAATGGACGGTACCGAAGTTGAGAAATTGTCGTCCATGCAGAAGACCAATTTTCGCCTGAATAAGCTGGGATATGTTTTCCAGGAATATGCCCTGCTGCCCGAGTTAAACGCGCTCGAGAATGTCTGCCTGCCGCTTATGATGCTGGGCGCTCCGGCCAGGGAATACCGCAGGGCTGCGCTGGAGTTGATGGAGACCGTGGGGCTGGGCCTACGAGCCAAGCACCTCATCAGCCAGATGTCCGGCGGCGAGCAGCAGCGCGTTGCTATAGCCAGGGCGCTGGTCAATAAATCGAAAATACTCTTCGCGGATGAGCCCTGCGCCAACCTGGATACCAGGAATTCCGGAATCGTCATGAACCTTCTGCGCCGGCTGTGTGACGAGAGGCGACAGACGATCGTCATGGTTACCCATGAGCCGGAACATATACAGTACGCCGATCGTATTATATGGATCAAGGACGGCATGATTGAGAAGGAAGAGAAAGCGGGATAAAAACACTGAAGGGCCTGCCGTCCATAGGCAGGCCCTTCAGTCGAATACTTAGTCCCTGGCCTAGTTATATCTGGTCAATTCATCTGCCAGAGCCTTTTTGGGCAGAGCGCCCACCTTGCGGTCGGCCAGTTTCCCATCCTTGAAGATGAGCAGGGTGGGTATGGCCTGCACCTGAAACCTGGCCGCCATATCCTGGTTCTCATCGGTGTTCAGCTTGCCGAAGGTGATCTTACCCTTGAGATCGTTGGCCAGCTCATCGATCACCGGCGACATCATGCGGCAGGGGCCGCACCACGGCGCCCAGCAATCCACCACCAGTGAGCGGTTGTTCCTTATAGCCTCCTCAAGGTTGCTGCTGTTCAACTCGAGCACGAGCCCTTTTTCGATTTCCATGTTACCCCTCCGTGTGTAAATTAAACTTTACGAAATTATATTGCAGGCGCAGGGGAGTGAACATGATTTTAGTCACTGTGTGATTTAAGTAACATCGCTATCTGGACAGGCTGTTTATCTTATCGGCAACCACAGAGTATGATGAGCAGGCTAATCCTCGAGATTTATCAACGACGCCCGGATAAAGCAGCCGGTGACCGGACACCATGCAAGCTCAGAGAAAAGGTTGCCATGGATGATAGTTGTAATATACAATTATTGTATGCTACAATAAATCTCGGAGGGGTGACTCGATGAAAAATCAGAAGCAGTGTATTCAGGTTAATCAAGCCCTTTTCTCGCTGGCGCATGCATATGAAGCAAGGATGTTAAAAGACGCGAAGGCCAGGGCTTCTGATATCAGGCTTTCCGACTGCGCCGTGATAATGGTGCTGGGACAATTGCAGCCGATAAGCGCCAGCCGGCTTTCCCTCCGGATGTTCATTAATCCCGGCACTATTTCCCTTTACTTACGGCGCCTGGAGAATAAAGGCCTCATCGTGCGCGAACGGGACAAGAAAAACCGGCGTCTCTGGTGGCTGACGCTGACAGAGCAGGGCCGGGATGCATACGCCGCCATTATCCAGGGTACCGTGAAGTATACACGGGACTTTTTGTCACCCCTGAAGCCTGCGGAGCAGGCAGCTTTGCACAGGTTATTGTTGAAGGCCTCACATGGGCTTGGTTTTGATTGGCAGTGAATGCCGAGAATGTAGGGCGCCGGCATGAAACGAAAACTCATCCTGATCAACCCGGTCAACCCTGTACGCACCGGTCTGACGGTGAATAAAAGCTCTCGCTTCCCGCCGCTGGGGCTGGGGATAGTGGCTGCGTTGACTCCGCCGTCCTGGGACGTAACTCTGCTGGACGAAACCTGGGAACCGTTTCGTTATCAAGAGGCCGACCTGGTCGGTATCACAGCTTTTACAGCAACCGCTCCCAGGGCTTATGAAATAGCCCGGCAGTACCGTTCGAAGGGTGTGCCGGTTGTTATAGGAGGCATTCATGCCTCGATGTGCGCTGAGGAGGCTTCCCAGTTTGCGGATTGTGTGGTCAAAGGAGAGGCGGAAACGGTTTGGCCGACGATCATAGCTGACTTTGAAGCCGGCCGGCTGAAAACCGGTTATTGCGGCGACAGAGTTGATCTGGCAGGCAATCCTCGTCCCAGGCATGACCTGTTCAATCACGGTTATATGTTTGCCTCGGTGCAGACTTCGCGCGGCTGCCCCATGGACTGCAGCTTCTGCTCGGTGACCGCCTTCAACGGCCGCAGGTATCGGCGCCGGCCTGTGAGGGAAGTCCTGGATGAGCTGTCCCTTATTTCACAAAAAATGGTTTTCTTTGTTGACGATAATATTATCGGGTACGGGGAAGAGGCCAGGGACAGCGCCCTGGACCTGTTCAGGGGTATGGTGGAGCGGAAACTGGATAAGTGGTGGTTCTGCCAGGCTTCTTTAAATTTTGCCGACGATGAGAAGATTCTGGCCTGGGCGGCTCGGGCCGGGTGTAAAATGGTCTTTCTCGGTCTTGAGTCGGAGGACGAGGATGATCTGGCTGAAATCAATAAGCAACTGAATCTGAAAAGACAGGTTTCAGCCTATAGCGGAGCTTTTCAACGCATACATAAAGCGGGTATCGCCGTACTGGGCGCATTTATCTTCGGAATGGATGGCGATACACCGGACAAATTAAAGTCGCGGGCGCAATATATGATCAGAAGCGAGGTGGACGTTATGCAGGTAACACATCTCACCCCGCTGCCGGGAACGCGGCTCTTCGATAAATTGAGAAAGGAGGGGCGTATTATCTACGGCGATTTCCCCCGGGACTGGAGTCGCTATGACATGACACAGGTGGTGCACAGGCCTGCAAAAATGAGTCCGGCCGAGCTTTCAGCATACATATTGCGCTGCAACCGTGACCTGTACTGCTGGCCGGTGATACTGGAAAAGGCCTGCCGGACATTAATCACAACGCATAATCCCCTGGCTGTCATGTTCGCTCTGCAGTCCAATGTGAATTACCGCAACGTCGGCCGGGGCCAGTTAAAGCAACAGAAACAGCGAATCATCGCTTGATATAGCCCGGCAGTATGTAAATATAGGGCTTGCGCAATATATATCTGTGCAGCCAGCGGTCGAAGCGGCGGAAGGCCAGGAAAAGCACCCAGATCATGGCGTCCTCTTTGTAATATGCCTTGACCTCCTTTTCCGTGATAGGTTTGATGCCCAGCGAGGCGCCCTCCGCGGCATAGAATTCGTTGGCGGCCTGTACCAAACCGGGCACCAGTTCGGGCCGCTGCTCCTTGTAGAAGTTGGCGATCAGGTCGATCGTAACCAGGCGGGCATCGTAATAGCGCGTCATCACCCCCTCCAGGAAGAGCCAGCGGATGAGCCAGACCAGGAACGAGGGCGCGCTGCGCAGGAAAAGCTCCGGGTCCAGCCGCTCCAGGCCATTTTTTTTCATCAGGGGAGTGCTGGTATCGAAGTACAGCAGTCTGGACCCCGCGCTCAACTGCGGCCTGGAAGCATCGAAGCCGTCGATGGCCCAGTTGGATATCTGCCCGTCTATCCCCAGTGCCCGGTCCGGATTGGCCAGATTGAATTCCCAGACCCTGGTCAGTTCTCGTAGCACGAGCATAAATAGTGTACGGACACCTTCGGTGTTCAAGGTATGGATGGCGCGGTTACCGATGGATTCAGAGTTCAGCTTGCGCTGGATGTCGAAGGCTATGATATTGCCGGCCTCCGAGATAAAAGAGGCGAAGCCCCATTCGGGTATGTTTATGCCGAGCTCTTTGGATAACAGCTCATTATAATCTGTATACAGTATCTCGTATTGAGCGATCTCCTCCTTCGTTTTAAAGATGGGCATCCGCTTGCAGGCCAGGTTCTTGGTCGACTCCGTCTGTATTTCGAAGATGGTGCTGATCTCACCATATCCCAGCACACGGGCGGGTATCCTGCTGGTTTCGGGATGCGCCGGATCCAGGCCCCTTTCGAATTCTTTCAGCAGCTCGATATCTACCTGCACGGCGTCCTCCTGTCGATATTTTATTTCAGGTCAAGGAAGGCTGCCGTATCGCCCAGGGCGCCATCCACGCCTTCCAGTATCAGGTTGGCAACTTTCGTATCGATGATCAGCGGCGGCAGCAGCTGGCAGACCCTCCTGTCATTGTTGGCGTAGATGGCCAGTATGCCGTGGTCGTAACAGGACTTGGTCAGGATAGGCCCGCAGGCGTCGTTGACCATCTCGATGCCCATCATCAGGCCGAGCTGTCGCAGGCCGGTAAGTATCTTCGGATGCTTCTTTTTGAGTTGGATGAAGCCGTCCTTGAAAACGGTTGCCAGACGATTAACGTTCTCCAGGAACTCCGGTCTGGATGATTCATCCAGCACCGCAGCGGCCACCGGGCAGCCCACTTCGGCGCCTCCGAAGGTGGAAACGTGAATAAAGGGGTTGTTGTGGAAGAAGCTGTCCAGCTCCTTGCGGTAGCAGGTTGCGCTCAAGGGATAGATGCCGCCGGAGAGCCCTTTGCCGATCACGATGATGTCGGGCACGGTGTCGAAATGCTCAATGCCCCACAGCTTGCCTGTGCGCCCCAGTCCGGTCTGCACCTCGTCGATGATGAGCAGCGCCCCTTTGTGCGAGCAGATGCGGCGGGCCTGCATGAAGAAGTCCCCGGACGGGACAGGCATGCCGAGTGTGGCAGGTATTGTCTCGAAGATGACGGCGGCCGTTTCATTGTCCACGGCCTTTTCCAGCGCCGCGACGTTATCGAAGGGGACCTGCAGGAAGCCGGGAAGATTGGGCCCGAAGGGGGACCGGTACTGCTCGTCCCCGGTAGCCAGCGCAAAGCCGGTATGGCCGTGATAGCCGCCGGTGGCCGAAACGACCTTATATTTGCCCGTGAATCCGCGGGCCAGCTTGATGGCCAGGTCGATGGCCTCGCCTCCGCCCACACCGAACACCGTGCAGGAGATATCGCCGGGCATCAGGCCGGCCAGCTTCTCCGCCAGCAGCGCGCGCTGTTCGCTGATCAGGTGATGGTTGCCGATATCGAGCTCCTTCAGGCTGTTCTGAAGAGCTTTAACAACCAGGGGATTGCGGTGGCCGAGATTAAAAACCCCGCCGTTGCAATGGCAGTTGATCAGGCGCTTGCCGCCGGCGGCGTCCCAGACATAGGGGCCTTCCCGCCGGCCGAAAACGAACTCCATGTCGTAAGATTTAAAGGTCTCCGCCTTGCCTGACGATACGTATTCGGCGAAACGGCGGACGATGGTTACTTTGCTGTCTTTCCCTATATATTTCATGCAAGCCTCCTCAAGTGACCAAATAGTCTGGGGCTCAGCGCGCGGCGACGGAAGCGAGGTTGACCAGTGCCTTGAGCAGGTCGGCCACCAGACCCCTGGTCGCCCCGTCCGTTAGCCTGCCGGACTCATCGAATTTCCGGGCGGCGAATGTTACGAAGACCTCGGGTTTGGTTACCGCTTTCACATCGAGGAACAGCAGAGTTTGCCTCAGGTGGTACTGCGCCCGTGATCCGCCCAGCATACCGGTGGATGCGCTCATTACGGCGAGCGGTTTGCCCTGCCAGGCGCTGTCTCCATGCGGCCTGGATGCCCAGTCCAGAGCATTCTTGAGCACGCCGGGCATGGAGAAGTTGTATTCGGGAGTTGCGATCAGCACCGCGGAGGCCGCTCGGATGCCGGCCTTGAACTCTTTCACCTTTTGGGGCGGGCTCCCCTCCAGGTCCTGGTTGAACGGAGGCAGGCCCTCGAGGTCGAATATCTCGATTGACGCGCCTGGTGGCAGCAATTCCGCCGCAGCCCGCAGCAAAGCTTTGTTGTAAGAGCCTTTCCTGAGGCTGCCTGCAAACCCGAGGATATTTACCGTGTCCATCTCCCGCCTCCGTTATTGCGAACTCCCTGCCGCAGGCTGTTTCCCGGATCCAGCCTGCGGCAGGGAAAAGTGATCGATCGTCAGACTATTTTTATCAGGGTATCAGCACCAGTTTATGGGCGGCACCGCTGTTGACCTGGTCTCTGGTCCACAGCATGGGGTGGTATTTGATGTTGAGCCAGGGTTTGATCATGCTGTCGTACCATTCGCTGGCAGGATGTCCGCTCTGTCCCGTGTTGTTTACCGTGATGCTCCTGCTCAGGTCGCTCCAGTCGATGATCATGCGCATGGAGGGAATGCTGCTTATCTTGAAGTTGCCGCTGTCAACGGACCAGCGGCAGGCGTTTACAGCGTCGGTATTGCCGGCGGCCGGGAACGGACCCCTGTTGACCAGCGACTCCAGCGGGCCGATGCCGCTGGCGCCCAGCGGGTTGCTGACGAAGGTGGCCGTATGAAGAGCGCCCCACTGCCACTGGCTACGGTCGGGCCCCAGCGCTGTAACGGTGGCATCGTATCCTTCCTTGAAGGATTTGGCCAGCAGTTCATCGCGGGTTTCCTTTATCTCTTTGGTCAGCAGGTCGTCCCACCATGAATCGTCGGGGTTCTTGAGCAGCTGGTAAATGGCCCACATATCCCTGTCGTCGCCTTCAGATTTGATGATATCGCCCAGCTTGCCCTGGACTGTGTTGTTGACCAGCTTCATCCAGAAATTGGCGTAGAGGGCGGCCTGCGGGCTGTCCGCGTTGAAATTCTGGTCCCAGTGCGCCAGCCAGTTCTTGGCGTCTGCCAGCTCCGGATCCTCGAACTTGACATTGGCCAGGTAAGGCATGATCTCCCCTACGCTCAGCACCTTAGTATCGCCCTGAATTTTCTGGAAAGTCTCAATGCTGTGCGGCGCCAGAGCTTTGACCAACTGCTCGATGCGCTGGCCGCGGTATCCGAAGTTCCACTCGTAGCCGAGGTTGCAGTTCAGGTTAGGATCCAGGTGTTTTTTAAGGAAATCGTAGTAAGACGGCGGAACAACAGCCTGGTTGGCCGTGATGATGTAACCACGTTCCGGGTTGTAGGCTCGCGGCAGCAGGTCGAAAGGTATATAGCCCTTCCACTCATACTCGTCGGTCCACCCCGGCACGGGCAACAGGCCGCTGTGGCCTTTGACGCGGATGGGCACCTTGCTCGGCATCTGATAGCCGATGTTGCCCTCCTTATCGGCGTAGACAAAGTTCTGCGACGGGCAATCCCAGTTCGAAAGTGCGTTGCGGAATTCGTCCCAGTTCCCGGCCGTATCGATGCCCTGCACGGCAGTTAAAAGCGTCCCCGGATCGAGGGCCGTCCAGCGCAGGGCCAGGGGGTCCTTATTGTTGAAGCCGAAGAACTGGCTGGTTTTGGCATCGTATTTATTGTCGTTGATGATGGGGCCGAGGTGCGTCTCCCTGACTTTGATGGTGATGGGAGCTGAGCCGTCGCCGAAATCGATGGCCTCGTTGCGCACGTTCATGTCGCGCCATGTGCCGTTCCACTCGTACTGCAACGGATTATCCGGATTGACCCTGATCTGGTAGTGGTCGTGAACATCGGGATAGACATTGGTCACGCCCCAGGAGATATTGTTGTTATGTCCGACGATGACGCCCGGGCTGGGCCCGAAGGCGAATCCCACCACGTCAAACGGCTGACCTGTCCCGTCATCGGGGCAGTGCAGTCCGACTTCATACCAGATGGAGGGCATCTGAATGCCCAGGTGCGGGTCGTTGGCCAGCAGCGGCTTGCCGCTCTGCGTCAGGTTGCCCGAAACGACCCAGTTGTTGCTGCCTATGCCTGCGGAAGGTCCCATCACCCAGCTCAGGTCCGGCCTTGGATCGTCGTAAGCCTGAATGGACGAAATGGGCTGTCCTGATGCCGGAGCGATATCGACGGATGGAGAGGCCGGTACCACCGATACCGTCGACTTCTCCATCGCCTTTACATCGGCGTCATGGATAACCGTGGGCTTATCTCCGTAACCCCAGGGCGGTGTCTGCCATTTATCGGCCATCTCCTGCCCCAGCGCGCTGTAAAGCTTGGAGCGCTGTATCTCTTCATCACCGCTGTAGCCCAGGTCGTAGCACATCAGTTTGCCGAAGGCGAGAGTATCCACCGGGGTCCAGGGTTCGATATTGAACTTAACGCCGGTCAATCCCAGGATGCTGTAGTTTACGGACAGGTCCTGGGGGCTGCGCTTGGATATATAGGCGTTGACTCCGGCAGCGAAGGCGTCCAGCACGGCGCGCTGTTCCGGTGTATAGCCGGCATATTCCTTTTCCGCCACGTCATACCAGCCCAGGGTGCGCAGGTAGATGTCGGAGGAGATCAGGCTGGCCTTTTTGCCGGTCAACTCTTCTATACGGCCGCCGCAAATATGACGGAACATCTCCATCTGCCACCAGCGGTCCTGCGCCTGGACATAGCCCTGCGCTAAATAGAGGTCATGCATGTTGTTGGCGTAGATGTGTGGTATGCCGTTGGCGTCTCGTATCACCTCGACCTTGTCGTAAAGTCCGGTTATCTTGACGGTGCTGTCTATCTTGGGCAGAGGCACGTTGTTAATATAATTGAAGTAGCCGGCCCCGCCTCCTATCAGTATGACTATTATGGCCAGTATGACCAGGGCCGTTACTAAAGTTGATTTGCCGCCTTTTTTCTTTTTGGGGGGTTTAGCTTCGCTATTAGGGGTGGTTGTTTGCTTTTCGTTATCAGTCAAGGTGTCCTCCTTCCGCTCTTATTTCAACTTCGGGGACGAAGCTTGCAGGTCCAATCCCTCTGTCTGCATGATATTACTCTGAAAACGCGCCTGCCGTCAAAGCGGTGCGAATATGACGGCGGGCGCGCCTTGATGGGCGGCTCAGCCGAGCCTTTTCTGTACCTGTTGCCGGATGATGAGCTGTCCGGCGCTCTGCCTCGCAGGCTAAGGATTCAGCATAAGTCTGTGTGCCGCGCCGGCTTCCACCTGCTCACGGGTCCAGGGCATGGGGTGGTACTGGACTTTGGCCCAGGGCGGTATCATGCTGCCGTACCAGGGATTGCCCGGATGCCCGCTCTGTCCTGTGGAGTTCATGCCGACGCTTTTGCCGAAGTTGGACATATCGACGATCAGACGCATGGAAGGGATCAGTGTGATGCTGAAATTGCCCTTGCTGACATACCACATCTCGTTGTTGACGCACTCAGTGTTGCCTCCCACGGACACAGGGCCCTGGTTGACCAGCGACTCCAGGGGAGCTATGCCGCTGGCGCCCAGCGGGTTGCTGACGAAGGTCGCTTTATGCAGGTTTCCCCACTTCCACTGGCTGCGGTCCTTGCCCATATCGGCCACGGCGGCCGCATAGCCCTCCTTGAACGATTGCGCCAGAATTTCGTCGCGCGTCTCTTTTTTATCGGCCGTCGCAACGTTATCCCACCAGGCGTCGTCGGGGTTCTGCATCAACAGGTTGATGGCCCACATCTCTTTGTCCAGGCCGTCCGTTTTGGCAGCATCGCCCAGCTGGTCCTGGAACAGGTTGCGCATCAGGCGCATCCAGAATTCGTTGTAAAGCACAGCCTGGGCGCTGTCCTCGTTGCAGAAACGGTCCCACTTGAGCAACCAGTCCCTGGCGTCGCTCAATTCGGGGTCATCGAATTTCAACCCGGACAGGTAAGGCAATACCTCGTCGGCAGGCAGGTGTTTGGTATCTCCCTGTATGGTCTGATAAGTAGCGACCGTGTTGGGGGCGAGTTGTTTGATCAGCTCGTTGATGCGCTGGCTGCGGTAGCCGTAGACCCATTTGTTGTACCTGCTGCCGAAGCTGGCGTTCACGTCCGGTCCGAGTCGTTGATTGAGGAACTCATAGTATTGTGGTGGAGCAACCTCCTGGTTGGCTGCCACAATATAGTTGCGCGCCGGATTGTAGGCGCGAGGCATCAGATCGTAGGGTATATAGCCTTTCCACTCGTATTCGCTGGTCCAGCCCGGCACAGGCAGCTGACCGGTGTGGTTGGCGGGGCGGATGGGTATCTTGCCGGGCATCTGATAGCCGATGTTGCCCTGCGTGTCCGCGTAGATCAGGCTTTGCGACGGCACGTCCCAGTATTGCAGAGCATCGCGGAACTCCTCCCAGTTCCCGGCCGTATTGAGCCCGAGGATGGCCAGGGAGATCTGGCTGGGCTCCAGCGCCGTCCAGTGCAGGGCCAGCGGGTCCTTGTTATTGAATCCGGCCGTCTGGTCGCTCTTGGCATCATATCTGTTGTCATTGGTGATGGGGCCCAGGTGGGTCTCCCGCACCTTGACCGTTATAGCCGGCTTCCCGTTGCCGAAGGAGATCGTCTCATCCCTGACGGTCATATCCCGCCATTTCCCGTCCCATTCGTACTGGAGAGGGTTATCCGGGTTCACCTTGATCATGTACTGGTCGTTGACATCGGGGTAGACGTTGGTGGTGCCCCAGGCGATGTCGTTATTGTGGCCTGAGACAACCCCCGGGTTGGCAGCGAAGGTGAAGCCCGAGACGTCGAAGGGATGCCCCGTGCCATCGTCCGGGCAATGCAGGCCCACCTCATACCAGATGGAGGGTTGGGCGATGCCCAGGTGCGGGTCGTTGGCCAGCAGCGCCTTGCCGCCGGCCGTCATATTGCCGGAGGCCACCCAGCTGTTGCTTCCCGTGCCCTCCAGTCCGCCCCCCGTTATCCGGGTGAGGTCGGGGACCAGCACCTCGTAGACTTTACCCGGCGCGGCGGGCAGTGAACCGACATCGACGGAGGTCGACGTCACCGCCGCCGATTTTTCAATGGCCTCTATATCGTCTTCCTGCAGGATGGTGGGCTTGAAGCCGTGAGGCCAGGCCGGCACCAGCCACTGCTCCGCCATATCGGGTTCCAGCACGGCATACAGCCTGCTGCGCATGGCTTCGGGGTCGCGGCTGAGGCCCAGGTCCCAGGCCATCAGTTTGGCGAAGGACAGTGTATCCAGCGGGCTCCAGGGGTCGACCTTAGACTTCACGCCGGTCAGACCCAGGATGGAGTAGTTTACCGACAGCTGCGCGGGGCTCCTGCCGGCTATATAGGCGTTGACTCCTTGGCTGAAATAATCCAGCGGGGCGCGCTGGTCCGGCGTCCAGGAGTCGTACTCCTTCTGGCAGACGTCGTAGAGGCCCAGAGAGCGGAGATATATATCGGTATTGACCAGGGAGGCCTTCTTGCCCGTCAGTTCCTCGATGCGTCCCCCGCAGGTCTTGCGGAAGAACTCCATCTGCCACCAGCGGTCCTGCGCCTGCGTGTAACCCTGCGCAAAGTACAGGTCGTGCATATTTTTGGCGTAGATATGCGGTACGCCGCTGTCGTCACGGATGATCTCGACGCTGTCCCGCAGCCCTTTGGCCTGGAGTTCGCCGTCAATTTTCGGCTGAGGGCTGTTCAAAATCGACTGATAGTAGATGAAGCCTCCTCCGAACAGCAGAATTATCAGGGCCAGGATAACGAACAGTACGATCTTGCCGGCCTTGCCGGCGCCGCCTTTTTTCTTCACATCAACCTCCTTATATTTGTTGCCGGGAAGGAACAATACATGATAGCGCTAATCGGGCAGGAGATTCAATAGATGTTGAGATAAAATTCATACCGGGGGCAGTGATTATACTAAAATAGAATATCGTGCCTGCCGCAAACCGTTCGACTGAAGAGGTCGTTTCCAACGATCCCACGGGGATAGCGCGCGTCTTCCGTGCGCTGCGCTACCGCAATTACCGGCTGTTTTTTATCGGGCAGGGCATATCGCTGATCGGCACCTGGATGCAGCAGGTGGCCATGAGCTGGCTGGTGTACAGCCTGACCAATTCCGCCTGGCTGCTGGGTGTGGTGGCCTTTTCAGGCCTGATCAGCAACGCCCTGCTGACTCCCTTCGCCGGAGTACTGGTCGACCGTCTCGATCGCCACCGCATACTGGTGGTCACACAGGCTCTGGCCATGCTGCAGGCCTTAACACTGGCCGCGGTGGTGCTGACGGGCTCGGCCGCGGTCTGGAACCTCATCCTGCTGAGCATAGCGCTGGGGCTGATCAATGGCTTTGACATGCCCACCCGCCAGTCTTTCGTGCTGGATATGGTGTACAACCGAGAGGACCTGGGCAATGCCATCGCCCTCAACTCTTCCCTGTTTAACGCCGCCAGGCTGATCGGGCCCTCTATAGCCGGAGTGCTGGTGGCGCTGGTGGGCGAAGGGCTTTGCTTTCTCATAAACGGTATCAGCTTTGCCGCGGTCATCGCCTGCCTGCTGGCCATGAGGATAGCGCCGACTCCGGCCAGGGGCGGAAAGGAGAATTTCTTGCGCGGCATGAAGGACGGCGCGAATTATGCCTTCGGCTTCCCGCCGGTGAAATACATCATAATATTGCTGGCTTTCTCCGCCCTGGTGGCCATGCCCTACCCGGTGCTTATGCCCATCTTCGCTAAAGAAGTGCTGCAGGGTGGGGCCAATACATTGGGTTTCCTCATGGCATCCGCCGGTGTGGGCGCACTGGCCGGGGCCGTCTATCTGGCTTCGCGGAAGAACGTGTTCGGCCTGGATAAGGTTATAGTGGTGTCATCCTGCAGCTTCGGAGTCGGGCTGATATGCTTTTCTTTTTCGCGCGTAACGATACTTTCCATGCTGTTCATGGCGGTAACCGGCTTTGGCATGGTGGTGCAGCTGGCAGCCAGCAACACCATCCTTCAGACGATCGCCGATGACGATAAGCGCGGACGTGTCATGGGATTCTTTGTCATGTCCTTCATGGGGCTGGCCCCTTTCGGCAGCCTGCTCTTCGGCGGACTGGCAGATGTGATAGGCGCGCCCTATACGCTTCTTATTGGAGGCGCCTGTGTCCTTGCAGGAGGTGTGATATTTGCGCGTAAATTCTCGTCGGTCAAGGATATGGTGCACCGGGCTTACGTCAAGAAGGGATTGATGCCCGATTAATCGTCAAAAAACAAAATAACCATAGGCAGCTTTTAAAAGCTGCCTATGGTTAGCCAATGTCAATTTATACGATACTTAGGCTTTGCCGATGCGGAACATCTTGGTGCCGCATTTGGCGCAGACACCCTGGGTCGCCGGTTTGCCATTCTTCATTTTAATGGCTTTGGCGTTCTTCATTTCCCTCTTGGCCCTGCATTTCATGCAATAAGCGTCCATCAATGTACCTCCTATGTGATTTGAACTTAGCATAGAGGATTGTTTGAAGCTTGTCAAGTGGGGGGAACACTATAAATTAGCTATAAAATGCAAAATTTCCTGTTGTTGATCGTAAAAAAGCTGAAAATGCCCTGAAGTTTACTCTGGCGGCAATAGTACAATAGTACTGCATGCGTCGTCCTTTGCCAGCGAGAGCGCTTTTTCACTATAATTGTGCACCTGCGATTAAATGGATAACGGTGATTAAGTGAAAGTAGTTGCTCTGGTAGGCATGCCCGGCTCGGGGAAATCGGAGGTGGCCCGCGTCTTTCAGAAGCGCGGCTATGCCTCTGTAAGGTTCGGGGACATCACCGATGAAGAGGTGCGTAAACGGGGCCTCAAGCTGGATGAAGAGAATGAGAGGCTGGTGAGGGAGGACCTGAGGCAGCAACACGGCATGGCGGCCTACGCGATACTGAACCTGCCGCGCATCGAGGCGGCCCTCGAGAAGTCCAGCGTGGTGATAGACGGCCTTTATTCCTGGGAAGAGTACAAATATCTTAAGGGCAGGCTGGGTGGCAGGCTGCATGTCGTAGCCGTCTGGGCCCCGCCCGAGGTACGTTACGCCAGGCTAAAAGGCAGAGCGGTGCGTCCGCTCACCCCTGCGCAGGCCGGTGAGAGGGACTACGCCGAGATAGAGAATGTGAATAAAGGCGGTCCCATAGCCATGGCCGATCATACTATCGTGAATAACGGCACGCTGGAAGCGCTGAGGCAACAGGCGGGCAGTATAATTGAGGTGCTGAAGTGAAAAAAGTAAAAAGGCCGTCGCCGGACGAGTATTTCCTGAAAATAGCCTCTGTGGTAGCCGAGCGGTCCACCTGCCGGCGCCATCACGTCGGGGCGGTCGCTGTTAAGAATAAGCACATACTCTCCACGGGCTATAACGGCGCCGCCGCCGGGGTTAAAGATTGTTTGGAGCTGGGCTGCCTGAGGGATGAGATGAACATCCCGTCGGGTACCAGGCATGAGATCTGCCGGGGCATACATGCCGAGCAGAATGCCATCATCCAGGCGTCGCTGCACGGCGTCAGCCTGGAGGGCGCAACTATTTACTGCACTCACTCACCCTGCATACTCTGCGCCAAGATGCTGGCCAACGCCCGCATCGAACGTTTCGTAACATTCGGGAAGTATGCGGACGATGGCTTTCTGGAGCTTTTTAAAGAGGCCGGTATAACCTTCGACCATCTGCCCAGGCCGCCCTTTAACATCACTTCCCTGGACTAAGATAAGGACAGGTAGAGCAAATGCGCGAATGTAAGCTGAGCGATAATAAAGTTAACTGCAACTGCACCTACGAGCCGTGCTCGAGAAAGGGCATATGCTGCGAATGTATAAAGTACCACAGGGAGTTAGATGAACTGCCGGCCTGTTACTTCCCACCGGAAATCGAGCGCACCTATGACCGGTCGATAGAGCGGTTCATTTCTCTGCATAGCAAGAGGCAGCGCTAAGCGTTATGATGGGTTTTTAATCTTTAGTGATATATTTTTTTCGGCCATAAGCGCGTTTCATTTCTGTTTCAGACAGATACTATGTTCTTGATCTCACTGATACTTATTCTTGGCAAATCAGATATGTTCCAGTTTTCACCTTGCAACCAACGTAAGCATTCGGCTCGATCCATTTGGTGTTTCGCAGCCTTTTCGTTCAATAATCCGGCTGTGGTACGAGAAAATCCCAGTCCTACTAGGCTAATCATCGTCACTGAGCAAGCCCCTATCTCCAAATACAGTGGCAGCGACGGAAGACTCTGCACCTTCTCCGGCGATCCTGTCTTTTCCAGTGCGTGAACCAAAAGATCCAGATAGCAACGAGTTTTTTGAACCAGTTTAAATCGGATTTCATTTTCGATTGTATCCATAGTTTCGCGTACAACAACCGGCACCGAAGATCCCGACTTGAATTCTTGTTGCTTTTTTATCATGACAGGATATGGCGTCCCTTTCATCCATTCTAACGCTATCAATGCCAGCCGTACTGGTCTACGTGAGGATGTCGCTCGGCCGTCAAAACACTTATCATACCGTTTAAATAAACGTATGTAACTTTCGGTGGCGCGTCTGGCTTCTGGGTGTAGCGGAATGAGATCGTCACATTCGCCGCGGTCTATTTTGTTTAATTGATAGTCGAGCATAACCTGTTGTCTATAAGGTGATATAGCAACATTGTTTTCGAGGATGGCGTCTGGAACTGTGAAATGGAGTTTAGAAAAGGCATCAACCAATTGTTTGTAAAAATCTCTTGGGATGGGGACTGGGGATTTCGTAAGTACCTTATCCAATCTGCCTGAGCGATAATCTGTATATAACTTGACGAAAGCGGACTGCATGGTTCGATCCTCAGGGCTGTCGGTCAATTGCTCAGATTCAGATCTCGCTAAAGATAGGAGGCTTACTGGTTTTTCTTGTAAAATGCTATAAAAAGAAGAGCTAACCTTAAATTCATGTTCGCCCTTCAGCGGGTCATTCTTCCAGCCAGACTTATTTATAAGAAATACATTTCCTTCGAAATCTTTGCCTAATCTACCTGCACGGCCAGCGAGATTCCAAAATGAAGATGATTGTATAGGATCGGCATTGCCAGAGAGCCAACGCTCGCCTTCTGATGGCTGCAACATGAACATATTTTTGGCAGGTAAATTGACACCATGCAAAAGAGTACTTGTGCAAACAATATATTTCATATATGGGTGGTCACAGAATGCCTCTTCGATGGCTTTCCTGAGGATTGTCGGCATATGTCCAAAATGGAAAGCCACACCACGTTCTACCATATCGGCGAGATAATAATCAGGGTGAATATGTACGCGAATAAAATTCGCCAATTCTTTAATATCGTCGGGGACATCTGGTATGCGTGAACTGTGCCCGTTTGCATCATCGAACCACTGACGTATTTTATCGGCGATTTCTTCGCACGCGGCCGGACTGCCAACATAGACAATATTCTTTGAACTCTGCCCAAAATATGGAGTGAACCCCTGAAACTGGACACTTAGGGTTAGAAAGGTTGGCGGGATCCGAGATAATTTATAATGGAGGAAAAAGGATCTTGC
>JAFGHL010000058.1 GCA_016930155.1 Dehalococcoidia bacterium | reverse complement strand
CTGACCAGCTCCAGTATCTTGCGCGCCTCGCTGGCGTTGGCGAAGGATACTTCCATCTTGCCCATGATATGGCTGAAGCCGGATATACCGCTGTACTCGCCGGAACAGATCATGCGCCCGGTCTCTACCAGTTCGGGCTCACCCCGTCCCAGCTCCTCAAAGTTATATAACTCATAGTTCTCGGGGTCCTTGAGCACACCGTCGGCATGTATGCCCGATGCGTGTGCAAAGGCATTGTTCCCGACGCCCGGCTGGTTGATCGGTATGGGCACACCGAAGGCGAAGCTGGCATATTTGGCTAGCTTGTAGGCTTTGTTCAAAACGATCTTCCTGCCCATCTCATATTTACCGGCGAATCCGCTGGATTTGGTCAGCGCCAGCACGCATGACAGCAGGTCGGCGTTGCCGGCCCGCTCCCCGATGCCGTTGATGGTTGTATTGATATAGACGTCCTGCCCGGCGTCAACGGCGCCCTTGGCGCCGGCTAATGAATTAGCCACCGCCATGCCTAGGTCTCCATGGCAGTGGATTTCCACCGGCAGGTCTGCCACACCGGCTACCTGGTTGACGGTATCATAGATGGTAAAAGGGTCGTCATATCCCAGTGTATCGCAATAGCGGAACCTGGCTGCGCCGGCTTCTTTCGCCGCCCGGGCAAAATCTATCAGGAACGGCGTGCTGGTCCTTGAAGCGTCTTCGGCGTTGATGCCGATGACTTTGCAGCCTGATTTTTTAGCCGCAGTCACTGCATTGACCATCTGCTCCAGCACATTAATGCGCGATTTGTTCCCTCTAAATTTGCCCCGTATCATCTGGTCGGACGTGGAGATGGACAGGTTGAGGTACTGTATCTCAGGCACCATGGCAAAAGTTTTTTCCACGTCTTCCTCGGTGGCCCTGATCCAGCCGCTCAGCCGAATGGGTTTGAGTACCCCCAGGCGTGCCAGCTCCAGGTTGGCGCGCAGGTAGTTGGTCTCATGCGACGTGGTGGGGAAACCAAACTCAGATTGATAAACCCCAAAATCATTAAGGTAGATGTTGATCATGGTTTTCTGGAGTTTGGACAGGCTCAGCCTGGCCGTCTGGACCCCGTCGCGATTGGTTACGTCGATAAAAAATACTTTGGCCATTTCTCTTTATTTAAGGCAGATTTTAATTGAGATATTATAGCATCCCTGCTACGAATGAGCTAACGGAGGCCGGCCGGTGAAGGATAATAAACCAGCCCCGGAAACGGTGTCCGGGGCTGGTCGAATGGCTGCTGCGATTATTTACGGCTGGCCAGCAGGATGATCAGGATGATGATGATCAGGATGAAGCCGGCGCCGATAAACCATACGAAGGCCGGTACGCTTTCGGGCTGTGGCGAGGGCGATGGGCTCGGCCCGCTTCCTGCGGTGACGAAGGAGGATGCTGGGCTGTGCACGGATTTACCGCCTCCCGTGGGATTCAACGCTACCGAGCGGTAGTAATATGTCCTGCCCTGCGCCAGGCCGGTTAGGGTACAGCTGAACGCTCCCGGATTGGAAAGCATCTGCGGCTCCGTCGAGTTGCCGAAGTCGGCTGTTATGCCGTATTCGAACCACACCTGAACCTGTGGCGTAGTACCCATATTTTCCAGCACGCCGTTAAGTACGGCTGTCGACGTGGAAATACTGGTTGCCGGAGCGTTGCTGACAGCAATCTTCGAATTCCCGATGGTGGTGAAAACCTTGGGCGTACCGTAGGCCATGGTCCCGTCAGGGGCCTGCGCTGCGGCCTGGAAATAATAGGTCGTGCCGGCAGTCAGGCCGCTTACCTGCGCTGCAACCGCCTGTACGCCTGTAACCGTCTGGTATTCCGTTATTTTGCCATACTCGGGCGAGGTACCCCAGTTGAACCAGACCTGTACCGATTTCAGGTCGCCGATGGAATTGACATAGCCGTTAAAGGTTGCCGAGTTGGCGCTGATAGAACTGGCCGGGCTGGTCATGATGGAAATGGGTGAGGTTGCGCCGGTGCGGAAGCTGCTGGAGGCCCCGTATACATTAACGCCGTTGCAGAAAGCGGCCGCCCGGTAATAGTATGTCCGGCCCGGGGCGAGGCCGTTTACTACGCGGCTGAAATTGCCCGGATAGCCCAGGGTCTGCTGGGGCGTGCTGTTGCCAAAGGTATTATTAGTTCCGTATTCGAACCATACCTGCACATTGCTGCCGGCGTCAGCAGAACTTAAGACGCCGTTTAATGTTGCGGATGTTCCTCCCACATCGGTGGCCGATGTCGTGCTTACCTGAACGGTCGGAGCATAGGGCATGGTGAACACGCTGTCCGCTCCCGTGGCGGTCACTCCGCCGGCTACCGTAGGAACGGCCAGCGCCCGGAAGTGATAGCTCATCCCCGGGTTCAGCCCGCGGATAGTATAGCTGAATTCACCGGGGGTGTAGGTGGTCTGCATGGGCGTTGTCTGGCCGTAAGATTGGGTTGTACCCCATTCAAACCACACATAGGCATTACGGTAGCTGCCTAGCGAATTCAGGTATCCGTTGAGCGTCGCCGAGGTAGTGCTCAGGGAGGATTCAGCGCCGGTTGAAACGGAAAGAGTGGACCTGCCCGATGTTATAAACGTATTGATACTGCCGCTGGCCGTGCTCACGCCGATTACATCAGGCTTGGCCGACGCCTTGAAGTAGTAAGTGGTATTGGGATTAAGCCCGCTCAATTGTATACTGAAAGGACCTGCGTTATACATAACCTGCTGTCCGGTAGTGGCGGTCACGCCGGGGGAGTTGCCCCAGCTAAACCACACAGTGACCTTGTCGTAAGGACCCATGCTGGCCAGGTATCCTTGCAGCGTGGCCGAGGAAGATGTTACTGCTGAAGCTGAGCTGGTTTGTATCTGTATGGGCGCCTCGGGGATGGTGTGCTGGGTGATAAACGAGAGGGTGCTGCCTTCGGCGTGCTGCCCGCCCATCAGCGTGGATATGGCTACTGCGTGAAACTCATACTGGGTTCCCGGCGTAAGGCCGCTGGCACGGGCCACGAAGGAGCCCGGCGCGGTCATGGTCTGCGTGCCGACTGTTTGACCGTTTGACAGCTCAAACCATACCTTTACGGTCGTATAGGGGCCCAGTGATGACAGGTGCCCCCTGAGGGTAGCTGAATTCTGGGTAACGCTTATGGCACTTTCTGTGGAAACTACTATGGAGTCTTCTCCCAGGTAGCGCACCTGGTCCGGTCCCGCAAAGGGCGGCAGTTCTGCCGCCAGCGCAGGTGTTGCAACCAGCATGACCAGTATGCAAATACCTACGATGTTAGCAATTCTACGTAACATAAAGACCTCCATACTCCTTGCCGGTTGCCGGACTGACGTGTTGCCGCCGGTCACTGACATTATGTACCTTAACTGGCGCAGATTCAACTTAAGTTAGTCAGGTTGAGCATGCGGGTTAATAATATTAGTGCTGCTTTGATATGTCAATGGCTGCGGATGGTGCGGCGGAGTTGTGCCGCCTTTGCATCAGGTGAAATTGTACTCGGTTCAGCCGTGGTGCTAAAATTTCAGCAGAAGCCGGTCTAAATCTTAAATATGTTGAAAAGTAATCTGCCAGCCAATGTTCGAGGTATCCCTATGAAAGATAAAGTATATAAATATGGCCATGCGGCAGCAGTCTATTTGTTTACCGCAGCGCTTGTTGCTTTGGCTATCTTCGCATCCGCCTGCCAGCCTGCACAGCAGGCTTATCCTAGCAATGAGGAAGCCATGGACCTGAATGAACAGGGTATGCAGATGTACAGCACGGGCCAGTACAGCAAGGCTAAAATGTATTTTGAACGGGCTATTGAGATTGATCCCTCCAACCCGGCGCTGTGGTTCAACAAGGGCATGACGCTGGACGCCGTGGCGAAGTACTCTGAGGCTCTGGATGCTTATGCGCAGGCCATCGAGCTAGATAATAATTTTGCCGATGCTTGGTCTAATAAGGCCGTTGCCCATTACAATCTGGACCAGAATGAAAAGGCGCTGGAGTGCGTGGAAAAGGCACTCTCCATCAATAACAAATCTGCCGTGTACTGGGCCAACAAGGGGTTGATTTTATCAAATATGATGGAATACGGCGATGCGCTGGCCTGTTTTAAAAAAGCTATTGCGCTTGACCCGCAGGTAGAGACTTACTGGACTTCGCAGGCCTACGCGCAGATGAAAACCAAGCAATATGAAGATGTCCTGGCATCTGCCGATAAGGCGCTTTCTCTCAATATGTACAGCGCCCTGGCCTGGGGATATAAAGCCAAGGCCTTGCATGAATTGAGGAGATACGACGAGGCGCTGATCGCCTTCGATAAAGGACTGGCGCTGGAACCGAATAACCCTGCCCTCTGGTACAGCAAAGGTCTGACCCTTGAAACACTCAAGCGCACTTCGGAAGCGCAGAAGTGCTATGATAAGGCCAGGGATCTGGGCTATAAGTTTTAACTGCCGGCGGATTTTCCTGTTCGTCTGGCACTTGGCTTGATATGCTTTTAATGGAGGAATTATGACAAGCGACGACCCCGACGGGTTACCTGAGATAACCGGGTCAGGCAGGCCCGGGGCTGTGCCTGCGCATGTAATTGCGGAGGAAAACGGCGTTAAAAAGAGGCTTGATATTGAGATACGGGAGATGGAGGTTGACGATATACCGGAGGTGTTCCATCTCGGAGAGAAGGTGTTCACGGCGGAGAAAACCCCCACGCTCTACCGCACCTGGGACGAGTTCGAAGTCGTTTCCATGTTTACCTCGGACCAGGACCATTGCCTTGTTGCCGAACTGGGCGGCCGTATTATCGGCTTTATTCTCGGCAATGTCATAACCAAGAGGAAATCGGCCTGGAAATACGGTTACTTGGTCTGGCTGGTGGTCGCTCCGGAGTACCAAAGGCATGGCATCGCCAGCAGGTTGTACAACAGGTTTGCCGATATAATGACCGAAGAAGGAGTCAGGATATTCATTGTTGATACTGAGGCCGACAACCTGGAGGCCCTGTATTTCTTCCGCTCCAAGGGATTCAACAGTCCCCAGCAGCATATTTATATGACGAATAATCCTGCTTCACAGGAGCAGCAGAAAGAGAGAAGGCGCGGTTCAAGGGTCAGAAAGAATGGGAACGAGCGCAGGCGCAGCATTTGAAATACAGCCTGAAAGGCTGAGGAAACTCCTCAAGGACATGGTTGATATCTACAGCCCGTCCGGCAAGGAGGAGGACATACTGCAGTTTACCGAAGAGTATCTGGAGGCTGCCGGCCTTAAAGTCAAGCGGCAGTCTGTGGATGAGAACCGCTATAACATTGTGGTCCTGCCCCCAAAAACAGATGAGGTCGACCTGTGTTTCGTCGGTCATCTGGATACGGTAACGGCGCACGACCTGGACGATTTCGGATTCTATGAAGAGGATGATACGGCTTACGGCCTGGGCAGCTCCGATATGAAGGCCGGCTGCGCCGCCATGATAGAGGCGTTTACCGTACTGGCTGCCAGGAAAGGCAAGTTTCCTTCGGTCGGCATGGCGCTGGTGGTGGGGGAGGAGGAGGAGAGCGACGGCGCCAAGACGCTGGTGAGGGAGTACCGTTTCCCCTGGGCGGTGGTAGGTGAACCTACCAACCTGGCCCCGTGCCTGGGGCATTACGGCTATCTGGAGGTGCTGCTGAGAACACGCGGCAAGAAGGCGCATTCCTCCATGCCGGAACTTGGGCAGAATGCTATAGAGAATATGCTGAAACTGCTGCTGGAGGTCACCAGCTATGCCACGTCGAGCTCCAGCGGGCTGGTCTATAACATACGCCAGCTCTCCGGTTTTCCCGGCGGTTTCGTGGTGCCTGACACGTGCGAGGCCTGGCTAGACCTGCACCTGCCGCCCGATTCGCGCATGGATGTGCTGAAGGCTGAGCTGGAGCATCTGGTGGAGGACTGCTCAAAGAAGATTGCGGGGCTGGATGCTTACATACGTTTTGAGAACACGCAGTCGGGCTACAGGATATCACAGGAGAGGCCGCTGGTGCGCAGGCTGCGCAACGTCTGTAAAAACATGAAGCTGCCCTGGGAAACGCAGGATTTCCGCAGCCACTCTGACGGCAATGTGCTGTGGGGCGCCGGTGTGGATCCCATCATCTTCGGCCCCGGCCGCCTGGAGACGGCGCATACGCCGGAGGAGTCAGTTGTCTTTGAGCAGGTGGTACAGGCCGCGCAGCTTTACCTCAACTTCGCCCTGGCCCTTTGACCTCCCGTTGTGATAAAAGTCATTATATGTGGCGGCGGACGCTGGTAAGATAGCTATATCATAATCAGCGTAAAGGAGGATATGCGGGTCATGTCAAAATCCGAAGAATATCTCAGAGAAGCTTTCGCCGGGGAATCTCAGGCCAACCGCAAATACCTGGCTTTTGCAGAGGTGGCGGAGAAGGAGGGTTTTAAACAGGCAGCCAGGCTGTTCAGGGCTGCCGCCGAAGCAGAGACAGTTCATGCCATCAAGCACCTGAAAGTGTTGAAAGGTATTAAGAGCACCAGGGAGAACCTGCAGGAAGCTGTCGCCGGCGAGACGCACGAATATACCAGTATGTATCCCCAAATGATCGAAGTAGCGAAGGCGGAAAATAACAGTGATGCTCTCACCAGCTTCTCATGGGCCAATGAGGTTGAGAAGATCCATGCGGGGCTGTATAAAGCCATGCTGGAAGGGTTGAGGGAAGATAAGGATGAGTATCCCTATTACGTCTGCCCGGTCTGCGGTTATACTGCAGAAAAAGAGGCCCCCGATGTCTGCCCCATCTGCGGCACGCGCGGGAAATTCTTCAAAAAAGTGGAGTAGGATTTCAGTTAAATAAAGGGGAGCGCCACGGGCGCTCCCCTTTATCTTAATATTCCTGTACCTTCACTTCTCCGTTCAATACCCTGAATACCCCCTTCGCCAGCGCCTCCATCTCGAATTCTCCCGCATAAACTTTCAAGGGCGCTAGGTGATTGATATAGTATGAAATAGACTGCACCAGACGGGCTGAATTAACCATTCCGCCTGTGAGGATGACGGCATCAGGACGGAGGGCTGTAACGGCAGTCATTCCACCGATCCACCTGGCAACCTGACGGACCATCGCTTCCATTATGATCTTTGCCTGCTCATTTCCGCTATCTATGAGTCTGTACACAGCGGGGAGCTGGTCTACGCCGAAGTAACCAATGAAACCGATTTGCCTGCTCAATAGGGAAACGATCTCTGTTCTATCCAGGCCCCTGTCCAGGCACAATTCTATCATCCCGGCCAGCGGCAGCGTGCCGGCCCGTTCCAGGGAAAAGGGCCCTTCACCCAGCAGTGCATCGGTGGAATCCACGATTCGTCCTTCGATCATTGCGCATACTGAAATGCCCCCGCCCAGATGGGCGATGACAAAACGTGTTTGGGAAAGGTCCCGGCCGAGATCCGAGGCACAGCGCTGGGCCGCTGCCCGTATATTCAGGGCGTGCAGCCTGGACTTGCGCTCGATGCCGGGCACGCCGCTCACCTTCGCTGCCGGGTCGAATTCATCCACTGTTACGGGATCGACTATATAGGCCGGTATTTCCAATTCGTCTGCATATTCCTTGGCCAGCAGTGCTCCCAGGTTGCTGGCGTGCTCGCCGTACCGCGCCGCTTCCAGGTCGGCACACATTTTGTCGTTTACTGCATAAACGCCGCCTTTCAATGGTCGCAGCAGGCCGCCCCTGGCTGCGATTGCACCAAGTGAAATACCGTCGATGTTATGGGTCGTAAGGAAATCATTGATTGCCGCTCTGCGGAATGCCAGCTGGCTGACGATGCCAACCTCTTTTTTTAAATCGGACGATGAATGCTGCAATGTCTGTGAACAGATTGGCTGGCTGCCAGCATAAACTGCAGTCTTGGTTGATGTGCTGCCCGGGTTGATAACGAGTATCCTGTACTGGTTTTCACCTCCGGGCTGGCCGGTCATGATAAGGTGACGTCCTCCGGCGTCAGCAGATTCACGCCGCTGCCCTTGAGCGCTGCGCAGGCCTTCACAGGGTCGCTGGCGCGCAGGACGACTGAAGCCATCCCTTCCTTGCCCTTCACCATTGAGTAGATATATTCCACATTGATATGTTCTTCATTCAGTGTATCCAGTACGCGGATCATCCCTCCCGGCCTGTCGGGCACTTCGACTACTAGAACATCCGTTTCGCTGAAATGGTAGCCTTCCTCTTTCAGCGCCTGTATGCATTTGTCGGGGTCATGCACGATCAGTCGCGCCGCGCCGAAATCACGGGTCTCGGCAACGGACAATGCCCGCAGGTTGATGTTTTTACCGGACAGGTAATGAGCCAGCCTGGCCATGCTGCCCACCGTATTATCCAGGAAGACTGATATCTGCCTGATTAAATACGATTGCTCGGACATCTTTAGCACTCCCCTTTATACAATGAAGATAAACCGCTCATGACTTTTTGCTGCTGCCCTCCTGCACGATCTTGGCCAGTGCCATGGAATGTAGCTTTTCATCAGCTTTGGCCGTGCGGGAATCTATTAGTATCGGTACCCCGGCTCCCACGGCTACATGGATCAGCATGCGGTTGCCGTAGTATTGCAGTCCTTTGCAGAAGATATTCCCGGCTTCCAGGTCGGGAACGATCAGGATGTCGGCGTTTACGGCAACCGGGGATTCGATCCCCTTAGCCCTGGCTGATTCGGCATCGATGGCATTATCAAGGGCAAACGGGCCGTCGACGACGCACCCTTCAAGCGCCCCGTCCTGGCACATTTTGACCAGTGCCACGGCATCGATGGTGGACTGAAAACCGGCATGCACTTTTTCCGATCCGGAAAGCAGTGCCACCATCGGCCTGCTGATGCCCAGACTCTGTGCAACGGATACGGCATTTCGGATAATAGCAAGCTTCTGCTTGATGCCTGGCGTAATGTTGATGCCGCCATCACTGACAAGAACGAATTTACAGCCCTGTCTCCTCTCATCTTCGTACAGCTCTATATCGCTCAGTAGACCGGCTTTAAGCTCTCCCGGCGGACCCAGGGCGGTATGCAAAAAGATGGCAGTTGTTCGCCACCTTTAATCAGGATGCTGGCCCTGCCTTGCCTCACCACGTCGGCGGCAATTGCCGCAGTGCGCGCAGGGTTCTTTTCGTGAATGATCTCGTAATCTGCCGGGCTGGTCCCCAGCTTCTCCATGGTTCCTGCTATTCATCCTCTGTTACCTGACAGGATGGGTACGGAGATACCCATCTCTCTGGCCCTGATGACGGCTTTCAGAGTTTCAGGTTCATCGGCTTTAGCTACGGAAACGAATACGGGCGGCGTTTTTTGTGCAGCAGCCAGCAGTTCAATAAAGTTATTTATCATGACCTGTATTTACCTGACTTCCCCTGTTGTATGTAGCGAATTATAATACATGATCTATCGTTCCTGCACGAAGTCCCGGAGTTCGGTATCAGGTAATCCGACGTGATGGCGAGCAAGCCCACGTAATAAATACTCCAAACTCTAAGTTCTGAGCACTAAACAAATTTAAGTTTTCAAATATCGATGTTCGATCAACCTGCCATATATTGCATCAGTAACGATGGGAAATTCTTCAACCCGTTAACGCTCTGCCCGGCTGCATTTATAAGGGTGTAATTTCCTGCTGCGTCAGCAGCTTTACGCCCTTGGCCTGGAGTGCAGCGATGGTTTTTAACAGGTCGCTCGTGCGCAGGATGACTCCTGCCAGGCCCCTGCGGGCATCTATCATGCAATATATGTAGTCAACGTTTAAATTTTCCCCGGCTATAACATCCAGCACGTCGGCCATGCCACCCGGCTGGTCAGCCACCTCAACGGCCAGCACATCATTTTCCCTGTAATGATAGCCTGCCTCCTTCAGCACCTCTATACAGTTGTCGGGATCCGGGACAACGATGCGGGCCGTGCCGAAATCCCCTTTCTCAGATACGGAGAGAGCCCTCAGATTGATGCCTCTGGCGGACAGGTGCCTCGTGAGTTTAGCCAGGTTGCCCGGGCCTTTATCCATAAACACCACTATCTGGCGTATAAAAAATGGTTCTCCAGCCATGTCTGATACCTCCTTTCCGAAATATTAGCTGTTATTATCTAATATTTTAATACTCTGCCCCGGTACTGTCTGGAATTTAAGAATTTAGTCAGGTGCTCTTTTCGTCGCCCATGATATCCAGGTAGATATCTTCCAGCGCCGACTGCCTGATGGCTAGGTCCACCAGCGCCCAGCTGTTATCCGATATCCGGCGCAGCAGGTCTGCCATCTCCTCGATGCTGGGCGTCGTCACCGAGTAGTTGCCGTCTTTCTGCTGGTAGTCCAGCTTCTCATCCGCCTTGAAGACGATCTGAAACTCGCGCTTGCCCAGACTTTTGCGGATGTTGTCCATGGTATCGAATACCACCAGCTTCCCGTTCTTGATAATGGCCACGCGGTCGCAGATGTACTCCACATGGAACAGGTTATGGGCGCTGAGCAAGATGGTCTTGCCCTGCTCCCGCAGCTTCTTGCAGTAATCGATGATGAAAAATGAGGTAAGCGGGTCCAGACCCGAGTTGGGCTCATCCAGTATCAGCAGGTCGGGATCGTGCATCAGCGTCCGGGCTATGGATACCTTGCGCTTCATGCCCTTGGACATGTCGCCGATCAGCTTTCTGCCCGTGTCAAGCTTGAGTGAATCCAGCAGCTTCGTGCCGCGCTGTTTGGTCTGCGCTGCCGACATGCCGTAGATATTGGCGAAAAAGCCCAGGTACTCCATGGCCGACATGTTCTCGTACAGGGCGTTTTCCTCGGGCAGGTATCCCAGCGACTTTTTAATCTTTAGTCCTTCCTTTTGTATGTCCATGCCCATCACCCTGAGCTGGCCGGAGGTGGGGGCTATCAGGCCGACGATCATCTTGATGGTGGTGGTCTTGCCGGCCCCATTGTGTCCGATGATTCCCACGATCTCCCCGCGGTTGATCTCCAGATCGAGGTCTTTCACAGCGTAAACATCATTATAGACCTTCGAGATGCATGAAAGTTGGACAATTGGCTCTATCATTGGCGTCATACCGGATATAAACTTATTTTAGCCCATGCGTAATATTTTGATTATAGCAGGTCGTGAGATAAAGCGCCTGCGCGCCCGTTTCGGCGGCAAGATGATTGCCACCG
>JAFGHL010000057.1 GCA_016930155.1 Dehalococcoidia bacterium | reverse complement strand
GTTCCTGGGGATTCATCGCCGACGGCCATTTCAATCCACCGCAGGGTATCAACGGCGGACTTCCCGGTAGCGCTCTTCAGCTATATAAATTCGAGGTCACGAAGGGCCCGGATGCCAGGACGGAGCTACCCACCGTATCCATGGAAACGCTTCAGCCCAATGAGATGATGATATCGCTGTCCTCAGGTGGCGGTGGTTTCGGCGACCCGCTGGAGCGAGATCCCGAAAGGGTACGGCACGACGTGCGCGAGGGTTATGTTACACTGGCAAAATCCCGCGAAATATACGGTGTAGTTATCAAAACCGACAGCGAGCTTTTCTCAGTCGATAGCGAGGCCACCAAAGCCTTGAGAAAAGAGATGAAAACGAACAGGGAGGTTGCGAAATGAGCTACAGGCTTTGCATAGATATCGGGGGCACATTTACCGACCTGGTGGTGGCGGACCAGAAAGGGAAAGTTGATATCTTTAAATCGCCCACTACGCCGGGCAACTACACGGACGCCTTTATCGAGACCGTTAAGATGGCGGCAGACCAATACCACCTGCCTTTAAAAGAGCTCATGGCGCAGTGCAGCACAATCGAGGGAGGGTACTTCGGGCACGGATCCACGGTCAGCACCAATGCCATCATCGAGGGCAAGGCTGCCAAGACAGGCCTGATCTGCACCGGAGGCTTCAGGGACATTCTGCTCGCCCGCGAGGGCGGCAAGGAAAACCCTTATAACTGGCAGATGGAGTATCCCGAGCCCTACATACCCCGTTACCTGACCTTCGGCGTGGGTGAAAGAATCAATGCCGAGGGTGGGATAGAGGAAAAGCTCAACGAGGACGATGTGCGCCAGGCCATACGCCAGTTAAAAGAATACAATGTCCGCGCCATAGCGGTGGCCCTGCTGTGGTCAATCGTCAATCCGGTTCACGAATTGAAAATCGCCGAGATTATACAAAAAGAGTGGCCGGGCATTTCGTACAGCCTGAGTCACCAGGTAAATCCCTGCATCAGGGAGTACCGTCGCTTTTCATCGACCGCAATCGATGCCTCGCTCAAGCCGCTGGTCGGCAGCTATGTGGCTCAACTTGAGAAGAGGCTGGAAGCAATAGGTTACAAAGGGCAGCTGTCGCTGCTTACATCAAGCGGAGGAGTGGTATCGGCTGAGGAGTTCGTGAGAAAGCCCATTTTCAGCGTGGACTGCGGGCCTGCGCTGGCGCCCAGCGCCGGCCGGCTGATCGCGGAAACCGACCTGGGTATCGATAACATCATCACTACCGACATGGGCGGTACCAGCTTCGATGTGGCCTGCATAACCAGCGGTGAGATAGCGGTCTCGCGTGAGACGGAGGTCGGTGGCTTTATGCTGGGCATCAATAAGGTAGATAGCAAGTCCATCGGCGCAGGTGGCGGCAGTATAGCCTGGGTGGATAGCGGTGGCCTGCTGCACATCGGCCCCCGCAGCGCCGGCGCTGTACCCGGCCCGGCCTGCTACAACAAGGGCGGCAAGGAGCCGACGATCACCGACGCCAACGTAGTGCTCGGCTATCTCGATCCTTCGTATTTCCTGGGTGGGGGCATGAAGCTGGACAAAAAGCTGGCCGTTAAAGCAATTGAGGAAAAGGTCGCAGGGCCTCTGAAACTAAGTGTTGAAGAGGCGGCCTATGCCATGTGGGGCGCTGTCAATGCCAGCATGTCGAACGTCATTCAGGATATCACCATCTGGCGGGGCATCGATCCCCGCGAATACACAATGGTATCGGGTGGAGGGGCAGGCGGAATGCATATCGCCGCCATAGCCGAAGAGCTGGGAGTTAAAAAAGTGTTAATTCCCAGGGTGGCCGGTGCGCTGAGCGCCTTCGGTGGCGCTTTTGCAGACATTACTTGCGAGTTCAGTCTGAGCAAGTTCACCGAGAGCGGCAGTTTCGATTTTGAAGGCATAAACTCGGCACTGGACGGCCTAAAAAAGCAGGCGGAGGAGTTCTTCGAGCATATGCGGGTGCCGAAGAAACAGAGGAAGCTGCAGGTCTATACCGAAGCCAGGTATCCCTTCCAGGTATGGGAGCTCTCGGTCCCGCTACGCAGCACCGGCATCAGCAATCAGAAGCAACTCGATGCGCTGGTATCGGACTTTCATAAACTGCACCGCAAGGTGTTTTCAGTCAGCGCGGACGATCAGCCGGTGGAGTTCGTTTACTGGAGGATCAAGGCTATTGGAAAACTGCAGAAAACCGATTTTCCGGCGGCCAGGGCTGTTTCCGGCGCGGCGAAAAGCAGCGGCACAAGGGACGCCTATTTCAGGGGTCTGGGTGGTATGGTGGGAACGCCCGTCTACAAGGGCATAGACCTGAAGCCGGGCCACCGTATACCCGCGCCGGCTATTATCGAGGAGCCTACCACCACCATACTGGTCATACCCGGATGCAAGGCGTCGATTACAAAGCATGGCAACTACCTGATCGAAATCGGGCAGAAAGCTCGTTAAAAATGTCATTAAAATTTAAAACTACTGGAGTTTACTGAGAAATGAAATCATCTGACACAGCCCTAATTTCTAAAGGCCAATCTTACTTCATCTTTGTGCTGCTTTTCTTGCTCTATCTTTTCGATCAGGCCGATCGTTATGTTATTACCTCGCTCTTTCCCTATCTCCAGGCAGACTGGGGCTTGACCGATACACAGTGTGGCCTTCTTGTCTCAGCCGTATTCTGGTCGCTGCTTATTTTTACCATGCCTGTATCTTATTTGATAGATCGATGGAGCAGGAAGAAAAGCATTGGAATTATGGCAATCGCATGGAGCGTGGCAACCGGTATCTGCGCATTCACACAAAATTTTGTACAACTATTTACGGCGCGCGCATTTATTGGTATTGGGGAAGCAGGTTACGCTTCTGGAGGTATGGCAATAATATCCGGCCTTTTCTCTGAGAAAAAACGTGGCCTGTTAATTGGTCTATGGCTAGCCTCAGTCCCGCTGGGCGCCGCCATAGGAGTCATGGTTGGAGGTCTCGTGGCATCAACCTTTGGTTGGCGGCACGCTTTTGGTCTGGTCGCACTACCCGGTCTGCTGCTCGCAATTCTCTTTTTCTTTACTAGGGATTACAGAACGGTGGAGCTGTTGAAGACGAAGCAAGACGATAAACAGGCTCGTGAGAAAACGAAAATGTCGGGCCGTGATATCGCTTATGAATTTGTCAGTAAGCCATCGCTGGTTCTCAATTATGTGGCCTATGCTGCAAGCATCTTTGTTACAGTTGCCCTGTTAACCTGGCTTCCTACCTACTTCCACAGAGTGGAGAATTTGCCGATGGCGCAGGCTTCGGTAAAGGGGGCCGCAGTCATGCTTACAGCCATTATCGGAGCTCCCATAGGAGGATTCCTGGCCGATAAATGGTTACATAAAAAAGGTAGTGCCAGGATGCTTATATCGGGCACCGCTGCAATCGTAACAGCAGTAGTTCTCTTTTTATCATTCACCACTGTAACAGGTACTCTTCAATATATCCTGCTGTTATTAGCAGGAGTCACTATAGCGGCCGTCACGCCTGGAGCATCTGCGGTAACCCAGGACTTGGTACATCCTGGATTACGCGCGACCTCCTTCAGTATTTCCACCATCATACAACATCTATTAGGCAGTACCCTTGGCCCGGTATTCGTTGGTGCCATGTCCGATTTATACAATCTAAGTACGGCTCTCAGCTATTTACCAATTTTTTCCGTTGTATCGGCGGCGCTCTTCTTTATAGGATCATTCTATTATGACAAAGACTATGAAAAAGTCGAGAAAATTGAATTGCAGATAATCGACGCTGGCACGACAGGAGATAAAGGAGCACTCTGATGCCGATAGACATTTTAGTGCGCAATGGCAAAATTATTGACGGTAGCGGCAGTGCAGCCTATGAATCCGACATAGTTATTGAACATGGAAAAATAAAAGGTATCGGACAATTCAGCAATATTGAGGCTGCTAACGTCATCGATGTACGGGGCAAAACGATTTGCCCCGGGTTTATCGATATACACACGCATAATGATCTGTATATGAACAGGGATAATCTACCCAAACTGTTTGAGCCATTCATCAGACAGGGAATAACGACGTGTGTAACGGGTAATTGCGGCTGGGGAGTCGCACCTGTTTCAGAACGCAACAGACAGCTTTTTCTTAACACCGTTGCGGGCATGGATGTATCCATTGATAAACCTTTCGAATGGGAAAGTATTGATGAGTTCCTGACATTTATTGACCGCAAAGGACCGGTGATGAACATGGCGCACCTGGTACCACATGGTCCTTTACGTATGATGGTAATGGGCATTAAAAACACCTCCGCATCACAAGACGATATACTTCAAATGCAGACACTACTGAGAGAAGGTCTTGAAGCTGGTTGCTATGGATTCAGCACAGGGCTGCAATATTATCCTGGTCTGTATAGCGATACGAATGAGTTGATTAAGCTTAATGCTATTTGCGGCAAATATGGAGGCAGATACGCATCACATTTACGGGCTTACTGCACTAATTTCCCTTACGCTGTCAGTGAAGCGATTGAAATCGCCCGTAAGGGTGGCACGGGATTACAGATATCACATTTTCATGCCAGGCCATTCTTTGGCAATAAGGCAACGCTCTTCTATCGTCTCGTCGGGTTAATAGAAGCAATCAATGGGATCATGTCTATACCCGCATTGCCCAATAAAGCCCTGGCCACAGCTATTGAAATGGTGGATGAGGCCTCTAAAGAAGGGCTTGATTTTGGTATGGATATGGTCCCTTATATTATGGCAAATACAACAATTGCCATGCTTTTCCCCCCTTGGTCACTGATTGGTGGAACAGATGCATTTATAAACAGGCTAACCGATAAAAATACATGGCAGGCGATTAAAAGGGATATGCAGACCATTACTCCCCAATGGCCTCTTGAAGGAGAGCGGGCGTGGTCTAACAGCTATGTATATGCTATAGGCTGGCATGTTATTAGGGTATTATCGGTTCAAACTGAAGAAAATCGCAATTTGGAGGGTAAAACCTTTGTCGAGATAGCAAATGAGCGTAATATCGATCCGTGGGAGGTTGTCCGGCAGATCGCAATTGAAGAGAAGGCTCGCGTGATGATTCTCTCGGGTTTCCCGCCCAGGCCTTGGATCGAAAAGATATTCAGTTCCTTATTTTCACATCCACAAATGTCAGTGATGTGTGATTCGATATTGCCACAGGTGGGGAAGCCACCACAATCAACTTACGGGACATTCCCCAGATACTTTGGGCACTATGTTCGTGAGCTCAAATTAATGGATTTTCCGGAAGCAATACGCAAAAGCACTTCGCTCCCGGCCAGCAGATATGGAATAAAAGACCGTGGCCTTGTCAGAGAGGGTTATAGTGCGGACCTCGTTGTGCTTGACGAAAATAACATCAGAGACATGTCCAGCTTCGATAATCCGGAAGTGAATCCGCTTGGTATCGAAGCTGTGATTGTCAACGGCAAAATAGTGTTGAATGAAGGCACATACTACCCGGATGCCAACGCAGGCAGGGTATTACGCAAAGGGTATTAATAGAAAGGATTTACTTTGGTTAAATCAGGCATTGTTGCCGTGATATAAAATTTATTCAGGAGGCCAATAATGAAAGTACTGATTCTGGGCAGTGGGATCATAGGCGCGGGCGCAGTCAGGCAGCTGGTTAAATACAGCGACGCCGCCGTGGTCAATGCGGACATCGATCTAACCAAGGCCGAAGCAGTGGCGGAGAAATACGGCAAAGACCGTGTCAAGGCAAAGCGACTGGACATCGACGACCATGCCGGCTTCGTGAAGTTCATCAAAGAGGAAAATCCGGATGTCGTGGCCAGCACCATCGGTCCCTTCTATAAAAACGCAGGCAAAGTATATAAAGCCTGTATAGCAGCGGGCAAGAACTGCGTGGATGTATGCGACGATATCGACGGCGTCAGCCAGGCCTTTGCCGTTGATGCTGAAGCTAAAAAGGCCGGCATCACCATCGTAAGCGGATTAGGAGATAGCCCGGGTCTAACCAATATTCTGGCTAAGTACTGCTGCGATCAACTGGAGATTGTGGAAGATATCAATATCCTCTGGGTCGCCCCTTTAAGCGAGGTGGGTCTGGCGCAATATTTCCACGGTATTCACTGTTTCGCTTTTCCCCATCAATACGTGAACGGTAAACTGATTGACCTGGACGGTAAGGTTACGGTCGAGTTTGGAGAACCGATAGGCAAGATCGAGCTGTTGTACTGCGACCATCCCGAGCCTTTTACGCTCCCGCGTTATATCAAAGGCGTTAAAAATGTAATCTGCGCTGGGGCTGTCTGGCCCGAGGTTCCGGGTCTATCGATGTCGGCCATAGCAGGTTTCAAGGACTATCTGATGCAGCCGGTTAAGCTGCGCGGCGCTGAGATAACCCCTATCGAGGTGCTTTCGCATATGGCATTCAATCTGGTGCAGAAACAGATCGAGCAATGGAAGGTGGATGGCCGCGAATACAGGTACGGCGGCACTATAATCGAGGTCAAGGGAAGCAAGGGCGGCAAGAAGACGAAATTGACATTTTCCGGCGTGGGCAAGGGGATGACGACAACGCCGCGCACGCTGGTCACGGTAGCCAAGATGGTAGCAGCGGGTCAGGTTAAAGTAAAAGGAGCCTATGCAGCCGAAGGTTGCGTCGATCCGCAGGATTTCATGAAGGCTTTTAGTGAGGGCTTTGCCACCATAAAAACCATGCCTGCCGATAAGCCCAACGAATTCATTGTCGATATTGTGCCGGTTTAATTCGGCTGTAAAGGATAGAGGGCGGGCCGTGAGGCCCGCCTTCTTTATTTCAGGTCGGGATCGCCCATACCGTGCTGTTTGAATTCTTGCGCGAGCTGAACGTAGGTCTGGTTGCCAAACTTTATTTGTGCCAGCTTATCATCGCTGAGCTGCTCTTTGACCTTGGCGGGACTGCCCATCACCAGAGACCTGGGAGGTATCTTTGTATTGGGCGTAATCAGAGCACCCGCGGCGATGAAGCAATTCTCGCCGATCTCAACGCCGTGCAGCAGAACGGCATGTACGCCGATCATCGAACCATCGCCGATTGTTTTGCAGTGCACCATCGCGCCGTGCCCGACCAGCACGTTCTCTCCGATGACGCAGTCCCATGTATGAACGGTGCAATTATCCTCGATGGCGGAGTTCTTGCCGATGCTGATGTTGCCGAAATCACCGCGTATGACGGCGCCCGGCCAGACGCTGGCGTTCTCTCCGACCGTGACATCTCCCACAATATAAGCAGCCTCGCTGATAAACGCCGTGGGGTGTATTTGCGGCGTCTTGCCCTTAAAACTTCTGATCACGGATCCTCCTGTGCGACAAACGGGCATCGTTATTTTGATCAGTGCCCGCGCCGGTGCATAAATGATAACAGATAAGTACCCGTCGGTGGCATTAACCGGCCGACTGGAAATGCAGGTGAACTGAGTTGTATGATTAGAGCATATTGAGATTCAATATGGATTATTGCCGCGGGGGTTGAGATTTTAAGCGGTGCCTGATATCAGCGAAGATTGCTAATGCAGGAGGTGTATAGTTGGCTTCGGAAAGTATAACGTTCAGAAAGGTCTGGATCGCCGTGCTGGTGATACTGGGTATCGCACTGGTGCTCTGGCTATGCTACATCTCGCTGCCCGTGCTGATACCGTTTTTTGTGGGCATATTGCTGGCCTATCTGCTGTTTCCGCTGGTGACCCGGCTGGAGCGAATACTACCGCCTAAAGGTAAAAGTAAGGGTTTCAAGCGGGTCATAGCGGTAATCATCGTGTTCGTCCTTTTTACCCTGTTGCTCATCGCATTTATCGTATATATCGGGGCTGCCGTGGTCAGCGCTTCCACGGCGCTGGTGAACAGGGCGCCTGAATTCGTCGATAAAGCCATGGCGCAGGTTAACCAGTGGATGACCGTGATACAGACAACCGTGTCGCCGGACACCGTAGCCACTGTCAAACAATCTATAACCAATGCCGGCCCGGCCATCAGCAAATTCATCCAGGATTTCATTGTGGGCAGTATAGCGGTCATTCCCTCCAGCATGCCGACCATACTTGGCTTCATCACCCTGCCATTCTTCCTTATCTTCGTCCTGTTGAACTACGAGAGATATGGTAAGTACTTCAACGAGATATTCCCGGCCAGGGTGGCCAAACACAGCACGAAAATACTGACCATATTCGGAACCCAGATGGGGCGCTACATCCGCTTCATGATAATCATGGCCGCCATCGAGGGTACCCTCGTTACCCTGGGGCTTTTTATTGTCGGGATGGAGTACTCGCTGGCTATGGGTGCGGTGGCAGCCTTCACCCAGGTCATACCGATCATCGGCCCCTTTATATCGGCTGCCGTCATCCTGCTGATGACACTGGCGCTCAAGCCGGAAGCCATGTTGATGGTGTTTATTGTGCTGTTGGCGGCCTATTTGGTGGTCATGGCGTTACAGGGATTAGTGCAGGAGAAGCACTTCCCCCTTGATCCGGGGGTGGTCATGGTTCTTATGACGGTTGGAGGTTTTATTGGCAGCTACTCGGGGATAATACTGGCCCTGCCGGTGGGAGCTACGATCTGGGGGATGTATAAGTATTTCCGCGATGAATCAAAAGCGGATCAACTCGAGGCAGAACAGACCTGAAGGTAAATATTTTAAGTGCTGTGATCTGTGCTTATTGCAGGTAGTTGTCCGGGCGACCGTTGAGCCCGCAGCAGTATGAAATAGCCCTGCTGGCCAGGCCTATGTAGCGGTTGAGATGATAATAGCGCCTGGTCTCGATCGTTATCACTTCGCCGCTGATCTCTTCGCCGACTGTGAGGATACCGTAGCTCCGGTGCATGGCGGGAAAGCGGCCGCAGACGCTGCCTGGATTGAAGAAGAGAATGCCCTCCTCCGTGGTATTGCGGGCGGAATGGGTATGACCGTAGAGGATGGCGTCTATCTTGCCGTCGAATTGCGTGAGCAGTCCCCATTTGAATCCAAAGGGAAAGACACAGCCGTGCCCGTGTATGATGCCTATGCGCTTGTTCCCGATCTCAACCAGGTCTTTCTCCGGCAGGCCGGGTATATGCGAATCATGATTGCCGGCCACGCCGCGGAAATTGCTTATCTCCTTGAGGTCGTTGACCAGGTCTTCGGAATGGAAATCGCCCAGATGAACCACCATGTCCATCCTGGTGAGGGCATTGATTAACGAAGAGGGTAACTCACTGATGCGGTGAACGTGGGTATCAGATATTACACCTATTTTCATGATGATTTCTTATAAAAATTCGATGCCCCGAGCAGGGCTAAAGTCCTCCACATTATAACCTGTCGATTCGTGGTTGTCCATCGCGGGAAATGGCCGGCCGATGTTGATGACACCATACTCATCCGCTGAATTCGCCCAGATTTAAGCCCACTACGCCCGCTATCACCAGCCCCATTGAAATTGCTTTAAGCAGCGTGAAAGGCTCCTTAAACCAGAAAAGCCCGATGAGTGCGATGAGGAAGGTGCCGACGCCGGACCAAATGGCATAGGTGAGGCTAAGGTCGAGCCTCTTAACCGCGTATGTCATCAGAGTAAAGCTCACTCCGTAAAAGACGAAGATAAGCACCGAAGGGACCCACTTGGTGAACCCTTCCGATAGCTTTAAACAGGTGGTCCCGCAGACCTCCATAATGATGGCGCACACAAGAAGTATCCAGCTCATAGTTATCACGTCCTTTTCCGGTGTATTCTGAGAGGATTATACAGGTAACATTAAACCATTGCGAGAGATACAGTCGCCGCTTGAGTGCAGAAGCGGTGACAAGTCCTGACTGAAGGCGTATAATTTTTACCGTTTTGCGCTTATTTGATTATGAGAATACCCAGCCATGATTATTAAAAACCGCGAGGAGCTCATTACTTCGGGGCAGCGAGCCAGGGCCATCGAGCTGATCGAGGCCGGTATCAACCGGGTATTGCCCTCCAACTTGATGCGCGCTTCTGTTCAATATAACCAAAGTAGGAAATGGCTGTCCGTCAACGGCCAGAGATATGACCTTGCGAAGGGAAGGGTCTTTGTGGTGGGTGGAGGTAAAGCCTCCGGATCAATGGCAGCCGAACTGGAAAAAATAGTGGGCGTTGATTCAATAATGGCCGGAATAGTCAACAGCAAGTCCGGCAGCGATGACCTGGGCAGGATACGTATAGTCGGTGCCGGACATCCTGTTCCTGATGAAGCAGGCGTAAACAGCGTGAGGGAGATGCTGTCGATGAAAACCCGTTATGCTATCGGGAAAGATGACCTGGTGATTAATCTGATATCGGGGGGAGGCTCCTCACTGCTGCCCTATCCCGTTAACGGAGTGACACTGGAGGACAAGCAGGCAGTTACACAGCTTCTTCTGAGATGCGGCGCCGATATCAGGGAAATCAATGCGGTGCGCAAACACCTGTCGCTGATCAAGGGTGGCGGGCTGGCCCGCTTTTTCGCCCCGGCCAGGGTCATATCTCTCATAATCTCTGACGTGGTGGCCGACGACCTGGATGTGATCGCATCGGGCCCAGCTGTACCTGATCCATCGACCTATCAGGACGCCTTCAGAGTGCTGCAGAAATACGATTTGCTGGATAAAGCGCCGCAGAGAGTTGTTGATTTCATACGCAGGGGCAGCGAAGGGTTGGAAGCGGAAACGCCTAAACGGCTGCGTAATTGTAAAAATAATCTTATAGGAAATAATCGCATGGCGCTGGAAGCCATGGCCGATAAGGCCAGGGACCTTGGTATCGAGCCCTGTATCATTACGTCTGAGATGAGCGGCGATACCGTAGAATACGCTTACAACATGGCTGCTAAGGTAGAGGAGGGCCGGTACAGGGGTTTTGGCGCACTGTTGATCGGGGGTGAGACGACGCCCACCCTGCCAGAGCATGCAGGAAAGGGAGGCAGAAACCAGCACTATGCCGCCGTATCAATGCTTGCAATGAAGCAATACCCACCACCCTGGGTGGTGGCCTCGACCGGCACCGACGGCTCAGATTACATGGAGGATGTGGCGGGCGCGATCGTGGATGACCGTTCCCTGGCTGCGGCAAGGGCCGCAGGCCTGGACGTCGATGATTATATCGCCAGGTTCGACAGCAATACGCTTTTCAAGCGCATGGGCAAGTCGCTGATTATAACCGGCTCCACCGGCACCAATGTGAGCGACGTATTAATTTACATGCTCGGCTGATACGGCCTTCTGCATGAAGCAGACCACAAAAGGCAGGTGCTCGAATTGTTTGGCGCCGGTCTGAATAAAGCCCAGCGATTTGTACCAATTTTTTAGAATTGTCTGGCTGTCTATCATACCCAGCGCGACCTTAACGCCGCCCCGGTTTTTCACATAATCAATCACAAATTCTGTGAGTTTCCTGCCGTATCCTCGATGTCTGAACTGAGGCTTTACGGCGAGCCGGCCCAGGTAGTAAGTGCCGCCCTCGGCTTTTTCGATCACTACGAAACCTGTCTGGGCTCCATCCAGATAAAGGCCGTAGAAGGCTGCTTTCTTATGCAGCTCAAGCAATTGCTCCCGGGTGGAAAAAAAGGGGTGTGTAGGCGCATTCTCTCTGGTCAGGTTGAACTCACTGGCCACCGTGCCGAAGGCCTCCCGGATCACCTCGACGCTTTCTGCGATCTGCTCGTCTGTGGATATTTCCTTGATCTCAACCATACTACATTCAAGATTGCTTCGCTACGCTCGCAATGACAATTTGTTTTTAAATACTGCATTCAAGATTGCTTCGTCGCTATGCTTCTCGCAATGACAATTTGTTTTAGGGGCGGGTTTTTAAACCCGCCCGTACATGGTTGCTGCGATCAGGCCGTTCCATTCAATTTGTGATAGCCCTGCCAGTAGCTTCGATAGAGCCAATTGTGCTTGATTTTCGGCAGGGACTCCAGCTGCGCTCCCAGGTCGGTTACGATTTTCCCGGCCCGGCTGAAGTAGTTGTCGATGGCAGCCTGGTTCAGGGGAATGCGCTTCTCTTCGATGGCCTGGATCATTTCCTGCTCGTATTCCTGTATCTTGTGCTGAGCGGCTTTGCGGGCAGCGGGGAAATGATGCAGTGCTTTGCGATGGATCTTTTCGGATTCCCACCAGTAGACCTCGGGGCTGTATTCGGCTCCACCCTCCAGATAGCCGGCCGGGCTGATCGTGCCGGGAGCGAAGACAGGGTAGAAGGGGCTGAGGCAGGGATTGGATGCGCCTGTAACGTAGTAATAGTGGCCTTTGCTGCCGATATTGCCCACCAGGGAGGCCACCGTCTGGCTGCGGCGAATCAGCTTATCCGCGGCATGCATGCATACAGTGCCGCCGTGTTTATGGGGGAGGAAATCCTCCCTCCCCCCATGGTGGCGCAGTATGGCCATGAAGTCGGCGGTCGTGAGGTCTCCCTTCTTCAGCGCCAGATTGTCCCTGGAGCAGATCTGCCTCGCTTTGCCCGCCGCGCCCCAGGTAATGATGGGATCCGAGTAGCATTTCCTCAGGTTGAAGTCCGCTGCGCTTTTGCACCAGCCTTTCCTGACTGCGTTTTCAATCAGGCCGGGCGATACCGCGTCGAAATCCTTCTCCAATGAGAGGACGTTGGATGTGCTCCAGTGGTCGGTTATCTTTTTCCAGGCCCACCATGATTTTACGCTTTCCAGCACATAGGCTTCACGCTCATCGGCTATCAGCCAGCTGTTCATGTAAAGGAACTTCTGGCGGTAGCCGCAGTTGCCGCCCTGACCGTGTTCCTCGAGCAGGCGGATAATGGCATCCATTGCTTCGCGCGCTGTCCTGCCGCGTTCCAGCGCGAGACGCAGCAGGTCCATGCCCGTCAGCCCGCTGGACGCCGGCTTCTCGCGTGTGAAAACGGCCTCATTTCCGATCATAACGCCGTATTCGTTGGCGCCCATCTCGGCGCCGAACATCCAGAAGGGCTGTGAGAGAAGCACGCGTGCCGTTTCAGCAGCCTGCGGTATCGATATATAGGTGCATTTGACCGTTTCACCCGTCCTGTACTGTTTGCGCGGGACGATGATAATATTCTGTACCTCATCAGGCTCACGGTCGCTGTTCTTGCCGAAAAGTGTCACCCCTCCCCTGGTGGATGGACCCAGGGCAACGATTGTATCGCACATGTGAAGCCACCTCCTTTCGATTACGGCTATTGCATCTTAGCAGAATGCCGGCAAGCTTGACAAAAGGCGGTAAGCTTCATAAAGTTGGATAACGCTTTTTTGCGATTTATGCGGAGGGAATCTGAGATGTCGAATTTAAAGCAATTCTCGTTAGAGGGCAAGGTCACGGTGGTCACCGGCGCCAGCCGGGGTATCGGGCGTGCCACTGCGCTGGCTTTTGCCCGGGCCGGATCCGATATCGTGCTGACCAGCCGCAAAGTCGAAGACCTCGAGAAGGTGGCCGCCGATATCCGGGCCGAGGGCAGGCGGGCGCTGGTTATCAGCGCACACCTGGGCAAGATGGCCGATGTGAAAAAGGTAGCCGATACCGCCAGGGCCGCATTCACCCGTATCGACATTCTCATTAATAACGCGGGCACCAGCCCTATCTTCTCTTCATTCCTGGAGACCGAGGAAAGGCTGTGGGATACCGTGATGGGACTGAACCTGAAGGGGCTCTATTTTCTCAGCCAGGCGGTTGCGCGGATAATGAAGGAGCAGGGAGGAGGCTGCATCATCAACGTGTCTTCCATCGATGGGTACCTGCCCGAGATGGATAACGGTGTATACGCCGTCAGTAAGGCCGGAGTCATCATGGCCACCAGGGTGATGGCCCGGGAACTGGCCCCCTGCAATATACGGGTCAACACCATAGCGCCCGGATTCGTACACACAAAACTACTGGATTCCAGCTTTGAGGCGAGGCCCGGCAGACAGGAAGAGTGCCGTAAAAGCATCCCTATGGGCCGTATCGGGGAGCCGGAGGATATGGTGGACACAATGATTTATTTGGCCTCGGATGCCTCAAAATATGTGACGGGGCATACGGTCATTGTGGACGGCGGGCTGCTCTACGTTTAAGTTTTTCCGCCGCCGTTGAACTCAATGACGAGCATGGTGATATCGTCGGACTGCTCCGTGCCGCCGGCAAAAGTCTCTATATCCGCCCTCACGCCGTGGATGATATCGACTACGTTCCTTCCGCACAGGTCGTTGAGACAGCTCAATAGTCTGGCTTCGGAGTACAGCCGCCCCTGACCGTCCATGGCCTCGGTTACGCCGTCGGTATACATGACCAGCGTATCATGCGGCCTCATAGTATAGGTGTTTGACAGGTAACCCGTGTCCGGCATAGCGCCCACCACCAGCCCCTTGGGCAGGTTGATATACTGGAATTCGCCGCCTGAAGGACACAGCAGCGGCGGATTATGGCCTCCGTTGGCGATCGTCAATTCGCCGCTTTCGGTGTCAAGCACTGCGCAGAGTCCGGTGAAAAACATGGAGGCTTCGTTATCCGGATAGAGGGTATTATTCACGTTGAACAGCACACGGTCGGGCGAAGGCTCGTGCAGCGCTTCGGTACGTAACAGGGTCTTGCTGATGGCCATGAATAGGGCCGCCGGTATACCTTTGCCGCAGACGTCTCCGATGATCAGGCATAGCTTGGTGGGACTGATAAAGAAAAAGTCATAGAAATCGCCACCCACCTCCCTGGCCGGCTGCATGGTGGCATAGAGGTCGAACTCCTTGCGGTCAGGGAAGGGTGGGAACAGCCGCGGCAGCATACTGGTCTGGATTTCGGTGGCAACGCGCAGTTCGCTCTCGATCCTCTCCTTGGCGGAGGTCGTCTCCTGCAGGTCGCGGATATATAATTTCAGGTTTTCAGCCATTTTATTAAACGCCCCCGCCAGGTCCTCGATTTCGTCGCCCGTCGTGACAACCAGCCTGTGATCAAGATCACCCCTTCCTATGACCTGTACGCCCTGGTTTAAGGCTATGATAGGCCGTGTTATACGGCGGGCAAGCAGGTAGGCGATTCCGGCAACTGCTACGATAATACTGGCCGATGCGATGATCAGGGTGGTCAGCAGTTCCCGGATCTGCCGGTTGATCTTATCCGAAAAGTCAGCCGTGGCCGCATCTATACGTTCCCTGGTAGATTGCACCGGCGCAACTATTTCATCGATCGGCATGGCGATGCCGATCGACCAGCCGGTGGTTGATATGGGAGCATAGGCGATGAACTTATCGCTGCCATCCAGCTGGCACCTGCCCACCCCTGCCATGCCGTCCACCATCTCCGCAGCAATTCTTTTTAGTTCAGGGCCCTTCGCGTTCAAGAGGTTGCCTGCCTCAAAGGCCTCATCCCATTGCCTGCCCGAGACCTGCATGCGGGGGTGCGCGATGACATTGCCCTTGCTGTCGATAAGAAAAGCATATCCGTTCTTGCCGACCTGGGTGCCGATGATCTTCTGGTTAATAGTCTCAGTAGTGACGTCTGCGCCGACAACACCTATCATCCTGCGCTTTTCATCGAATACCGGCCTGAAGCAGGTAACTTTCGGCTTGCCGCTGACCGCATCGATCACGGTATTGGTCCAGCCGGGCGCCCGACTTTCCTTTGCTCGCAAATACCACTCACGCTGCCGCGCATCGAAAGTAGCGGGTATGTCCGTCGTCCAGGGATAGATCTGAGTTATGCCGGATTCAGTCCCCACATAGAGCTGGGACAGGTTGTGGTCGGTCTGGAATACTGGAATAAATATGCTGTTAAGGTTGGACAGTAGCCTCAGGTCGGTGCTTACCGCTTCGGGCGTAACGCCCGGGGCCAGCGCGCTGACCGAAGCGGTGTAGATGGTGTCCGGCTGTTCATCCTGAAAATATATTCGTCCGCCGGGGAAATCATCAGGCCTGTCCCACAGATCGGATACATAGCCGGCCAGCAGGGCCGTCTCCGATTCCACCTTCTCAAAAAGCGCGTCACTGATGACCGCCTGGTCTATAGCCAGCGTCAGGAGCTGCTCCCGGGCCTGTTTCTCGAGGGCGTCGGTGCTGTCGCTGACGGCGCTGGCGCCTAAAGAGGCGTTGCTCTCCAGGGCGTACCCGCCCATGTCGGCCATATTGTTGACGGCTACCGCTGATAAAAAAGTGAGCGAAAGAAGGGACAGCCCCAGCAATATAAGGAGGATTTTGCCTGTGATCTTCAGCTTGAACCGTGACATCGGATTCATCATAACACAACGGCGCGATTATTTGAGGCGGCGTTCGTTATATTCAACCACCATGCTGATCGCACGTGCTGCGCCGGGGAAAGTGTAATAGAGCGCCACCTTCGCATTGATAAAGCTCTGCAAGACAGGGAAAAGCTTATTATGCCGCTCCGGGGTGATTGCGCTATCGCAGACGAAGGCCACCGGTTTGCGCGATTCGAGATATGCTTTGACGAGCGCCTCGCCCCACGTCATTACGATCTCCCATGCCGGCGGTGGAAGCTGGCTGGGTCGGAAGAAGCCCACGCAGAAATCGATGCCGTCCCATGCCGTGAGCACCTGAATGGCCCTGATCAGGTTGCTTGATTCCAGCATATCCTGTGAATAGTCCACCGGATTACGCAGCATATTACCTGCCAGTTGCGAGAAGCTCATCAGCTCCTGACGCACCTGCTCCGGCAACGGCGGCAGGCGCAAACCCTGACGCTCGAAGTCGTCCGTGAGCAACACGCAGGCGCCGCCGCCCAGGCCGATCAGCAGGGCGTTTCTGCCGCCCGGATCAGGCATATATGTCAATGTGACCAGCACATCCACCATTTCTTCCGCTGTGGAAGTGCGAATGACATTGAACTGGCGGCAGAGCGCGTCCCAGATGGTGTCATCACCCGCAAGTGAAGCAGTATGGCTGGATGCCGCTCTGGCGCCGGCCTCGCCAAGACCGGATTTCAATAGTACGACCGGCTTGCGCCCGGAAACCCGTGCGAGAAGGCGTGCGAGACGCCGTCCGTCCTTCACTCCCTCCAGATAGATGGCGATTATCGTAGTCTTGGGATCTTCTATCATATATTCCAGAAAGTCGCATTCATTGAGGTCGCAGGCGTTACCGAAGCTGATTACTTTGCTGAACCTGATGCCCCGCCAGCCGGCCTCTCTGACAATGTAGATTGAGTTGCCGCCACTCTGGCTGATTAATCCTACGTTGCCGGCCTCCTTTTCGAAACCCGTATCGTACGACAGACGTGATTGGGGACAATAGATGCCCATGCAGTTGGGGCCGATGATACGCACGCCGGTATCACGCGCAAGCTGTGTCAGCTTCTGCTGCAGACCCTCGCAGCCGGCCTCTCCCGTCTCGTCGAATCCGGCGGTGCAGAAGTGTATGGCTTTCACGCCTTTGCGGGCGCAGCTCTGCACGATTTCCGGCGCAATCTTTGCGTTGACCGTGCTGATCACATAATCGACCTCTCCCGGCACCTCTTCCAGCGAAGCATAGACCGTGTAACCATCGAGCTCACCGCCGTGCGGATTGACGGGATACAGAGGCCCCTCGAACTGAAATTCGCGTAGCGAGTCCCAGAAGGTCCTTGTCCAGTGAAAGGGATTGCTGGTGCTGATACCCACAAAAGCTACGCTTTTTGGGTGAAAGATCTCTTCAAGCTGTTCGTGCAGGCCGGTCATGAGGTCGATAGTCCATATTTAATGGGAACAGCAAAGTATAACACTTACCAATCTGGATATAAAACAGATGCGCAGACCGGGTTGAACGGGTTGACAGTCCACGGGCCTTCCTCTAAATTGTCGGCATGGCAAAGAACATTGTTCTTGCATCATCTTCACCGCGACGCAGGGAACTGCTTGAAAATATCGGGCTCACATTCACTGTGGATACGTCTGAGATTCATGAGGCGCAGCCGGCCGGACTCAAACCCGCCGAGCTGGCCAGAACGCTTTCTCTGCATAAAGCGCGTGCGGCGGCGTTGCGCCATGCGAACTCCATTATAATAGCGGCCGACACGATCGGTGTGCTTGGCGGCAAGATACTGGGTAAACCATTTGACGCGCTGCATGCCCGAAAAATGCTGGCAGAGATGAGCGGCAGGTGTCACCGCGTGATCACGGGTTTCACCGTGGTCGATTCTTCATCCGGCAGGGCTGTCTCGCGGTCGGTTGAGACAAAGGTGTTTTTCAGAAAGCTCAGCCGGGCGGAAATCTCCAGATATGTAAATACAGGGGAGCCGCTGGACAAGGCGGGCGCCTATGCCATTCAGGGACTGGGCGCTTTACTGGTGGAGAGGATCGAGGGTGATTATAATAACGTGATAGGACTGCCGCTCTTTGCGCTGGCTACGGTGCTGAAAGGATTCGGCGTCACCCTGCCGGTCTGATATCAGCATGCGCGTGCGGCGCCTTCCCCCGCCACATAGCCTGTTGAGAAAGCCGCCTGCAAATTGTAGCCGCCCGTATCGGCGTCCAAATCGAGCACCTCTCCGCAGAAATTGAGGCCGCGTACTATCTTAGATTGCATGGTGCGGGGATCGACCTCGTCAAGGTGAACGCCCCCCGCGGTTACCATGGCTTCCGCCAGCGGACGGATGTCTTTCACATTGAAAGCAAGCCCTTTCAGCGCATGAGAAATAGCCTGCCTCTGTGCTGACGTCATCTGGCTGGCGCCGGTATCCGCCAGCACGCCGGCTTTCATCAGGACGGTCAGCGCAATACGCTCCGGAAGCAGTTCATTCAATATACTTTTGATCTGTCTGCCGCCATGCGCACGGATCATAGTCTTCAGATCTTCGGATAACTGTAATATGGTCCTGCCCGGTTGCAGATCAATGGTCAGGCTTGCGGGTCCTTTCTCCAGCGCATCGGCCACCGCCAGGCTCATGAGCAGGGCCGCCGGTCCGCTGAGGCCGTCCTGTGTGAAGATGATGCCGCCCCTGCGGCTCTCCAATACATGAGCCCGGGATTTGCCGAGGCCGCGTCCCCTGTCAGCCCGCGGTGTGGCCGCAATATCGATATCTGCTGCGCGGCAGCCGAAGCAAGTAAGCCGCACGTCGCTCAGGCTGATCCCATGCAGGACTGCCGCGGACTGTTGTTCCTTCACTATCAGCGGGACGAGGGCCGGCCGCAGTCTAACTATACGATGGCCCAGCTTCGCAGCCATGCGATAGCCGTCGCCAGTTGAGCCGGTCTGTGGATATGAAGCCCCTCCCGTGGCCAGCACAACTGCATCCGCCAAATAATCCGCCGCAGCGGTTTTCACTGACAATGCTGAATTACCGGAAACCTCGATTGCGGTCACTTTTGTCCCGGTAAGTATTTTCACACGGTTGGCGGACATATACTTTTGCAGCGCTTTGACGACATCGATTGATTTTCCCGAGGCAGGAAAGATGCGCCCATCCGGCTCCGCCAGCGTCCTGACTCCCGAACCGGCCAGCAGCTTCAGCAGATCGTCCCGGAAAAAATGATGGAAGGCGTGATAGAGAAACCTGCCATTGGGGCCGAACATCGCTGTGAATTCGCCTATATCCCGTGTGTTGCTGAGATTGCAGCGCCCATTGCCGCTGAGCAGTACCTTTTTACCCGGGCGTTCCATCTTCTCCAACAATGTCACTTCAGCGCCCAGTTCGGCCGCGTGGCCGGCGGCAATCATACCTCCTGCGCCGCCCCCTATCACAACGACCTTTCTGATGCTCATGCCAGGGAAAACTTCCAGGCGCAGAACCAGTCGCCGGGCAGGTCATCGGGCGGGCAGGCGATGCACTCGGTCCTGATGCGCGAATCTATCGCCCGCGCGAAGCTGCCGTATTCCACAACGCCCGCAGATTTACACGGATAGTCATCAAGACCCCTGCGCCTGCGTGCGTCCTGCACCCGGCATTTGACCATTTTGAAGATCAGGCTGTCACCCTGTCTTTCAGTACTCTGAATGTTAAGCCTCGAGTACAGTCGAAAGCCCAGTGCCGTTTCCAGGGCATCCAGGCCGCCTCTGTCCGGAAGTTCGAGCATGGCCTTGATGCGTACGGCTTCAAAGGGTGAGAATTTTGTCCAGCACGTGTCGTTGCAGCGCTTTGCCGTGAACATCTCCTGGCTGGCCTCCACGGCCTGAAACCACAGGCCGTCGCCGGCCAGCCAGTTGGCGGAGATGGCATCAATCAGCGACAGTATCTTTTCCCTGGGAAGCCCGGACAGCGCCCGGGGCAGGTTGTCATCCACATCGAATCCCAGTATGCCCGACAGGCGTTTGATAATGACTGGACTGAGTTTGGCGAAGACCTCGTCTTCTATCTGCAGAGCTTTCTCCAGGCCGAGCTGGTGGTCCAACTCACTAAACCATATCCCGTAATGCACAAGGCTGCGTCTTATTAGATCGACAACGAGCCTGCTCAGTGCGGAATTGTCCAGTTTATCAACTGTTTGCATCTCTTCCATTGGACGCTCCTTGATACACGCTGTATTTCTGACTTTCCCCGGAATCCGTATTATAATAACATCATTTGTACAGGGCGGAAATAAATACAGGATGATGAAACAGCAGGGCGTCCTGACCAGGCAGGATATACTGCGGATGCAGGATAATGAGCCTCCGCTTATCGCGGGAGCCGTCGACCAGGATGAGCAGATTCAGCCCAACGGCATAGACCTGACCGTCAGAGATGTTTGCTGTTTCTCATCGCGCGGAAATATTGCGGCCGGCAACCGCGGTCGGGAGCTGTCCACTCTGACTAAACTGCAATTCGGTTTAGACGGCGGCCTGGACCTTTTGCCCGGCCCCTATCTCATCACGTTCAATGAGGTGGTTACTCTGCCGGACAATGTCATGGCTCTGGGAAGGCCTCGCTCCAGCCTTAACCGCTGCGGTGTCAGCATGCACAGCGCCGTCTGGGACGCCGGTTACAGCGGGCGCTCGCAGTCGCTATTAATAGTCTATAACCCTGAGGGCTTCAGGCTGTTTAAGAACGCCCGCGTCATGCAGCTTGTTTTCTTCTACACCTCGGCCGGTGTGGACAGGGGATATAGTGGAAAATACCAGAACGAAAACCTGTGATTTTCAGGCCAAGGAGATACTGTTGATATGAGAAAAATAAAGCTGGTCCATATATTTGTACTGTGTGCGCTGGTGCTGCCTCTGCTGGCAGGCTGCGTGAGCAAGCCTGTCATCGAGCAGGCGGTCCTATGTGAGGCCGTATCCAGATCGGGTGAGCCGTTGATGGTGTCCGAAAACTTCACACCGGATATAAAGACCATCTATTGCTCCGTGAAGCTGAATACCCAGTCGGATGAGTCCAAAATCAGGGCCGACTGGTACCTTGTTAAAAGCGAGGAGACGGATATGGCTGATATGCTTATCGGCAGCCAGGAAGCTGCGGCGGATGCCCCGTACGTGGTGTTTGCCTTCGCGCGCTCGGAAGCGCTATTGCCCCGCGGCGACTACAGCGTCAAACTTTCTTATGCTGACAAGCCGGTCTTGACGGTTCCGTTCGTTATCCAGGGTGAGCCCGCTGCCCCTTCCGTGAAACTCGAGAGCGCCGCCATGGCCACCGTTATAGATGTGCTCAATGGAAAGCCGCTGAACAGCGTCAACGTTTTCCCCGTGGACAGCCGGGTTGTGTATGGCTCGGTCAAAGTCAGCGGAGGCGATTTCTCCGACGAGGTTAAAGCCCGCTGGGTGTATGAGGAGGGAGAGCTGGCGGGTGTACGGCAGCAGATGATAGCGGAGTCCATCCTTAAAATAGAAGGACGAGAATACCTGATTTTTTCCATATCTCCCAGGGAGGATAAGACATTTCCCAAAGGCAACTACAGCCTCCGGTTCTATGTCGGTGATACGGAACAGTTAATCGTTCCGTTCAGCATTGTTGAAGCCGGTACCGTGCCGCCGCTTTATATCGGTGAGGCGAATATATACGCATTTAAAGACGAGGAACGGAAAGAAGTCAACACGTCGCCCCGTTTTTCTGCGAACGTCCCCGAGGTATTTTTCAGGGCCAGGATATACAATGCTCCTGCAGACACCCGGGTGGACATTCAATGGATCATTGTCAGCAGCGATGAAGCCGGTGTCGATAATTACCTGGCTGCAACGGACGAAAATACCGTTACCGGCACGGTGGAAATCGCTGCCAGACTGTCTACCGGCAAGGGAGAACTTGTCCGGGGAGATTATGCGGCGAAGCTGGTGCTGAACGGCGAAGAGAAGCTTGCGATCCCCTTTAAAGTTCAGTAGGGTCTGCATTTAATCCCCGAGGTTTCGACTGTCCGTCCCCTGGACTAAGGCTGTGACGGATTCCTTCAGCCACTCGCTTCTTTTAGAGCCCGTTGCTCCAGCTTCCTGGTATACAGCTCCCACTCGGCTTTCTCCTGGCTGCTTGCCTTCCACAGTACGAACGTGCATACCTTGGAGCCGGCCGGTATCGTACAGGTAAACTTGACCTGCCAGTCGCCGCTGACCCAGCCGGTATCAAAGAACGCATCCAGCATCCCCTGCACCAGATAACGCTGGACACGGCAATCGAAGGCCGAATAGTGGTCCTGGTGCGGACACCAGACGATATCGAAGCTGATCCTGTCTTCGGAGTCTATGCGCGGCGCCTCCAGCGATGCGTATACTATACGATTGATGACAGTGGCAAAGAAGCTGACCAGCTCAGCCTCGCTCAAACCCTCAGGTTTGCTCAGACCGGCGAAAATTTGCTGGCCCACATCGTGACCTACGCTACGAAGCGCCCTGTTGACAAGCTGCTGTCCCTGCTCTCCGAACTCCTTTTCGCAGTCCTTCAATATATGTACAACCGACATGGCCTGCATGGTACCCCATTGCCAGAGTACGGCCGGATCGTAGTCTGTTTTTTCCAGCACCTCGTCCCTCAGCCGTTTCAGCCCTGCCGGATACGGCTGGTTAAATCTGAATTCAGCCCAGTTGCTCTCATCTCGGTGTTCCCAGTGCGCCATGCTCGCCTCCTTGATTCGCCGGTGGTCAGATATATTACTACGGGGGGCAGGGTTTTTGACAGCCTGTGGATGCGGGAAGTAAACTCAAATACTATGTCGGGACGCAAGAAAACCGGACCTTCCCGGTTTGATAAACTGAAGATAAGCGTTAAACAGGCGCTGGGCATTAAGGTGATACTGTGCGATTCCTGCAAGTACGACTGGCGGGGCGCCTGCCACCAACCGGCCCGCCCCAATGCGGTCTGGTGCCCCGATTATGAAAAGCGCGGGACATAATGGTTTCTGGCACGGGTATTACCAATCGAGAGCGTGTTTAATATGATTTCGATCATCGATCGGCTTTCTTACTTCGTCAGGTTTTTCTTCTCAGATCGCGCCACCGCCGCCACCACCCCCACCACCGCCACCGCCGCCACTACCTCCGCTGCCGCCGCTGCCGCCTGAGCTACCTGAAATCGCAGTTACCATATTGCTGAAGGCTGATTTCACGGACGAAAGGGACGAGGTCATAGCTGTGCCGGCGCCGCTGTCTCCCGGCCTGTGGTAAGCGATGAACCATACCGGTGCCGAGGCGTCCATCCGGGCAAACTGTGAAATCCAGGGCTTGGTCAAGCCGAATATTATGGCGAATGGGAAATAGCTGTCCCAGGTGTTGAGTTGGTCGGCAGCCAGTTGCCGATCCCTGGTCATCTGCCGGAGGTATTTACCGAAAGCTTTCCATGCTGCAGCCCGCCCGGCTCCTTCTTCCGTATAGCTGATCAGCTTATGGGACAGAATAATGGCAACCACGCCGGTAATTGTCAGAGCCAGGAAGGGGAGAAATATAAACTCGACATAATCAAAGAGCAGCACTGACAGCAATATCATAATCAGCATAGAAAAAACCATTATCAGTATGCCGGGCAGCAACAGCCTCTTGATTGACTGGGAGGGCGCGTGTGTGAAAAAGCCCTGTGAGAAGGCCTCCGACTCAGCACTCTTGCCGAATTCCTTTAATAGCATTGCCATGCCGGTTTGCTTCGCTGAAAGCCTTGCACCTTCGGGGCTGGCCAGCTCTTCACTGACCATCTTTTCAAAGTCGTAATCATAGTCGTCTTTCAACCTGGTTAGAACCAGGTCTCTGTTGGTAAAAAGCGTTGCTTTTTGCCGGATCTCCTCGATCTGAATTATTCTGCGGTGGGCCAGGTCGAAGATGGTGGCCGTCATGCCCCGGGAAGACCTGCCCGACACCAGAATTTCCACAAGCGCCGGAGCCAGCTTATCGGGCGGTGAATACTGGCTGCCGTGATCTCTTGGTACGGTTGAGGCAGGGCCGTACTGTTTAAAGACTCTCTTTATCCATAAAATGGCGGCCAGTACTATCAGCAGAGTTAATAAAAACATTGACAGATTTATATAGGGTTTGACATTACTCTCGTAGTAGGCCATTCTCTCTTGATGCGCCTGAGCTTCCGCTTCCGCTTTTTCGACCTCCTTTTGCCATGCGGGCGCTTGTGCATCTATCAGGCCGTGAGGCCATGTTATATCCAGCTCGGTCTCCTGAGCAGGCGTGATATTGGTTGCTGTAAAAATAATCGCTGACCCGTCTTCTTTAACATGGTATGCGGCAGCAGCGCCGTGATGCTCGATCTTTAATTGTTTCGGGTCAATTCCGGAAGGCAGGCGCACTGTGATATTTGCCTCGTTAATCACCGCTGTGCGGTCCGGCCAGATAGCTTTCCAGTAAAGCCGGTCGGTGTCGTCATGGATACGAAGCGCCCCTCGGGCGGTGTATTTGACCTCGATGTTGCGAGATCCGCTCATGGTAGTAGGAAACCACCATCCTATCCAGAACCGGTTGCCCTCAGTCCAGGTTGCGTAGCCGTTCTCCTCTTTGCCGATAACCTCACCTGTAAGTATGCGTTTTTTGATCCAGTCCCTGACTTCAGGATTCAGAGGATACCCTTTATTGTCTTCCCACACTTCTACATTATCGATGGAGACAAGCCTGTCAGTAGGGATCAATCGATAGCCGCCGTGGAAATCCCCGCTCAGGAAGTCAAATTTCTGTAGTTCTGAGATTTGCAGATCCGAATTGGGCTTGATCGCAATATCGACGTTTACACTGTCATAAATATATCCGGGATGTGAATCGGCCTGAACCGGCATACTGGCAGGCAGCAGAAGAAACATGAGACAGAGTATATTGGCCACCAGCTGTGTTACTCTCATAGCAACAATCCCCCCATCGTACAAACGGGCTGATAACATCCCGCTTCGTGTCAATTCAGATTATTCTATCTCAGTTCTGAGGCAGGGCCGGCGCCTGAGACACCCTCAGTGGTATCCTGCTCATCTCGTGTCCTTCGATCAGCACGTGTATTGAATATACGCCGTACTTGGGGAACTCCACGCCATCGAAGCGCATGGCTATACGGCCGGTGCTCTCAGTCCCCGCCGGAGGACGCGGTATATTAAGCTTGCCTTTGATAGGAGAAATAATCTGCTTTCCATCGTCGTCGATCAGGTGTACCTCGAAGTTCTTTTCCCCGGCTTCAACGACGTTGGCGCGCAACTGGATAACCAGGAAGAAATTCGGGTGCCTGACCGGGACGCGGCCGGCCATAATGGTATCGAATCCTATGCCGAGCGCATTGACCTTGTTGGTAGCCTCAGCATAGTCGCAGATAAAAGCGAAGTCCACCTGCATGGCGCTATAATTCTATCATGTTTAGCGGGCGGTCTTTCACCGCGCCGGTCTGGAGGGCCAGCCTGCTGATACAGTAACAGTTTTGTCGGTTGGAGTTGAAAAAAGTAAGAGAGACCTCAAAATATAAGTAATAAACACAAATAACTTATAAG
>JAFGHL010000056.1 GCA_016930155.1 Dehalococcoidia bacterium | reverse complement strand
TGGAAGGCCCAGGCGCAGGCTAAAATGCCCAGGTTTTATTTTGATTTTGCCAGGGCTAAAAAATTTGCCGCCGACGGGCAGACGCCGTGGACTCCCGCCGTTTCCATTTACTTTGGGCTGGATGTAGCCCTGGACATGATGCTGAAAGAGGGCCTGCCCAACATCTTTGCGCGCCACGCACGCGTTGCCGATAAGGCCAGGAAATGGGTCAAGTCGAAAGGCCTTCAGCTGCTGGTGCAGGACGAGAAATATGCTTCTAACACTGTGACGGCCGTAAAAGCTCCGGAAGATATGGACGTGCCGAAGTTCAACTCCACACTGCGTGATGAGTATAAGGTGGTCATCGCCGGTGGCCAGGGTGGCATGAAGGGCAAGGTCTTCCGTATCGGTCACCTGGGCTTTATCAATGATGCCGACATGGACGAGATCCTGGCGGCCATGGATAAGGCTTTGCCGAAAGCAAAAAAATAGATGAACCCTAAATTCTAAACACCAAATTTTAAATAAGCTCCAGATACAAGATATAAAGGCTTTGAATTTGTTTAGAGTTTAGAACTTAGTAGTTAGAACTTTATAGTTGGGGTGTTATTTATGAAAGTATTAGTTGCTGATCCGCTGGCGCCGGAGGGCATGGAGAGCCTCAAGGCTAAAACTGAAGTTGACGTTAAGCTCGGGCTTAAGCCCGATGAGCTGATATCTATAATCGGCGGTTACGATGCCCTGATAGTACGCAGCGAGACGCAGGTCACCGCTGATGTAATTGCCGCGGGCAAGAAGCTGCAAATCATCGCCAGGGCCGGCGTGGGGCTCGACAATGTCGATATAACTGCGGCCACCGAGCAGGGTATCATGGTGGTCAATGCGCCGACCGGCAACACAGTGGCGGCGGCTGAACATACTCTGGCTCTAATGATGGCGCTGGCGCGCAACGTGCCACAGGCCTGCTCGCAGCTTAAGGCCGGCCAATGGAACCGCAAGGAGTTCGTCGGCGTGGAGCTGCGCAATAAGACCATCGGCATCATTGGTTTGGGCAACGTGGGCTCCGGTGTGGCTGCCCGCGCCGCAGGTTTCGAGATGAGGCTGGTGGGCTATGACCCGTTTGCCTCAGAGGAATATGCGGCTTCACTCGGCGTATCGCTGATGCCTCTGGAGCAGCTTTACAAGGAGTCTGATTTTATTACACTCCACCTGCCTTTGACGCCTCAAACAAAAGGTATGATCGGGACCAGGGAATTTGAATTGATGAAAAAGGGCGTGCGCATTGTAAACTGCGCACGCGGCGGGCTCATCAATGATGAGGCGCTGATAAAAGCAATCGAAGAAGGCAAGGTGGCCGGGGCGGCCATCGATGTTTTCCCGGTGGAACCGACTACCGAAGGCCCCCTTTTCAAGAACGATAAAATCATTGTTACCCCACACCTGGGCGCCTCCACCAAAGAGGCGCAGACCAACGTTTGCATAGACGTGGTGGAGCAGATCATCGATGTGCTGAATGGCAAGCCGGCCAGGTATGCCGTCAATGTGCCGCAGATATCACCGGAGATACTGGATATACTGCGCCCCTATATGGGAGTTGCCGATGTTATCGGTAAGCTGGCGGGACAGATGATGTCAGGCCAGTTGAAGAGCCTCAAAATCAGGTACTCCGGCGAGATAGCGCAGTATGATACCAAGGCGCTCAAGGCCGCTATCCTGAGCGGACTGCTGGATACCGTGAGCGAGGAGCACGTGAACCTGGTGAATGCCAGTGTAATCGCTCAGCAGCGCGGCCTCAAGATATCCGAGCAGAAAGAGACCGAGGTCAGCAACTATGCCAGCCTGATATCACTGGAAGTGAAAGCATCGGGAGGCGCCATCGATGTGGCAGGCACTGTCCTGCGTGATGAAATGCATATCGTCAGGATCAATAAGTTCTGGCTGGATATCGCTCCCACGGGAGGTTATTTCATGCTGACCTACCACACGGACAAGCCGGGGGTGATCGGCGCCGTGGGCACCATCACCGGGAAGAGCAATATCAATATCAGTGCCATGCAGGTTGCCAGGATCACTCCCAGGGGCGAGGCCCTCATGATTCTGACGCTGGATGAACCGGCCGCTGACGACATTATCGATCAGATACGGCACGTGCCGGGCATCACAGAGGTAAAGCTGGTCAAGCTATAGGCTGGGGAAATTTTAAAGGCCCTCTCCACACAGGAGGGCCTTTTTTTATTGCGTTGTCACGACCAACCAAGCGACGTGACGATCACCTGCATGGTCTTTATCCAACGAGGAGATTGCCCGGTGGCCCCGGCTATGCCCGGTCTCGCAATGACATCTTCCTTTTTTGAAAGCATGGATTTTGGAGGTTGCTTCACTTATAGGATTTCAGAATTGCCAGCCTGGCATTTTATTATCACCTGTGTGAAATTTAATCTTCCGGCTATTGATGATGCGGCCGGAGTGATAGAATAGAATAAATATATATGAATGGTTGGTGCGTTCACAGGTTAGGTTTTCGCCTGGTTTGCCTGGCGGTGATTGTGCTGAGCCCGGCGCTGGCGATCCTGAGCTGGTCTGTTCCGTGCCGGTCGGACACATCCTCAACACAAAAATTCTTTGGCTATGTATTCAATAGCGGCTCAGTGGTGCCCTGCGGTTATATCATCACCGCCATCATCGGCGCTACGATTGTCGGGCAAACATCCACGGATTCCGAAGGCAGATACGGCTACAGCCCGGTTTTTGTGGTATCGGGCAGCGAGGGGCAGATGGTCAATTTCTCGGTCAACGGGCATCCGGCCACGCAGCACGCCGTGTTCCATACAGGCGAGTCCACGCAACTGAACATCACCGCTTACGGGGCGCCTCCCTATATGCCGTCGGCGTCATGTTCATCATGCCTGTCATGTTCCGGAACAGCCTGCAGCACATCGTCCTACGGTATCTCCCCCGTTACGTTGCCCAATGCCACGCTGTCATATCCGTATTCGGTTGATATGAATGCCCGGGGGGGTACGCCTCCTTACCGGTGGTCTATCCTGGGTGGGAGCCTGCCTGACGGCCTGACACTGGACAGCACGCTGGGCGTTGTCAGGGGTGTGCCGACCAGCGAAGGCGTATTCCATTTTACCGTGCGGGTCGATGATAATGCAGCCAATGCCTTTATGCTGTCTACCTGCATCATGGTCACCATAGCTGCCGGCACGGACCTGTCTGAATTATCCCAGGCGGCGAGGAGCGCACAGACATCCGCCATTACCGCCAGATTCATGGGCAAACCGGATATGGTCAGCTATACCGGCCTGAAGCTCGATTCGGCCAGGGAGCTCGCCAGCGAGGACCGCCGGGTGCGTCTTAAACTGGAGACGGGGACTGTCATGAATTTAAAGGGCAGCACCAACATCGGGGCTGGCAGGGAATCGAACCCGCCGCAGGACCCCGGCGGCTCGATATGCCTGAGCTCTTATAGTTTTACACCTGCCGGCGCCATTTTTACACCGCCTGCCACGATGACGCTTAAATATGATACGCCCCTGCCTGGCGGGCTGGATGAATCTGATCTTTATGTGGCTTTCTGGGATGGTGGTCAGTGGATAAAGCTGGAGTCGCAGGTCAACACGGTAGATGATGAGGTATCGGCGTCCGTTGCACATTTCACCATCTTCGCAGTGAGGGGGCAGGCGCAGGATGAAACCGGCGCGTCAGACGGCACGGCCCAGCCTGCACAGTCTGGTCCGCCTTCAGATAACCTGGCCTTTTCCGATTTAAATGTTAAACCGGGTACCGCCGGCCTGGGTGAGAACGTCACCGTGACGCTGCGCGTTAGCAATAAGTGCGATACGCAGGCAGAAGGCGATATTGTGCTGGAGATAAACGGGGAGGATGAGGTGGTCAGGACGGTGACGCTGGAGGCGGGAAAAGCTGACACCGTCAGCTTCATCATAAACAAAAACGCCTCCGGATTATATACAGTTGAGGTCGCGGGTCTGAGTGCGTCTTTCGAGGTCAGCGAAGGCGTTGACCGGAAGGGCGGGCAGCGCATACCGGATTTTGTAATTATCATTGCAGTATGCCTGGCCGGGCTGCTGATCGCCTTCGTGTTGCTGAAAGACTTGTTTAAGCGGCGGGCTCATAAGCGGAGTTCCAAACGCTGAATGAGGGGCAAGATCAAAACCCAGGCAAAATCATAAAGTTAAATACTAAACTCTAAACACTAAACAAGTACAGAATTCTAAGTTCAGAGATTGCAGATTTTGAGCTTTGGGTTTGTTTAGTATTTAGATTTTAGAGCTTGGGGTTTTCTTTTCCTGGAAATGATAATTTTTCTCCTTCACTTTATTCGAGTACAATTATCCGCTGGAATGTTAAATCAAAGGTATGCGCAAATTGGATAGGTCGAGCATCGAGATGCTGGAATTTCCCCGTGTGCGGGAGAGGCTGGCGAGCTACACTTCTTTCCCCGCCGGCCGGGAGCTGGCCCTGTCGCTCCAGCCGGTCTCGGATGCCGACTGGGTGCGGCTGCTGCTCAGGCAGTCGGCTGAAGCTCGGCGCCTGATCTCTATACGCCCGGATTTTCATATTGCCGAGGCCTATGATGTACGTGAAGATGTGATGAGGGCGCAGAAGGGGGCCAGTCTGGAACCTGCTGTGCTGTTGAAAGTATTGAAGACTGCTGCCGCCTGCCGGATGGCGCTCAACGGACTGTCGAAAATGGCTCGTGAGCTTCCCAGCCTTTGGAATATGGCGCAGGAGATAACCACACTGCCCGATCTGGAAGGGGAGATCAGCCGTTGCCTGTCGCCTGTAGGAGATATACTGGATTCCGCTTCGCCACACCTAGCCGACCTGCGCTGGCATATCAGGGACACGCGCCATCAACTACAGGAAAAGTTGTCGTCCATCCTGAAGTCGAAGAGGGGTCAGGAGATGCTGCAGGAACAAATTATTACAGAGCGCAACGGGCGCTATGTTCTGCCGGTGAAGGTGGAATCCAAGCGCGAGCTCAAGGGCATCGTCCATGATGTATCTAACACGGGGGCCACCGTATTCATCGAGCCGCTGGAGACGATCGATGGCGGCAACGAACTGCGCCAGCTTGAGGTGCAGGAAAGACAGGAGATAGAGCGTATACTGGCAACGCTGTCCGCCCAGGTGGGGGCGGCGGCCGAAGATATTATTACGGGCACGGGGGCGCTGGCGCGCCTGGATGTGGCGCTGGCCAAGGCTTTTTACGCCGAGAAGATCAGAGGCATAGAGCCGGAGATAGGAGGAGAGGTGGGAAACGGACGGTTGCTGAAGCTGGTCAATGCCCGGCATCCCTTGCTGAAGGGCGAAGCAGTACCGCTCAGTCTTGAGATGGGTAAAGATTATGCAGTGCTGATTATCAGCGGACCCAACGCCGGCGGCAAGACCGTGGCCTTGAAAACAATTGGACTGCTGGTGCTGATGACGCAGGCAGGACTGCCACTGCCGTGTGCCGACGGTACCGTGCTGCCGGTATATGATGAGGTGTTCGCTGATATCGGTGATGAGCAGAGCATCGAGCAGACGCTTTCCACTTTCAGCGCTCACATCAGCAATATAGCGCGCGTGGTGAAAAACTCAACTCCCGACAGCCTGGTGCTGCTGGATGAGCTGGGCATAAGCACAGACCCCGGGGAAGGGGCCGCCCTGGCGCAGGCCACGCTGATGCATCTGGGTGGGAAAGGCACCAATGTTGTGGTTACCACGCATTACAGCGAGCTGAAAGCTTTTGCGCATCTGACTGAAGGTGTGCGCAATGCATCGATGGACTTCGATCCGGTTACGCTGGCTCCCAGCTATCACCTGAGCGTGGGCATGCCGGGCGGCAGCAATGCTCTTAATATTGCCGCGCGTTTTGGCCTGCCAGAGGAGATCATAGACCAGGCACGCAGCATCATGTCCAAGGGTTCGCAGGAGGTCGAAGCGATGCTGGTGGACCTGGCTGCCGAACGCCAGCGGCTGGAAGGCGTGCAGCTTTTCCTGGAAAAAGAGAAGAACAGGGTGCTGGAGTTATCCGGGCGGCTGGAGAGCGAGCTGGCCAGGATAAAAGAAACCGAGCGCCAGATGGTGCGTGAGATGCAGGATAACCTGAACCGGGAGATAGCCGGGCTGTACCGGTCGATCCGCGATGTCGAGAACGAACTGAAAAAACAGCGCTCCCGGGAAAGGGTGCAGCGTGCCAGGCAGGAGATGGAAAGGCTCAGCAGTGAGGCCGAAAAGCGCGGCCAGGAGTTGGGGCAGCGCCTGGCCGAGATCAGCGGTGACGAAGATTCGCTGGAGATTGTCAGCGTGGGCGATATGGTAAGGCTGCGGGATATGCAGACGACGGCCGAAGTGCTTGCGGTAAACACCGATCAGGGCACTCTGGAAGCCCGGGTGGGTGACATAAAGCTGACCCTGCGGCTGGATAATGTAGATAAGGTGGTGTCATCCGGGGAGGGGGACGGGGCCGAACGTACGGTGATCAGGCCGAAAACTACGCGGCCGGCTTCGCTGGAGCTGGACCTGCGGGGTCACCGTGCGGATATTGTCGAGGCAGAGCTGGATGCCTACCTTAACGATGCTTTCATGTCTCATCTTCCGGAGGTGCGTATCATCCACGGCTACGGTACGGGGGCGGTGCGCGACGCTGTACGGGAGGCGCTTTCGTCCCATTCACTGGTCAAGTCCTTTCGCGCGGGCGGGCAGGGTGAAGGTGGCGACGGCGTGACCATTGCTGCCTTGCAGTAAATATTGGTAATAGTAATAAGGCAGGGCTCTGATCTTTAATCAAATATAGAGTCTCAAATTCGAATAATGCGAGTTGAGAGACCCGGTTTATAATTTAACAGGTATGTTAACTAATCAATTTACCTTAACCCGGGCAGGAGCCCTGAGCTGGCTGCGCAGGCTGGAGGAAAAGCCGCCCGTCTTCACCGCTTACTTCGCTGCGGCTGCGTCTATTGCAGATACGGAAAAAATGCTGCTGGAGGTGCTGGACCGCGGGCAGGTGCTGGATGAGATCTGCGGGAAGGTTGGGAAAGCACCGGCGGGGGCCGCTGTCTTTTATATTAGCGGCAAAGCCTGGGTGGTCTGGCCGCCCTTTCCATTGGACGAAAGCCGGGTTGTACGCTCGTATGAACCTGCCGCATTAGAAGCAGTGCTGGAGAGGGACTGGCGGCTGGCACTGGTTCTGGTCAGATTGGGCCGCTATGCCATCGGTGTGTTCCATGGCGAGAAATTGATCGACTGTAAGGCGGGCACCGGGCTGGTGCATGCCCGGCATCATAAGGGAGGGTCCTCGGCCAACCGTTTCGCCCGGCACCGGGAGAAGCAGATGGAATCTTTCTTCACGCGTGTGGAGGTACATGCCCGTGAGATACTGGAGCCGCATCTTAAAGAGATAGATTACGTGATTTACGGCGGAACGCGGGAAACACTGCAGACCATGCGGAGTCAATGCCGTTTTTTCAGCAACCTTCAAAGCAAGTCCCTGGGCAGACTGTTGTCGGTGCGTGAGCCTAGACGGTCAACATTAGGTGAGGCGAATGCACAGGCATATGCCAGCACAGTATTCGAAATTACGGAATAGCCCGTGCCTAGCAGGCGGACTTTTTACGTAGCAGCAAATATAGTGTTCCTGCTATACCCAGCAGCATCAAACCCATAATACCGTAGACTATGCCTGTCTTATTGGCAAAAACATCCACGGTGAAGTTGCCAGCCGGGACATTCTCGACGTAAACCGTGTAAGTTCCTGGCTCATTGCGGCTCACGCAGAAGTGTACCGGTGCTGTCTGGCCGGCGGCCACGGTCACGCCTTGGGAGTCAACCTTATGGCCGTTGATATACAGTGTTATGCTGGCATCACCGCTGGCAGTGCCCATGTTGGCTGCGGAAGCCGAGATATAGACATCCTGTCCCGGGGACGCTTCAGGTGTATTTATTGCAGCGCTTTGCACTATTATGTTGGATATCGGCACAGGCCCGGATGGGGTGGATGATGAGCCAGCGCCGCTGCCCTGCCCGCCTGAACCTGCTGCTACCAACATGCAGCCGGGGGTGAAGAAAGATATCTCGTTGCCGTAGATAACTTTGGGGATTCCGAAAGGATTGGGGCCAAATTCGCAGACAACCCGGGCGTAATAGGTGGTGCAGGGTATTATATTGCCCGGGGTAGCGGCAAGCAGGGAATTGAAGGTCACAGTAATTCCGCTAGCATATATTGAGCTATTTACTACCTGGGATATTAATTCTGCCTCGATCTCATGTATGTAGGTGCCGGGTGCTGTGCCGTATTGGAACCGGATAGGATTTAACACAGCGTTTTGTTGCCCTGCCGAAACAATAAAAGTAATTGTTTCAACCACTCTGGCGTTCAATTTCGTGGTGGGGGGAGAAATATGAGTGGCAGGAAGTGTAAGCACATCTATTTTCTCCATAATGTATGCGGAGGCATCTGCTTCAGACGATGAAGGAAATAAAAAAGCAGGTATTATAGCTATCAGTAATACTATGACCGCCACGATTCTTGCTGTCATCTCATCCTCGCTTTAATTGTGCTGTGTGCGAGTATATAGAAGCGGGTATCCGGTGTCAATCTGATTATATTACAGTTAATGCCTGATTATTTGATAAAATAGCGTCGGGTAATTCTAAATTGAAGTGGACTGATGTATTAAGGCTGGATGGAAACCTTCCCGGGGAGGCGGAGCGGGCTTATCGCCTGCGCTTTAGCAGAGATGATGTCCGGCTGGCTACCGTCAGCATCCTGATGTTTGCCCTGCTGATGGCGGGCTTTGCCCTGAGTGATCCAGCGTGGATAAGCGGAAGATGGGTTTTATATGCAATAATCTTCCTGCGTTTTGTCTACCTGCTTTACTGCATTGGCCTGGTTGTCTTCATCAACCGGAAGCCTTCTTCTGACGCTTACGACTGGAATATTTTTATCTGGCTGATGTGTGGACTGGCGCTGCTATTTGTTATCAACCTGACGCGGCCTTCAGATTATATAGGTTCTGTTGCCATAGATGTGGTGCTGATACTGATAGTTTACCTAGGTATCCCCAACAGGGCTGTATTCAGGGTTACCGTGGGCCTGCTGACGGCCGTAGCTGAAATTGCCATTATCGTATTGCTCAAAACGGACATTCCCGCTTCATCTGTCAATGCGGCCATCTGCGCCATAGTAATGGTCAACATAGTCGGTATTTTTGCCTCCGGGCGCATCTACAGACTGAGGCGCAGGGAGTATGCTGCCACTTTGGCAGGTGAACAGTCCAGGATGGAGCTGGAAAAACTGGCCTCGCAAGATGGGCTGACAGGCATACTCAACCGTCGCGTTTTTGTGGAGCGTGCGGAGTTGGAGTTCCAGAGATTTAAGAGATACGGGCGTGCTTTCTGCTGCCTGCTGATCGATGTCGATAGCTTCAAGCTGGTCAATGACCGCTATGGTCATCTGACCGGGGACAGGGTGCTCAGAAAGTTGTCTGAAGCGGTGCAGGAATGCATACGTCGTTCCGATTTCTTTGGCAGGATTGGGGGCGATGAGTTCGGAATCTTGCTCATTGAGATGGAACCCGAGGCCGCCTGTTCTACGGGCGAACGTATCAGGGAGGAATGCTCTCAAGCTTCGGTAGAGGCAGATTCAGGAGTGAAAGTGCACTTTTCTGTCAGCACGGGGTTTGCTGCTGCATCTGATGAGGACACAGACTTTGACGATATATTTTCCCGGGCTGACAGGGCGCTTTATGCAGCCAAGCAGAACGGCTCGGGCGGGCAAGTAATAACGTCACCGGTGGAAACTACCAATTCCAAACGCTAAACAAACCCAAATCTCTGAATTACCATTTGCTGAGCTTAGGGTTTCTTTTCCAGGTATTAGCCTGCTAGATTTCCCCATCCAGCCGGTGTATCACCAGCCCGGTGGGCAGCTTAGGGTAGAAAAAGGTTGACTTACGCGGCATGCGGTCATTGGCATCGGCAATAGCCTTAATGGTCATGGAAGGTACGGGATCAAGCAGGACTGAGAACTGGAATTGACCGGAGTCGACCAGCTTGCAGGCTGCCTCTCCGCTGGGAGAGTAGGCCAGGTTGTCGGTATCTCCAGCCGGCAGGCCCAGCACTTTCTCACAGATAATATGTTGCACGGCGCTGACGTCCAGCTTGCCATAGGCTTCTGAATGCTTATTATCGAGGAAATCGTTAACTCTGATGCCGGGTAGCAATGTCAGCCCCAGCATCTGTCCCGGTTCCAGCCCGTATATCCTGATGTTGCCGGGATGATTGCTGGAAACGTCGCCGCTGCCGGTTTCGATGATCTCAAAGTATTTGGACAGCTCCTGTTTAACATTTTGTAGCGTATCAGCGGGTATGCCGCGTACCAGCCTGTGTATGGGCAGGATGACCAGGCCCGGGTCCGAAAACGATATCAGCGCCATCATTACATAGTTATAAGCCTCATTTCCCGTGCCGTGGGGGTCGAGCTGTCGTCGGTAGTCCTGATAAGCCAGCGACGTCTCGTAGCGGTGATGCCCATCAGCTATATAGATGTGCTTGGTGATGAGGAAATGGCTCACCCGCTGTACAAATTCCGGCTCATTGACCATCCAGAACCTGTGGGTATCTCCTCTCTGGAAGCTGTATGTGGGAGTTGATTTTACACGGTTGACGATAAGCTGGTTGATGCGTCCCCCGGGGTCCTCATAGAGGCCGAAGACAGGACTGAAGTTGGCCGTGCACGCTTTCATCAACTCCAGCCGGTCCGCCTTGGCTTTGGCCATCGTGAATTCATGAGGGTATATGACCTTTTTCTCCCAGGGTTCGAGCTTGACGGCGGCAAACAGCTCCAGACGCCTTTTCTTATTTTCACCGATCTCGAAGTTGTGCTCATGGACATAGTAGTTGGGCACTGTGTCCTGGAGCATGCTGCGTTCTTTCAGCCACTGGTTGAACTGCGAGCGTGCCCGCAGGTACTTGTTATTGCGCTCGTTGTCTCCCTGCATATCCAGGCCAAACTCCAGGCGCACCATATTGTTAGGGTTCCTGTCGTAGAGAGCCTGTTGCTCCTGCGGCGATATGACATCGTAGGGAGGACAGATAACGTCCGCCATATATTGGACTGTTGCGGGGTTATACCTGACACCCCTGAATTCAGATACGTCTGCCAATTGTCTTTCTCCGGAATTTAATCATGTTTGTTTTAAAGTGTATTGCGCCAGGCCTTGCTTAGCTTGCTGACCGGCAGGTTGACATACCCCTTGATGATAAGGTTATCCCCGCCTGTCGTCCCCAGCCTGGTGACGGGAACCTTTAATCTGTAGGCGATGCCTTCCAGACGACTGGCCGCTGCCGGGCTGGTTGATACAATCACCCTGGATTGTGCTTCGCCGAAAAGGGTGGCATCAAGGCGCCCGTTGACGGTGACGCTGGTTACAGTACCAATCTCTCCCAGGATACAGCTTTCTGCCAGGGCTACGGCAAAACCACCGTCGGAGCAGTCATGTGCTGAATGTAGCAGGCCGCGCTCGCAGGCTTTTATCACACATTCCTGCAGTCGCTTTTCGGCTGGTAAGTCGATCTGCTGGCTCCCGGCGACCTTGCCGTGGATGGACTGGAGGTACTCGCTGCTGCCCAGGCTCTCATCACCGGCGGGTGCGCCCAGCAAAAATACTATATCGCCGGCACGCTTGAACCCGGCCGAGCAGTGACGCCTGGCATTGCTCATGACGCCTACCATGCCGACTACCGGCGTGGGGAAAATCGCCACCCCCCGGGTTTCATTATACAGGCTGACGTTGCCGCTGATAACGGGTATCTTCATATTTTTACAGGCCAGTGTCATGCCCTTGATGCATTCCCTGAGCTGGTAATAAACATCATTTTTCTCGGGGTTGCCGAAATTGAGGCAGTTGGTGATGGCCGCCGGTCTGGCCCCACTGCAGGCTGTGTTGCGGGCGGCCTCGGCCACGGCGATGATCCCGCCGATCAACGGGTTTACATAACAATAACGGCCGTTACCGTCCGTCACCATGGAGATAGCCTTGTTTGTTTCCTGTACACGCAGCACGGCGGCATCGCTGCCCGGCAGCACCACTGTGCTGTTACCGACCTGGTGATCGTACTGGCGGTATACGGTGTGCTTGCTGCAGATATTGGGAGTTGCCAGCAGCTTCAGCAGAGTCCTGCCCGCTTCTCTAGTGGAGATGTCCTTGATTTTCCTCAGGTTAAGCTGCTGCAGGTTGTCCAGCCAGGCCGGCCGCTTGGGCCGGAAACGGTAGGCCGGTGGCCTGTTAAGTATCTCCACCGGTGCATGGGCGACGACCTTTCCTCCATCCCTAATGGTAACCATGCAGTCGGCGGTGACTGTGCCGATTATATCTGAGTGGAGGTCCCAGCGGTCGAAAAGGGCTTTGACCTTGCGCTCGTATCCTTTCCTGACTATGACGATCATCCTCTCCTGCGATTCGGAGAGCATCACTTCGTAGGGCGTCATGCCCTTTTCGCGGCGTGGCACCTTCTGAACGTCTATATCAAGTCCTGAATTGCCTTTATCGGCTGCTTCTACGGTGGCGCTGGTCAGGCCGGCGGCACCGCAGTCCTGCATGCCGACTATCCAGTCCGTCCTGGCCAGCTCCAGGCAGGCCTCGATGAGGGACTTCTCCATGAAGGGGTTGCCCACCTGTACCGCCGAACGTAGTTCGCGTGCTTCTTCAAATGTGCGGGAAGCCAGGCCGGAGGCGCCGTGCAGGCCGTCGCGCCCGGTATCAGCCCCGACCAGCATAATGAGATTGCCTTCCCCGTGGGCGGTAGCCTTGACCATGCCGTCTTTGCGGCCGATGCCGAGACACAAGGCGTTGACCAGGGGATTCCCCGTGTAGCAGTCATCAAAATAAATTTCGCCGCCCACATCGGCGATGCCCAGGCAGTTGCCGTAGCCGGCGATGCCGCCGACCACTCCGCTCATCAGGTAGCGGTTATGGGGTTGGTCGAGCGGGCCGAAGCGCAGCGAATTCATCAGCGCTATGGGGCGCAGCCCCATGGTGAAGATATCGCGCACTATGCCGCCCAC
>JAFGHL010000055.1 GCA_016930155.1 Dehalococcoidia bacterium | reverse complement strand
GGAGGCGTGATGATTCGCGGCCGTAACAGCACATCCATCGCTGTGCGCAGGATGGACGGCGGCATCGAGGTCAGCGCCCGCCCGCTGGCAACGCTCTACAAGGGCAAATGGCGGGAGGTCCCGCTGATCAGGGGGGTGATAGTCCTCATTGAGACTGTGGTATTAGGCACGGGCGCCCTGATGTATTCGGCGCAGGTATCTACGGAGACGGAGCAGGAGAAGATCACCCCGGGCATGATCTGGGGCAGCTTGATCATGGGCGTTGCGCTTGCAGTCGCACTTTTTTTTATCCTTCCCTTGCTGTTGGCCAGACTGCTGGATCCGTTTATAGCTTCGGCTTTTCTCAGCAACATCATCGAGGGTGTGATCCGCATTATCCTCTTTATCGTCTATCTTGCTGCCATAGGACGCATGAAGGACATCCGCGAGATTTTCGCCTACCACGGCGCCGAACACATGTCAGTAAACGCCTACGAGGCAGGAGCGCCGCTGGAAGTGGCCGACGTGATGAAGTATTCCACCGCTCATACGCGCTGCGGCACCAGCTTCCTGCTTGTAGTACTGGTTCTGGCCATTGCCGTCTTCGCCCTGCTGGGCCGCCCTCCCATCTGGATCAGCATTGCCTCACGCATTCTGCTGCTACCTGTTATAGCCGCACTCAGCTACGAGCTGATCAAATTCGAAGCAGGCTACAGCCATAACCGCCTGATCCACTGGCTTCTGATGCCCGGATTGTGGCTGCAGGCCATGACCACGCGCAGGCCAACCGGCAGCCAGGTCGAAGTCGCCATAGCAGCCATGCGGAAAGCTCTGGAAAGCGACGGCGTGGCTTTAAATGCTTGACACCAACCTTCCCTGTGCATCCACACCTGTGATTTGCACTTCTGCGGATGCTCTTCACGTGGTTTGACCCCTTTTTCGAGCAGGTGTTAGAATACTCTGCAGCCTTAGCTTTCAAAATCTTTTTTAAATTCAGGAGGTATTCCCTATGGCTAACAGTTATCAGCCCCTTCTCGGAAAATCAGCCCTGGTGACCGGCGCCGGGGGCGGTATAGGCAAGGCAACCGTACTCAAGCTGGCTGAGGCCGGCGCGGATATCCTGATGTGCGACAAGAAGACCGACAGCTTGCAGGGATTGGCCGACGAGGTCAAGAGCAAGGGCAGGAAAGCGGTCTGGGCCGGCACCGACATGGGTGTAATGGAAGACGTGAATAGGCTGGTGGAGAAGGCCAAGGCAGATTTCGGTGTAGTGGATATCCTGGTCAACTGCGCCGCTGTCAGCCCCTTCTTCGGCCCCATGCTTCAACACGATGAGAAACTCTGGGACAAGATCATGTCGGTCAACCTCAAAGGCCCCTATTTCCTGTCACTGGGCATAGCCAAGCTGTCGATCGATAATAAGAAGCCCTGCAATATTATCAACGTCGCCTCGGCGGGAGGCATGCGACCGGATCCCATGCTGGCGATCTATGCCGTCAGCAAGGCCGGCATGATACACATGACCAGGATGATGGCTACCGAGCTTGGTCCCTTCGGTATCCGCTGCAATTCCATCTCTCCTTCATTTATACGCACGCGGTTCTCCCAGCCCATATGGGGGGTTCCTGAGATACTTGATATGGCGGTCAAGCAGATACCTCTGGGGCGCATCGGTGAGCCGGATGAGGTGGCCAAGGTGGTGGTTTTCCTGGCCTCGGACGAATCGAGCTATGTGAACTGCGAAAACATCGTAGTGACCGGCGGCATGTACGCCGGATAATACAGACATAGAGGAGGTGTCCATGATCTCATCGAGTGAGTACCGCCAGCGTCTTAGCAAGATGAGGCGCAATATCTACAACAACGGTAAGCTGATCGACCGCGACTACAAGTACCTTCAGGGAGCGATCAACGTCCTCGCCAAAACCTACGACATGATAACCGACCCCGAATTCAAGCAGTACGAGGACCTGCTCACAGCCACTTCTCACCTGACAGGCGAGAAGATCAACCGCTTCAACCACATCCACCGCAGCATGCATGACCTGCTGGCCAAGCAGCAAATGACCCGGCTCACCTGCCATCAGGTAGGCGGCTGTATCGCCCGCTGCATGGGTATTGATTCTACCAACGCCCTCTCGGTTATTACATATATGACGGACCAGAAATACGGGACGGGGTACCACAAGAGGTTCGAGACATGGCTGAGGGATTTTCAGACTAACGACCGCACATGCTGCTGCGCCCAGACAGACGTCAAGGGCAACCGGCCGTGGAGGCCGCATCAGCAGAAAGACCCCGACCTTTATGTCCGTGTAGTGGAAAAGAAAAGCGACGGAATAGTTGTGAGGGGGGCCAAGGTGCATAACTCATTTGCACCCGCAGTAGAGCAGATAAATGTCATACCCACCCGCGCCCTCACCAAGGAGGAGGGCGACTGGGCGGTGGCGTTCAACATACCCGCCGATGCGGAGGGGGTAAAACAGATAGTCAGTATAGCCATGCCTGATGTACCAAAGGGCTACGACGGCCCGGGGCCCTGGGGTGGAGCCGACTCGATGACCGTTTTCGATGATGTATTCGTTCCCTGGGATAACGTCTTCCTCTGCGGTGAGCCCGATATGGGGGGCTATCTGGCATTGATGTTCGCGCTCTACCATCGTCACAGCTACACCGGCTGCAAGCCCGCCATGACGGACGTTCTGACCGGCGCCACGGCGCTGATGGCCGAGGTCAACGGCATAGAGAAAGAGCACCACGTCAAGGAGAAGCTGGCGGAGCTCATTTGCACTTCTGAACTCTGCTACGGCACCGGCATTGCGGCAGCCATCAATGCCACTCAATCGCCCTCCGGCACCTGGGTTCCCGATATCACCTATTGCAACGTCAGCCGCAGGCATGCCGGACTCAATATCTATCATGAGTACGATATCCTGGCCGATATATCCGGCGGCATGCCCTCCACCATGCCGCGGCCTGAAGACTGGGTAAGCGAAGAGACAAGGCCTTTTATAGAGAAGTATATGGCCCGCAACCCCGAAGTAAACGTACAGGACATTCTAAAAGCCTTCGCCTGGGTGCAGGGTATATCATGTTCCGAGTTGGCCGGCGTTATGCAGTATGCGGGTGTCCACGGCGGCGGATCGCCCAGAATGGAGCAGATCGCTATCATGGGCGCCTACAACATGGAGAACACCAAGAACATCGCCAAGCGGCTGGCGGGTATCAAGACCGGCAAACCGTATGCCTTCGATCGCCTGGGCAACACACCTTCGCTCTAATACGGCTACGTTGAATACGATGCCGAAATATGCTATATTGGCTTAATTCAAAGGTTGAGGAGGTAAGTCGTGTCCAATAAAGACATCTATGAAGCGAGGCCGTGGTTGAAGTTTTATGCGAAAGGTGTCCCGGCCGACGTAGTCATCCCTGAGAAATCGGTAGTCCAGACCATAGATGAAACGACCGAGAAATTCAAAGATAAGACGGCTGTCATATTTTACGGCCAGAAGATAAGCTACAAGGAACTGAGGGACCAGATCGACAGGTTTGCCACAGCCCTCTGCGAACTCGGTGTCAAAAAGGGTGATACGGTTGCCCTGCTGCTGCTCAATTCACCACAATTCATAATATGCTATTTCGGCGCCCTCAAGGCCGGGGCAATCATCACTGCCATCAGCCCCGTTTACGTAAGCCCGGAAATCAAGCATCAGCTACTCGACAGCGGCGCCACCACGATCGTCTGCCAGGACATCCTGTGGGAAAACGTAGAGAGGGCCGGGGTCAAACTGGATAGGGTCATACTAACCAACATCGCCGAATATCTGCCGGCATTGAAAAAATTCTTGGGCAAAAGCATGCTGAGGGCGGTTTATCAAAAGATGTCGGCCCCTCCGCCGGAGATATTTAAAAGGGAAGGCTTCTACCAGCTGCAGGACCTGCTCAAGAAATACCCGCCCAAGCCGCCCAAGATCGAGTTCAATGTGCATGAAGACCTGGTCTCCCTGCCCTATACCGGCGGCACAACAGGGCTGCCCAAAGCCGCGATGATTACACATTACGATCTGGTGGCCGCGCAGCATATAGCGCAGATATTCTGGGGCGACATAGTACAACCGGGTAAAGAGGTGGTGATAGGGTACCTGCCCTTTTATCATATCTACGGCCAGTCTGTGGTAATGTCGGGCTCAATGACGCAGGGCTATACACTCGTGATATTCACAACGCCGGACCTTGACGATATACTCAACGCCATCGAGAGCTATGGAGCAACCATTTTCTACAGCGTCCCGGCTCTATTTGAAGTGCTGCGAGACTACCACAGGACCGACCGGGTCAACTGGAAAAAGCTCAAGGTCCTGGTATCGGGCGCCGACGCGTTGCTGGAAGATACGGCCAGGGGCTGGGAGAAGCGTACCGGCGTTAAGATACACGAGGGCTGGGGTATGACAGAGACCACATCCGTAGGCATAGTCAGCCCCTACGGCAGGCCAAAGATCGGTTCCTTTGGTGTACCTATGTCGGGTTGTGTGGCAGCAATCCTGGATCCCGCTAAAGATGAATTCCTGCCCCTGGGCGAAACAGGTGAGCTTGCCTTTAAAGGCCCGCAGATAGCCAAGGGCTACTGGAACAAGCCCGAGGACACCAGGCTGATGTTTATCCAGATTGACGGGGAGACCTGGGTGAGGACGGGCGATCTGGCCAAGATGGACGAGGAAGGATACTTTTACTTCTACGACAGAAAAAGGGACATGATCAAGTACAAAGGTTTGGCCGTATTCGCCCGCGAGGTCGAGGAGGTGCTTACAGGCCATCCTCAGGTTAAGGAGGCCGGGGTGATCGGGGTGCCCGACTCCGACGTGGGTGAAAAAGTTAAAGCCATTGTTGTGCTTGAGACGGAGGCCAGAGGAAAGGTGACTGAACAGGACATCCTCGTGTATACCATGGAACGACTGGCCCACTATAAGTGCCCAAAGATCGTTGAATTCAGGGGCGAAGTCCCCAAGACCGATGTCGGCAAGGTATCAAGGCGCGAGTTAAGGGAGGAGGATCTCTAAAATGGCAGCCTTTTTCGAAGTGGAAAATGTTACCAAGCACTTCGGCGGCCTGGTTGCTGTAAACAACGTAAGCTTCCAGGTGGCTCAGGATGAGATCGTCGGCCTGATAGGCCCCAACGGCGCCGGCAAGACGACCCTCATACGCTGTCTGCTGGGGATCCTCAAGCCGGACTCCGGCACCATCCGTTTCAAGGGCGAGGATATCACCAAGCGGCGTCCCTGGGAGATAGTGCAGAGGGGCATGGTAGGCACGTTCCAGGTGGTCAAGCCTTTCCGTCACCTGCCCATCATAGCCAATGTCATGGTCGGCTGCCTTTGCCCCAGGATCAGCAAACGCGGGGAATGGGTTAAGAGGGCCGAGATAAAGGCCCGTGACGCCCTGGAGTTCGTGGGCATTGCCGACCTCGCGCTCGAGCCCGCCTCGATTTTATCGCATGGCGACCTTAAGCGGCTGGAGGTGGCAAGGGCCATCGCCACCGAGCCGGAGCTGATGCTGCTGGACGAGCCGTTCGGCGGGCTGAATCCGGCTGAAACCGAGCTGGTGGCCCGTTCCATCAAGCGGTTGCACAAGGGCGGGCGCTTCGGCCGGCTGCACAGCGAGGGCCCGGCCATGTTGATCATAGAACACAAGCTCAGTGAACTGATGAAAATCGTGGACCGCGTAATTGTGCTTAACTTCGGCGAGGTGCTTGCACAGGGTACGCCAGAGGAAATATCCAAGGATAAAAGGGTCATCGAAGCGTATACCGGCAAGGAGGTGCTCATTGCTTGATGTGAAAAACGTTACCGTGCGCTACGATACGGCCATGGTGCTGGATGATGCGAGCGTCCATGTCAAAGAGGGGGAATTGGTCGGGTTGGTCGGTCCCAATGGGGCTGGTAAAACAACCCTGCTGCGGGCCATAGTCGGATTGATCAACTGGGAAAAAGAGGTCCTGAAAGGGACCAGGGACGAAGACATCACCTTTACCGGCACCGTTGAATTCGATGGCAAGCGCATCGAAAAAATGTCAGCCTCGGAGATCGCTAAACTGGGACTGTTGCTTTGCCCGGAGCGCGGCCGGCCTTTTGTAGAAATGTCCGTCGAGGATAACCTGCTGGCCGGGGCTTACCTCTGCAAGAATAAAAAAGAGGTAACCGCCGGTCTCTCTAAAGTCTACTCGTTGTTCCCCAGGCTCAAGGAGAGGCAGAAACAGATCTCCGGCACATTATCGGGCGGGGAGCGCCAGATGCTGGCCATCGGCAGATCGCTCATGCGCCGCCCAAAGTTCATGCTGGTGGATGAGCCTTCCAGTGGCCTTGCACCCAAGCTGAAAGAGGACCTTTTCAAACGTGTTGAGGAGATTTATCACGACCTGGGTGTCACCATCCTTCTTGCCGAGCAGGACGTGAGCTTTACATTCGCGCTGTCAGTCAGGAACTATGTGATGTCAAGAGGACATATAATAGCCGAAGGTACAGCCAAAGAGCTGCTTAAAGACGAGACTGTCAGAAAGACCTACCTGGGCTTGTAATCCTGCCTAATGAAGCTCAGCCCCGCAGGCCCTGCAATCGCGCCGCCATGACGCGTTGGAAAGCTTGCACCGCGGACATTCGCGCTCCAGCTTATCCCTGACCCATACCGCAAACCCTTCCGGCATGAAGAGCAGGATGGCTATGACTAAAAATGAGAATATCAGGAAGCGCAGGTCGGAGAACATTATATCTGATCCCGGCCAGACAGGTACGCCGAACTGGCGCAGCAACTCCATCAGAGGAAACAGTATATAGACCCCCACCACAGCCCCGTAAATGCTGACTATGCCCCCGAAGACCGTCCATATAATGGCCTGGAATGAGAGCATGAGGTCCAGCGTGGCAGGTCCCGCGATCCTGAGGAAATGCGCATACAATCCACCCGCCAGACCGGCGAAGAAGCCACCGATAATGAAGGCCAGCAGCTTGTAACGGATAGTGTTGATGCCCGTAGCGCGTGCGGCGATCTCATCCTCGCGGATGGCATGGAGAATGATGCCGATCCTGACAAACCCGCTCTTGGCATCAACCAGCTTCCACATTATAAATACGGAAGCAATCATGGCGATAAGTGCTATATAGTATTCAGTCAGCCTGGACCCGGCCAGAGCAGGCAAACCGGATATGCCGTGCTCGCCGCCGGTGAAATCGGGAAACGCCTTGATCACCCCCAGCAAAATGAGGGGCATGGCCAGCGTGACCAGCGACAAATAAGGGCCCCTCAGCCTGAGCGCGGGAAGGCACATCAGCATACCGGCTGCTGTAGCAGCTACCGCTCCTATGGGTATGGTCGCCCATGGCTGCAATCCGAGATTCTTGCTGAGCAGCGCCGCCGTATATGCCGCAACACCGAAGAAAAATGCGTGGCCGAAATTGATCTGTCCGGTATAGCCGGAGATGAAATCCCAGCTTACCGCAAAGATGACAAAGATATTGACCAGTATCAGGACAAATAATATATAGGACTCCTGCGTAATAAGGGGTATGAAAAACAAGGCCAGAAGAAAGATAAAGGCTATCAATCTGCCGGGTATGGCGAATATATCGCCCTGTATATCCTTAAACAGCCTCCTTAACACCTATAGTCTCTCCTCTTCGAAGACTATACCGTAAAGTCCCTCGGGCCTGACCACCAGCAGTATCACCATGACCAGCAGGGCGATGGCCCCTCGCAGAAATGCGCCACCGGGCAGGTAGAAAACCACCGCCGCCTCAACCAGCCCTATGATAAAAGCGCCGATCACGCTGCCCTTAATGCTACCCAGGCCTCCCAGCACGACTATAGCCATGATCATAACCAGCGGGTTCATCCACATATATGGGTAGACGACCCACAATGGCGCCACCACGATGCCGGCGATAGCCGCCAGCCCTGCGGCGACGCCCATCGCAATGAACAGTATCCGTGAAACGTTGATGCCCATCAGGTTGGCCACCTCGGTATCTTGGGCAGTAGCCCTGATGGCGATGCCCAGTTTTGTCCTGGTCAGCAGTAACCATATGGCGACCAGCACCACCGCAACAACAGCGATCGTCAGCAGGTGCTGATATGAGATCTTAACACCCATCAATTCGACAAAACCCGGTATGAGCGTAGGCGCTTCCCTGAAGTGTGCGCCGAAAGCCAGTACCATGCATTCCTGGAAGATGGTGGCCAGCGCAAGTGTAATCAGCATAACGGTCACTTCATGCTCCCGTATCCTGTCAATGAACAGCTTGTAGCTCACCAGTCCGATAACAACCGTGGCAACCAGCGATATCAGGATGGCTGTGAATATATCCAGCCCCAGCCTGTATGTTGTGTAGAACATACCGTAGGCGGCCAGCATTAGGAATGATGTATGTGCCAGGTTCACCATACGGGCTACGCCGAAGATAAGGGAAAAGCCGACTGCCAGCAGAGCATAAACCCCACCCGTTACCAGCGCCTGTATCACAAAGGCCTGAAACATCGCTTACCTAAACCATCCCATCAACTAAAATTTATTTATTATACAGTATTTTTTTCTTTATGCAACGCTATTATCGTATGTGCACAACTGTAGTCTGTTGAAAGTCGATCGCTTGCAACGCAGTTAAAACGCTCGGATTTATAGAGGCTGGCAGGCCGTGAAAAACAACGAGCCTGCCAGCCATTGCCTGTGAAAGATTGTTACTGAGTTGCAGCCGGAGCCGCCGGTTGACTGAATTTCTGCACTACAGCCGGATTAATGACGTAGGGTTGGATTCCGGGATAATCGATTTTTTCCCATCCTCCTGATCCAACTCCCAGCGCCGGCCATACGCCGACCTGCTTGCCGTTGACCCACTCCAGGCCAAGGCCCGTTACATAGCCCGGCCCGTAGACCAGGTCGTGGGGCGCCTGGTATTTCTTTTCGTCGAAATCCATGCCGTAATACATGTACCTGCCGGCCGTGCCCTGCATGTCGGTCTTCTCGATAATGGGGACAAGCAGATCCGCATCCAGGGTCTGTCCTTTCTCGATAGCAGCTTTCATAAGGTAGATAGCGTCATAGGTGGCAGCGGTGTAGGCGGGGGGCTGCCCGAACTTCTTCTCGAAATTCGTGAAGAACGGTATTGTCTTATCCGTTATGGCAACGCCGGGGCCATACGTGTTCAGCGTCATAACGTAGTTGCCCTTGCCGCCCGTTGCCTCCCAGAACCCGAACTTCTGGGCCTCAACCACTATACCTACGATAGAAGCGGGTATCTGCATCTCGCCGGCCTGCTTGCTGAATGTCACTCCCACCGGGCCCGAGAATGTGGGGAATATGATGTGGGGGTTGGTAGCGGCTATGGCTGTCAGCTCCGCGTTGACATCGGTAGCCGTATCGGACGGCCTCCAGGTGCCGGTGACCTCCATGCCCATCTTGGGTATCATGGCCTCGGCGGTCTTCACCATGGCATCCGCCCAGGTAAGTTTCTCCGCCACGATGGCGACCCTCAGCTTTTCGGTGATGCCGAGTTGTTTCTTCAAAGCGCCTGCCACCATGCCAAGCATGAGGAAATCAGAGTTGACCAGGTAATACTCGTTGTAGGGTGTCATCTTGAAGAAATACTTGTAGCGGTCGTAGTTTTCAGCGACCTTCATCTGCAGAGACCGGGTGGCGGCGCCGCAGTTCAGGAAGATCGTCTTGTAGTTCATGGCTACTTCCTGCATGGGGAATACGCCCTCGGTCCTGAAGCCACCCACTACGAAGTTGGGCTTATCTACGGTCAACAGCCGCTCCATGGCCGAGGCGGCGTCCGTGGGGCTGAGTATCTCGTTCGAATCCGCCTTGATCAACTCTATCTGGTACATCTTCCCGTTTAAATTCACGCCTCCAGCAGCGTTGATCTCATCGCGGGCCATCTGTGCACCCATCCAGTGGTGTTCCCCTTCAAGGAACTTCATGGGGCCGATCACGCCCACCTTGATAACGTCTTTTTGTTGCGGCGCGCAGGCAGGTAGCACAAGAGCAATAATTAGGATACTGACAAAAGAAATAAGGAAAAACCGTTTCATCCACTAACCTCCTTTGAATAATATTTCCCTGAGACTTGAACCTGCGGTAGTCCCCGCGGACTACATCTGGCTCGCAATAACTGCTACTATTTAAAAGCTGGCACCTCCTTCCCTTTTTTTCAGACTGCTGCTATCAATACCCTTAGCATACCCAAACAACTGAAACAGCTATATTTGAATATGGTCCCGCTAAAGCTAAAACCCTGCATCCGACCACATCTATGCATTATACAATATACGTCAAGATATTTATATGTCCGCATCCAAAGATTAATGCCGGCACTTTAATCATCCCCCGTTGCTAACGAGCGGTTTTTCGTTGACTCATACACCCTGATTGACATTCGCAGGCAGAGGCATTACCATCATTTACCGATATCCATCAACTGCAGCGGGGGTACATGAATATGGCACTCTTCGGCACCAGCGGGATCAGGGGTGTGGTCAACCAGGACCTTACTCCCGAGTTATGCAAAAATGTGGGCAGCGCGCTGGGCACACTGCTTCCCGCGGGCGCAACGGTCTGCCTGGGTATAGATTCCCGACTAAGCCGGGAGTTGATCAGAGCGGCCGTGACAGAGGGATTATTAGGTACGGGCGTTAATGTGGCCCAGGCAGGTATTGTTCCTACGCCGACCCTGGCCCTGCTCACACGTGAGATGAATTTCAACGCCGGCGTCATGATCACAGCATCGCATAATCCACCCGAGTTCAACGGCATCAAGCTTTTCAACCATGACGCCATCGGATACGGGCGGACCCAGGAGGAGGAGGTCGAGAAGATTTATTACAGCGGCTCTTTCAGAACCGGTCGGGCCGGAGCTGTAACACATTTTCCCCACATGAAAGACCGGTATATTGAATTCATCAAAGCCCTCGTCAGCGGCTGGGACTTCAATCTCGATATGAAGTTGCTGATAGATCCCGGCAACGGCGCCGCGGCAGGGCTGGCCGGCGATATTTTTAAACAACTGGGGTTCACTGTATTCACAATTAACGATACACCGGACGGACGTTTCCCCGGACGCAGCCCTGAACCCAAAGAAGATACTCTGCAGGGAACGATTAAATTCCTGCGGCAGAAGAACGCCGATCTCGCCGTCTGCTTTGACGGCGACGCTGACCGTGTGGTTTTCTGCGATCAAACGGGTTTTCTGGGCTTCAACGAGATGATCGCCTATATCTCGAGATCGGCCGTCAAATCATCGGGTAAGCAATTAATCGCTACCACTGTAGAGAGCGGCATGCTGCTTGACCTGGCCATAAAAGACCTGGGAGGCAAGGTTATCAGGGGCAAGGTGGGCGATGTATATGCAGCACATCTGGCCCAGGATAACAACGCCGCTCTCGGTGTGGAATCCGTGGGTGTCTACATACTACCGCAGGCCGGCTACTATCCCGAAAGCATCTTTGCCGCTCTGACTCTGCTGCGTTCTATAAAGCGTACGAGCGATATCCGCTCTTTCCTGGCTACCCTGCCGCCGCTGTTTTTTCTCAAAGATAAAATATCCTGCGCAAACGAAAACAAGTCGGATATCATGGCAAAGGTCAGGCAGCAGTCGGATAAACTCGGCGCAGCTTCATTAAATGATCTGGACGGCCTGCGCTTTGAGTTCGCAGAGGGCTGGTTACTGATACGTGCCAGCGGCACCGAGCCCGCCATACGCATCCTGGCTGAAGCCAATAGCCAGCAACATGCGCGCAGCCTTCTCAATATGGGGCTTTCCGTCCTCAAAGATGCGGCCAAGGGGTTAACCTGATGAAAGTCGTCTTTCTCTGCGGGGGCGTGGGCAAAAGGATGTTCCCCATTACGGAGGACAAGTTCCTGCTCGATTTTATGGGGAAGCCGTTACTGGAGCATCAGGTGGAACTGGCCCGCAAAGCCGGGCTGCGCAACTTCGTCATGGTGGGTAATCCGACCAATATGCAGCACATAAAACAGATCGCCGGATCTATACCCGGGGCTGAATTCGAATTCGTGATTCAGTCACAGCCGCTGGGCATCGCCGATGCCCTGAAGTCGGCAGCCAATATTCTTGACAGTGCGATCATTGTCGTCAATCCCAACGATGTTTTCGACGGCGCTGCTTACCTTGCGCTTCTGGATGCCTATCGCAGCCAGAAGGCCACATCCTATATCATCGGCTACGAGGTAAGTCAGTATTTCCCGGGGGGTTACCTCGCGGTGAACGGGGATAACGAGCTTACACAGATAGTGGAAAAACCCGAGCCGGGGACTGAGCCAGGCAATCTGGTAAATATTCTCCTGCACCTTCACACCGATCTGAACAGGCTTTACGAATATATAGACATCGTCAAAACCACGCGTGATGATGTCTATGAATGTGCAATGGATGGTATGGTCAGGCACGCCTATAAAATTAAAGTGGTAAGGTACAACGGCTTCTGGGCTCCTATTAAATACCCCTGGCATATTTTCGATATCGTCCGGTACTTCCTCGATTCGTCCGAGGGAAAGATCGATCCATCTCTATCCATATCGGATCGGGCCACTCTGTCCGGCAAGGTAATAATCGGGGAGAATGTGCGCATACTTGAGAGTGCTGTAGTGCGTGGACCGGTGTACATTGGCCATGATACGGTCATAGGCAACAACGCGCTGATCAGGGAGTACAGCCATATCGGCGCAAACTGCGTGGTCGGGTTCTCTACTGAGATTAAAGGCACCTACACCGGTGATGACTGTTGGTTTCACTCCTCCTATATTGGTGATTCCATTATCGGCAACCGCTGTTCATTCGGGGCGGGCAGCGTAACCGCCAATTTCCGCTTCGACCGGGCGTTTATACCAGTCAAATATGGAGAGCAAAGAGTATCAACAGGCAGAGACCATTTCGGCGCAATTATCGGAGACGATTGTAAAACAGGCATTAATTCAGGCATCCTGCCCGGCCGCAAGATCGGCCCCAACTCCATCGTAGGATCGCATGTCTGCCTTGCCGGCGACCTTGAACCAGACACAATTGTATTGAATCAATCCGGCTACCAGCACATAAAGAAACCAATCGCCACGCAGAGTGCACCTGTGAAACAGGACGAGGCCGGGGGGCAAGGACATTGACAGGCTCGTTAAAGAAACACACTCTGCCGCAGCATGTAGCCATAGTGATGGACGGAAACGGCAGGTGGGCCGCCCGAAGACACAAACCACGGCTTTACGGTCACAAGCAAGGTGCGCTTCACGCCCGTGATTTTGTGGAGGTATTTGCTGGATACGGGATCCCCTACCTGACCCTTTACGCTTTCTCGACCGAGAACTGGAGCAGGCCTAAAGCAGAGGTCGACGGTATCATCAGTCTCCTCTCCGAAAACCTCGATCGGGCAGTTAAAATTGCTCACGAGCAGAATATCCGCATCCGTCACCTGGGCAATGAAGACCGGCTGCCGCAGGAGATTAAGAGAAAAGCCAGAGCAGCCATAGATCTGACCAGGCATAATTCCGGACTGACGGTTAACGTCGCTTTCAATTACGGGGGCAGAAGCGAGATCGTCAATGCGGCACAGGGGATCATGCGCAGCAGGATAAAACCCGACGGCCTGGATGAGCATGCTTTCTCAGAATATCTTTACACAGCTGGCATGCCCGATCCCGACCTTTTTATAAGGACGGGCGGAGAAATGCGCATAAGCAATTTCCTTATCTGGCAGTCAGCCTATGCCGAACTCTATTTCACGCCGGTGCTCTGGCCCGACTTCGGGCACGCTGAGCTTGAGAACGCTTTGATGGAGTATAGCAGACGTCAGCGCAGGTTCGGTGGATTAAAACCGACATAGCTGCAACTTTCGAGTTGATCGCTAATACTTCCTCCTGAGCATATCTGGAGCCAACCATGTATGACGTAATTGTGATCGGCGCCGGTATAATTGGCAGTTACACTGCCAAAGAGCTTGCCCGCCTGGGACACTCTGTCGCTGCACTGGAGAAAAATCCGGAGCCCGGCTGTAAAACAAGCTGCACCGGAATAGTAAGTCAGGCCTGTCTCGATATGTTGCCCGGCTCGCATAGTGCAATCCAGAGGGAGGCGAGGTCGGCAACAGTCTTTTCGCCCGATAGCAACCATCTTCGAATCAAACGTGAGACCACTCAAGCTTACATCCTCGACCGCATGGCGCTCGACCGCCTTGTGGCGGAACAGGCCGGGCAAACCGGGGTAGAATATTTTTTCTCTACGCCCGCTATTGACCTGCAAAGTGATGATCGCGGTGTACATGTGAACGCCACGCGGGACGCGAGGCCGTTGAAATTGTCCGCGCGAGCTTGTGTGATAGCCTGCGGGACAGCGCCGGGACTGATAAGGCAGCTCGGCATGGGACGGATACGCCAGTATGCGCACGGCGCCCAGACAGAAGTATCCTGTAAGAATATCGATGAGGTAGAGGTATATTCAGGCAGGCACTTTGCGCCGGGATTCTTTGCCTGGCTGGTGCCGACAATGCCGGGCAAAGCCAAGGCCGGCCTGTTAAGCAGCACTAATCCGGGAACATCGATCACCAATCTCTTAAGATACCTTGAAAGGCAAGGAAAAATTCAATCCGCCTCACATTACATCAGCTACGGCTCTATCCCTCTTAAACCTCTCACAAAGACTTATAACCACCGTATTTTAGTGGTGGGTGATGCCGCCGGTCAGGTTAAGCCGACCACCGGCGGGGGCATCTATTTCGGCCTTATCTGCGCCGGTCTGGCGGCGCAAACCCTTGATGAATCGCTCAGGGCCGGTGACCTTTCAGCCAGACGGCTGGCGCTCTACCAGAAACGCTGGCATAAAATCCTCAAACATGAGCTTGACATCGATTACTGGGCACACCGGTTTTACCAGGGACTGACGGATAAGCAGGTTGATCATATTTTCCAGGTTATTTTGCGCCATGGTATACATGAATCCCTATTGGCTTCCCCGGACATTACCTTTGACTGGCATGGCAAGGTGATCGTGGATGCCATCAGGCATCGATCACTGCAACGGTCACTGGAGAAATTCAAGCTGTTTCGTCCGCCTGCTTAGCTATGTAATCCTTCTTCATGCCGGTAGTCTTTTCCCACCGGACGAGGCGCCGTACGGGCAGCGTTTGCATTTCTAGCAAAGATATGATACTATTCCATTGAATTCAATACTCGTCCGAAAAGTGGGTCCTTGTACCCACTTTTTTATTGAGAAAAAATGCATACTGAGGGAGTTTGGCAACGATGGTAAAGACCGAGTTTATGAATGCCCTCATGCAGCTTGCAGCAGAGAAAAATCTGCCCAAGGAGATAGTTCTCACAGCGCTGGAATCAGCCATGGTTTCAGCCTATCGCAAGGAATCCTTCATCCACGGTGAGGACATAGCAGTTAAAATCCACCCCGTTTCAGGTGAAGTCAAGCTCACCATCAAAAAGGTGGTCTCCGAAGCACCCGAAGACGAGTACCGCGAAATCTCTCTCAAAGAGGCCAGGAAAAAAGACAAGACCCTGAAAGCCGGTGACACTATTGTCAGCGAGCTGCCGCCCCCCAATGCAGGCCGCATACCCGCTCAGATCGCCAAGCAGGTCATTCTCCAGAAATTGCATGACGCAGAGCGGGGCGCTATCTATGAGGAGTATGTGGGGAAAGAGGGCGAGATCGTTACCGGCACTGTGCAGCGTGTCAACCCTGAGCATGTTATCATCGATATAGGCAAGACGGAGGCGGTCATACCTCAGAATGAGAAGTCTCCCACTGAGCGCTACCGACAGGGTCAACGCCTCAAGCTTTACATTGTTGAAGTGGCGCGTACCACCAGGGGACCGCAGGTGATCGCCTCCAGGGCGCATCGTAATCTGCTGAGGGACCTGCTCATACTGGAGATACCCGAGATCGCTGCAGGTACCGTAGAGATCAGGGCTGTGGCCAGGGAGGCCGGCTACCGCAGCAAAGTGGCAGTGTTCTCGCGCCAGAGCGGCATTGACCCTGTGGGCTGCTGCGTAGGACTGCGAGGAATACGTATACAAAATATAGTAAATGAGCTGAACGGCGAGAAGATCGATGTGGTTCAGTGGTCCGATGACCCCCGTGTTTTCATAGCTAACGCTCTCAGTCCGGCACAGGTTTTAAACGTCTCTCTTAACGCAGACGAGACCACTGCGCTGGTCAAGGTGCCGGATAAGCATCTCTCATTGGCTATCGGCAAGGAGGGACAAAATGTCCGCCTTGCCGCCAAGCTTACAGGTTGGCGCATAGATATAAAGAGCGCCTCGGAGCTGGAAGCCGCTAAAGCGGCACAGAAGGAGGAGGTGGCAGAGCCTGAAGCTGTTGGGCAGGTTCAGACTGATATGGAAGCCGGAGTCCATGCGCCTGCTGAAGAGGAACTTGAAACAGGTGAGGAAGCTACAGTTGCTGTTGCCTCAACTCAGGGAGAAGGACAGGTGGAAGGTATCGGAATCGAAATTCTGATGCCCGTTGATGCGGCTTTGCAACAACAGCCGTCCAAGATCCGGTTTGCTGAAGAGATCATGGCCGGCAGAAATGGTAAATCAAGGAAGAAAGAGGCACCGAAAAAAGAGGTCGAGGGCAAAGATGCCGGCGTAAAGACCAAGAAAACCAAAGCCAAGAAGAAAACATATTACGAAGATGAAGACTTTGAGAGTTGAAAATAGGCAACAACAGCAGCGCGCCAGACATGTGCCGGAACGCACCTGTATAGCGTGTCGCAGAAAAGCGGGGAAACGGGAGCTCATCCGCCTGGTACGTTCAGGTGAAGCTGTTGAAACCGACTTGAGAGGGAAAAAACCGGGTCGCGGCGTCTATCTATGCCTGTCCAGCGAATGCTGGGAAAAGGGATTGAAAGACAATCACATTGAGCGTGGATTGCGCATAAAATTGTCTGCAGATAATCGGCTTCTGCTGCTGGAATACGGTAGAGGCCTGACAAAGAAGGAAAGTACTAAATGAAAAACAGGCAGGAACAAGCGCCGGGCGAGAACACAACCAGCACACCGCAAATAGGGCTACCCCCGGTGATAACGGTCAAGCAGCTCGCTGATCAGATGGGCGTAAGCGGCATTGAGATAATCAAGCAGTTAATGCGCAATGGCATAATGGCCAACATCAATCAGTCGCTCGACTACGAAGTTGCGTCAAAGCTGGTAGCTGATTTCGGCTTCACTGCCAAAAAGCTGCTGGCCAGCGCCCAGGGCAGGCAGAAGGCATCCTCTCTGAGCGCCAAACTGCACACACGCCCTCCGGTTATTACCATTATGGGGCATGTGGATCACGGTAAAACAAGTTTATTGGATGCTATCCGCCAGACCAACGTGGCTGCCGGAGAGGCGGGCGCCATCACACAGCATATAGGCGCTTACCAGGTCGAAATGAAAGGCCGCAAAATTACTTTTCTTGATACACCGGGGCATGAAGCTTTCACCGCCATGCGTGCCAGGGGCGCCCGAGCCACCGATATAGCTGTCCTGGTTGTAGCTGCAGACGACGGCGTTATGCCACAGACCATAGAAGCTCTTGATCACGCGCGGGCCGCGGGCGTTAATATAGTCATAGCCTTGAATAAAATCGACAAATCCAATGCCAATCCCGACCGCATTAAACAGCAGCTTTCTGACCTCGGTGTCGTAATCGAGGAATGGGGCGGAGATATAATCTGTGTTCCTGTTTCGGCCAAGAAGAAACAGGGCATCGACGACCTGCTGGAGAATCTTTTGCTGGTAGCGGATATCCTCGAGTTAAAAGCAGAAGTGGATTGCCCGGCTGAAGGTATAGTCATAGAGGCCAAGCTGGACAAAAATCGCGGCCCCTTAGCAACTCTGCTGGTGCAAAAAGGTATCCTCAAAACCGGTGATACCCTTGTCATCGGCACTGTTGGCGGTAAGATAAAGGCCATGTTCGATGACGACGGTAAAAATATCCGTAAAGCTGAGCCGGCAACGCCTGTGGAAATTCTGGGCATGAATTCAGTTCCCGATGCCGGCCAGGTCTTCCAGGTTGTGAGCGATGAAAAAGAAGCCAAAGGCTTGATCGAGAAAAACAGGAATGCCGGGCTGGCCACGACTACCTCCAGAGGTGTCAGCCTTACATCGGTAGCTGCGCAGGCCAGCGCAGGTGAGATAAAAGAGCTGAATATCATCCTCAAGACCGATGTACACGGCAGCATCGAGCCGATCAAAGATTCGCTGGAACGCCTGAGCAACGACAAAACCAGAGTCAAGGTTATCCACACCGGCACCGGCGCTATTACAGAGAGCGATATTCTGCTGGCGGCAGCCTCCCGGGCAGTGGTCATAGGATTCAACAGCAAGCCTGAAACCGGAGCCATACGTATGGCTGAGCAGGAGAAGATCAGTGTTCGCCAGTATAGTGTGATCTATAAGCTTATTGAAGATGTGGAAAAGGCGCTTCAAGGCATGCTTGAACCGGAATACGTTGATGTAGTGGCCGGCCAGGCGGAAGTTCGAGCCGTATTCGAGGCCGGCAAGAAAGGCAAAATTGCCGGCTCGCAGATCAAGGAAGGCCGGGCTACCAGAGATTCACTGGTCAGGATCATACGCGGAGGGAAGGTGATCGCTGAATCGCGGGTGGCCGGACTGCGCCGCTTCAAGGACGATGTCAAAGAGATTGCGACGGGGCTGGAATGCGGCGTGAAACTAGAGAACTTCAATGATTTCGAGGTTGGCGACATCCTGCAATTCGTCCGCCAGGAGAAGGTGGATTAAATACGACTTCTGAGGATAACATCTAATCCTCTGCCTCAATCAAATATTGCTACGGAGAATGCCATGACCAGGCGCACAGAACGTTTAAACCATTTAATCCAGATCGAGATCAGCGACCTGCTTCGTAAGCATATCAACGATCCCCGCCTCAATGGCCTGATCAGCATTACTGCAGTGGAGATCTCCAAAGACCTTAAAAACGCCCGCGTCTCCATCAGCACGCTGGCAGGTGGCGCACCGGACCGGGACGATGTGTTGAAAGGCTTTAACTCGGCTGCGGGTTATATGAGGCGTGAGCTGGCCCACCGCCTGAATATCAGGGTCACTCCAGAACTCAGCTTTGAATTTGATGAGTCAATCGAGCACGGCGTTAACCTCGTCAACCTGATAGATAAAGTAGCGGCGGAGGACTACAAAAGTGGGGCGGATGGGCTTAAACGGACTGCTAAACGTAAATAAGCCCACTGGCTGTTCATCGTTCAGCATAGTGGCCGAAATTCGCCGCCTGACCGGTGAGAGACGCGTCGGTCACGCCGGTACACTGGATCCAGCCGCCAGCGGAGTACTTCCTGTTTGCCTGGGTCAGGCTACCCGTGTAGCTGAATACCTGATGGAGCGCCCCAAAGAATATCTGGCCGGGATTGAGCTGGGCTTAAGCACCGATACATATGATCGTGAAGGCCGCATCACTGCCTGCGGTGCGCTGCATAATATATCTCGTACGATAGTAGAAGAAGCACTGCTATCATTCAAGGGAGATATAGAACAGGTGCCGCCGGTCTTCAGCGCAGTAAAGATCAAGGGCAGGAAGTCTTGCACTCTGGCCAGAGCAGGCCACGAGGTTACCCTTCAACCGCGCAAGGTTCAAATTCACGATATTGAGATCATTAGTTTTAACCTTCCTTATCTGAAACTTAAAATATCTTGCTCGAAGGGTACGTACATACGATCGCTGGCAAATGACCTGGGCGTGAATATCGGTTGCCCTGCTTATCTTAAAGACCTGGAACGCACCTCGTACGGCCCTTTTAAAATCGGGGATGCAGTGACTCCCGGGTATATACATGAAGCAATTGCCGAGGGCCAATTGGAGCAACTGCTTTTACCTCTGGATTATGCTCTGATCGGCAATAGCAGGGTATATCTTGATGAGATGCAGGCCTCGAACGTTGAGAAAGGACTCGATATCGCTCTTGATATACATGATACGTGCTCCAGGGACTATTGCTCCGCTTACACTCAGGACGGGCGACTGCTAGCCGTAATGAAATTTGCGGGCGAAAAGGGTCTGTGGCATCCGCAAAAGGTTTTCAGCCTGTAGTACGCTAATAGCTTTTTGCCCTGCCCTCTGCGTCTGCTTGACATACCCAACCTTAATTGGCTATATTAGCCTTAAGAGCTATAGAATAGCTTCAGGAGGTGCTCCATGACCCAGGCTTACTGCTTCAAGGACAGAAAAAAGGTAGAAATCAAGAATCCTGTGAATGTAAAACTGAAGAATGGAAGGCCGGCGATCAAAGGCGTTTGCCCGATCTGCGGGACCAAGGTATTTCGTATCGGCAAAAGCTAAACCGCAAATTCCCAGTTCCTGTTTTCAGGACCGCCGCCTTATCCTCTGAAGAAGCTTCATCGGGTTGTGTTCCAGTATCTGCTTTATCTCCCGGCTGTTGACACCAGCCTGGACCAGAGTTTCGTTTGCCAGGGCAGCCGTCAGCAGGTCGTCCTCATCATGGCTGTCTGAGTTCAAAAGCATCAGAGCTCCCGCTGCACCTGCCGTCTTGGCCACGTGTGCATTGGTAACGCAGTGACCTCTTCTGGTAGTAATCTCAATAAAAATTTCGTTCTTTGCCGCGAGCTCCGCCACCTCATCAGTCATATGACCGGGGTGTGCAAGTATATCGACATATTTCGATTTAACAGCAGCAAGGTTCGTCCCCTCCTCTACCGGCTCAACGGGTGATTCGCCATGAACCACTACCAGCCACGCCCCCAATTCCTTGGCTCTCTTTGCCAGGCCGTCTATAGCCTGATGAGGCACGTGCGTGAGTTCAACACCGGGCACAGCTACAATATTCCAGTGAGAGCCGGCAAGCTCGCAGTCCCGGCTCACTTCTTGTATAACCCTTTCCAATCCGCCGGCTCCGATATGATCGGTCACTGCGATAGCTGAATATCCTCTCACCACAGCACATCTGATTAACTCAAGTGTGCAAAGGGCGCCGTCGCTGTGCAAACTGTGCGAATGAAAGTCATATATCACACTATAAATTAGCATAAAAATCTCGCTTAATACAAGGACAGTATAATAATCTGTTATAATAAAGCGGATTTTCAGCGGACATGTTTAAGAAAATACTCGTCCCGCTCGATGGTTCCACCGAGGCGGAGACCGTACTTCCATACGTAAGGGACATTGCCATCAGGTTTGACTCGGAGGTTGACATCCTGGGAGTCGGGCTTGGCAGCAAAAGGCGTAGAGTTAACCAGCTATTGGATAGCTATGTGCACCACGCAGTCGAGCACCTCCAGAAAAACGAAATAACCTGCAGGGCTGTGCTGCTCTATAGCGACTCGCATCAAGAGCTACTGGATTACACGGAGATCACTGCCCGGGAGCATCAGATAAAAGCTAAGGGGCAAATTCTATACGGTGGCCCGCCCGATAGCATACTTGCTTATTCACGTGGGCACCATACGAACCTCATAATTATGGCCACGCACGGGATCAGCGGCATTCGCAGATGGTGGCTGGGCAGCGTATTTGAAAAGGTGGTTTCCCGGGCTACGGTACCTGTGCTCGGTATACATAGCAAACAGGTAAGGGAAATGGACAGGGACAGGAAGGCGGTTTTCAAGCGTATCCTTGCGCCCCTTGATGGATCCGAGACAGGTGGAGCGGCTATGCGCGATGTCGAGGCCATAGCCCTTAAGACCGGCGCCTCGGTAGTACTGGTCCATGTACTGCCTGAGCCCCATGCCATTGAGGCCCGTTGGCTGGGCCCTGAATTTACCGGATTCGTTAAAGCCATGAACGAAGCAGGACAAAAATACCTCGAAAAAGTCGACGCACGGCTGAGCGCCAAAGGCCTCGATGTGAAAGTCAGGATCGTATCGGGCGATCCCGCCGGCAAGGTCATCGAAGTGGCCAGGGAAGAAAAAACTGACCTCATCGCCATGTCCACACATGGCAGGAGCGGCATCGCGCGCTGGGTTATGGGCAGTGTGGCGGACAAGATATTGCACGAGTCCAAGATCCCCATGTGGCTTGTTAGACCACGTCAGATCATCAAAGAGATGCTTAAAGATAATGGCCGGGACGGCAAGTAAGGCTGCCGCCTGAGCCGCTAAGGAGTTAACCAGATGGGAAAAATAAACGTAGCCATTATTGGAGTCGGCAATTGTGCTTCTTCCTTCGTACAGGGAGTGCACTATTACAAGAAAGCCAAGGACGATGAATTCGTGCCGGGCCTTATGCATATCAACCTGGGAGGCTACCACATCAAGGACATCAATTTTGTGGCGGCTATAGACATCGACCGTAACAAGGTTGGCAAAGACCTTGCAGAGGCCATTTTCACCGCACCCAACAACACATATAAATTCTGTGATGTCCCCACCACCGGCGTAAAGGTGGTCCGGGGCATGACCCATGACGGACTTGGTAAATACCTGAGCAAAATCATCGAGAAGGCGCCGGGACCTACCGCCAATATCGTTAACATACTTAAAGAGGTCAAGGCGGATGTAGCAATCAACTACCTGCCGGTCGGCAGCGAAGAGGCGACCAAATGGTATGTTGAACAGCTTCTCAATGCGGGTGTAGCCCTGGTTAATTGCATACCCGTTTTTATAGCGCGGGAACCATACTGGCACAACCGTTTCCACGAAGCCGGCCTGCCGGTTATCGGCGACGATATCAAATCTCAGGTCGGCGCCACCATCGTGCACCGCGTGCTTACACGCCTTTTCCGGGATCGCGGCGTCAAGCTGGAGCGCACCTACCAGCTCAATTTCGGAGGCAATACCGATTTCTACAATATGCTGGAGCGCGAGCGTCTTGAGTCCAAGAAGATCTCAAAAACCAATGCCGTCACATCCCAAATAGACTACGAGATGAATCCCGATAATATACATGTCGGCCCCAGCGACTATGTACCCTGGCTGCTGGACCGCAAGTTCTGCCATATCAGAATGGAGGGGCGCACTTTTGGCGATGTGCCTCTTAACCTCGAATGTAAGCTTGAGGTCTGGGATAGCCCCAACTCGGCGGGCGTGGTTATCGATGCCATCCGTTGTCTTAAAATAGCCAAGGACCGAGGCCTGGCCGGATCCGTGGTGGCCCCCAGCTCCTATTTCATGAAATCGCCGCCCATCCAGTATTCAGACGATGAAGCACGCAGGCGCGTGGAGCAGTTTATCACCGGGCAGGAACAGCAGAAGCCCATTTGCCTGCCGGATTCAGCTTGAGGATATCAGGCGCTGAACAAGGGAACACACAGCGGAAGGGCTCTGTTACGGCAGTATGATGAAAATTGGGCTGGTTTCGCCATACGATTACTCTCATCCCGGCGGCGTCATCTACCACGTGTCGTACCTTGCCCACCATTTTCATTTGATGGGTCACGATGTTAAGATCATTGCCCCGGTGCGCAGGAAAAGCGTACGTTATTTCGATGAAGAAGTTACTCCCGTTGGACGTCCCATACCTATTCCATATGGCGGCACCACGGCGCGCATAGCGCTCTCCCCCTGGTTGCCATATCAGGTGCGGCGCGTGCTGGACAGGGAAAAATTTCAGATTATTCATTTGCACGAGCCTTTCATCCCTATGCTCTGTCTGAGCACTCTGATTGAATCAAAGTCGATCAATGTGGGCACCTTTCATGCATGCCACGAAAAATCCAGCCTGTACTGGCTGAACCGCTCTACCATGAGCAAACTCGGCGCCAAGCTGCATGGTAAAATCGCTGTCTCAAAGCCGGCGCGTGATTATATATCAAAATATCTTACGGCCGATTACCGCATCATACCCAATGGGGTAGATATCCATCATTTCTGCCCTGACGGACCGACTATTGACCAGTTCAAAGACGGCCGGCTGAATATACTTTTCGTTGGGAGGCTGGAGGAACGCAAGGGAGTGGGCGACTTGATCCGGGCCTGTTCCCTCGTGAAGAAGGATTTCCCTAATTTCCGTCTGATTATAGCCGGCCCTGGTCTCATGCTGCGCTTACAGTATAAAACCATGGCGAAAATGCTGCTGGCCGACCGCGCAGTATTCACCCACTACGTGACTTTCGACGACCTGCCAAAGTATTACCGCACAGCCGATATTTTCTGCGCTCCGGCCACCGGCGGCGAGAGCTTTGGCATGGTTCTGGTGGAGGCCATGGCAAGCGGCACACCCGTAGTGGCAACCGATATCCCGGGTTATGCCAGTGTACTCACACACGGCCAGGAGGGCTTGCTTGCCCGGCCCAATAATCCGCGATCCGTGGCGGACTGTTTGCTAAAACTGCTGAATGACAGGCAACTTAGATTATCAATGGCGGAGAGGGGAGTGGCCACGGCCAACAAATACTGCTGGGAAAACGTTAGCCGCCAGGTCGTCGATTACTACACCTCCATCTCCTCGGATTTAAAAGGATAACGAAGTGTCAAATTTCCAGGAATTACGCAGGAAAGCTGGCCGCTTAATCACTGATCCACTCGTCCCGCTCATCAGCAAGCTGAAATTAACGCCCGATATCATGACCACTATCGGCCTGGTGATAAACCTGATAGCAGCAGTGGTGATAGGATTCGGCCATCTCGCGGCAGGCGCCCTCATATTCTTACTGGCCGGGCTGTTCGACCTGCTGGATGGTGCGCTTGCCCGCTATATGCAAAAGACCTCCCGTTTCGGGGCACTCTTCGATTCCACTGTCGACAGAATCACTGAAGGGGCGATCTTTTTAAGCTTCATTTTCATCACCGGTACCGGAGTGTGGCCGTTCAATGTCACATTACAGCTCGCGCTTATATTCCTGGCCATGATCGGATCGTTCCTGACCAGTTATATCAGGGCCAGAGCCGAAGGACTTAATATCGATTGCACAGTCGGCTTGTTTACGCGTGTAGAGAGGGTTATAATATTAGCGCTCGGACTGCTCCTAAACCAGGTGTTCATAGCACTGGCCATAGTGGTAGTCCTTTCTTTTGTAACCGTCGGACAGCGGTTTGTGCACGTCTGGCGGCAGGCAAGAAAATAATGGGAGTACATATTAACAGGTCGATACAATGAGTGACAGGGTATTCGAGGTGAGCCTCACTTCCCTGACTGCGCTGATGTTTGCATGGATCATTGCCGGCATCGGCCTGGCAGTAATGGGCATGCGCTGGATAGATGTAGATATGCCTTTACTGACATTTCTCACCATACTCGTAGGCCTTGCTGTGCTGATTTTCGCAGGCGGTATCCTTCTCCATGTCTGGGGCAAGAGCTATATGTCCCGGGGTTGATAATTTTAATTTCCCTGACTTTGTGTGTGATTGAATCTTCAAGTACGTCTGTTTCAGGATTAATAAAATGTCTGTTGTAGCTGTTATTGGCGCCCAGTGGGGCGACGAAGGTAAAGGTAAAATTGTGGACCTTCTGGCCGAGAAGGCGGACGCCGTCATACGTTTTTCCGGCGGAGACAATGCCGGTCATACGGTCATTAATCCCGGCGGTGAGTTCAAGCTGCACATCGTGCCATCCGGCATCTTCTACCCGCGCACTGCCTGCATCATTGGCAACGGTGTCGTTATCAATCCCAGGGTACTGCTGGAAGAGATCGACAGTCTTAAGGCTAATGGAATCGATACCGGCAACCTGCATATCAGCGACCGCGCGCATCTGATAATGCCCTGGCACATCCTGTTCGACAGATTGGATGAGGAGAAGCGGGGGACTTCCGCCATTGGTACGACGGGAAAAGGCATCGGCCCTGCCTTCTCAGATAAAACCGCCCGCAAGGGTATCCGAACTTGCGATATCATCGACGCAGGGATGTTCCGGTCACGGTTGGCCAGCCTTCTTGAATCTAAAAACGAGATGCTGACCAGGCTATATAATGCTGCGGCGCTGGATTTCAACACGGTCTTCAATGAGTATTCCTCCTATGCTGAGCGCCTGGCGCCCTATATCAAAGACACTACCGCCATGATCAGCGACCTGCTAGAGAGAGGAGGCAATATCGTCCTCGAGGGCGCCCAGGGCACCATGCTCGATACCGATTTCGGCTCCTATCCTTTTGTTACCTCTTCATCCCCGCTGGCCGCAGGCGCCTGCATGGGCTCAGGTATAAATCCGCGCAGGATCGACCGGGTCGTTGGGATTTTTAAAGCCTATACCACCAGGGTGGGAGGCGGTCCCATGCCCACCGAGCTAAAAGACAAGGTCGGAGAATATATAAGGCAACGCGCCCACGAGTATGGAACCACAACGGGAAGGGCGCGGCGCTGCGGATGGTTTGATGCGGTGGTAGGGCGCTACAGCACCAATCTCAATGGCTTTACCAGCGGCATACTGACACGCCTGGACGTGCTTGATGAGATGGATGCCGTGAAAATATGTATAGGCTACAAAATAGGCGGAAAGACGGTAGAGCATTTCCCGGCTGATGCGGCGGCCCTCGATAGCTGCACTCCCGTATACGAAGAATTGCCCGGTTGGAAGACCTGCACCAGCGGCGCCCGCAAGGCGGGGGATCTGCCGCGTAACGCCCGCAGATATATAAGACGTCTCGAGGAGCTGATCGGCTGCCGTTTTCACGTTATTTCCATAGGTCCCCGCCGCGATCAGAGCATCGTCATTAAAAACATAATCTGAGTCGCTATGACTGACGACAGCCGACTGACGTCTTACTGCGGCCTCTACTGCAAAGACTGCATTCCATCGCGGACCGACCTTTATGACCTTGCTGCACGCCTCGAGGCTGTTCTTTCCGACCTGAAATTTGAGAGGTACGCCGAATTAAAAGCCGGTCAGACCTACTGGTCGGCGTCGAATGCAGTTTTTAAGGAATATCAACATTTTATCGACGTACTTCATTCCATACGCGGAGTGGAATGCCGGTCCATCTGCAGGGAAGGAGGTGGTTGGAAGGGAGAGCGTTGTCCGGTCCGGAATTGCGCTATAGGGAGAGGGCTGGCCGGATGCTGGGACTGTGATGAGCATAAGGCTTGCAGGCACCTTGAACCATTGCTTGAATTCCATCCCAATCTCGCTTACCACCTGGAGCTAATCAAGACCGAGGGAATAGATAAATGGGCTTCCAAACGCAGGGGGCACTACCCCTGGTCCTGATCAACAACCACCTACACCCCAGTCTTCCTGCGTGAAAGGGACTTATTTAATCGGCAGGTCAATTTTATATCCTTTCAGCGTTTGCTCGATGGCGGCTCGCGTTTTCTCGTCCGGTACCACCAGCGGCAGGCGCGGTTTGCCGACCCTGAATCCGAGGTGATTCAACGCATATTTTATAGGCATAGGGCTGCCAATCATAAACATGGTATTAACCAGCGGAATGAAGCTGCGGTGCAGCCCGGCCGATTCCTTGATTTTGCCGGTTAGGAAAAGGTCCATCATTCTCTTGTACTGAATGCCCACCAGGTGCGTAATCACACCAATCACTCCATAGCCGCCCAGGTTCAAAATGGGGAAGGTATCGGCGTCATTGCCGCTATATACCATGAAATCGCTGCCCGCTCCATCGATGATGCGGGCGATCTGCCCGAAATCCGCGCTGGCCTCCTTGATACCAACGATATTATCTATCTTGCTCAGCTTGATGGTCGTATCGGCAGCCAGATTGGTAATGGTTCGGGAGGGCACATTGTATACGATACAAGGCAGGCGTGTCGAGTCAGCGATGGCCTTGAAATGCTGGTAGAGCCCGTCCTGGTTCGGCTTATTGTAGTAAGGAACGGTCAGCAGGCAGGCGTCCACTCCTATTTTCTCGGCCTCACGAGTCAGCTCGATGCTCTCCCGTGTATTGTAGTTGCCTGTGCCTGCCACAATAGTAGCCTTTTTGCCGGCAACCGTCCTTATCTCAGCAAACAACCTCAGTTTTTCCTCGAAAGCGAGCGTGGGGCTTTCACCGGTAGTGCCGGATACTACCAGTCCATCGCTACCGGATTCGAGCAAAGCCCTGGCCAGCTTTTTGGCCTGGGTGTAATCAACCTGGCCCTTGGCACTGAAGGGTGTCACCATGGCAGTCAGCAAACGTCCGAACTTCTTCATCTCGTCCTCCGCCGACTACTTATTATTGTTCTGACTCTTGACCCAACCATTCCCGGCAGCCTCTTCGGCAATCTGGACCGCATTGAGGGCAGCACCCTTGCGGATATTATCGGCCACCACCCACAACACCAGGCCGTTGAGTAAGGAGGCGTCAGATCGTATTCTTCCCACATAAACATCGTCAGTGCCGGCCGCCAACCAGGGCTGAGGGTACAGGCTTACGTTGGGATCGTCAAGCACTTTCACGCCTGTCGATTTGCTCAATATGGACCGGGCTTCCTCTGGCGACATATAGTCGGTAAACTCCACGTGTATAGCCTCGCTGTGGCTGATGAAAACGGGCACGCGAACGCAGGTGGCTGATATGGCTATGTTTTCCGCATGCATAATCTTGCGCGTTTCCTCGACCATCTTCCACTCTTCCTTGGTATAGCCGTTCTCCAGGAAGACATCGATCTCAGGTAACAAATTGAAGGCTATCTGGTGAGAATAGACGTGCGGAACTACATTGCCTCCATCCAGCACTACCTTGGCCTGCTTGGTCAGTTCTTCTACAGCGGCTACACCCGTCCCGGAAACTGCCTGGTAAGTTGCCACCGTGACGCGCTTAATGGGATTGACCTTGTGCAGGGGGTTCAGGGCTACCACCATCTGGATGGTTGAGCAGTTCGGATTGGCTATTATGCCCCTGTGCTTCTTAATATCCTCCACATTGACCTCAGGCACCACCAGCGGCACGCGGGTATCCATGCGCCAGGCCGCGCTGTTATCGATGACCAGTGCGCCCGCCTTGGCTGCCATCGGGGCGAAATGTTTGCTTATCTCGGATCCGGCTGAAAAAAGCGCGATATCGACGTTGTCGAAAGAGTCGGCGGCGGTTTCTTTGACCACCATTTCCTGGTGGCCGGCATAAACCTTCCTGCCGGCCGATCGGTCGGAGGCATAGAGCTGCAACGAGGCCATCGGAAATTTACGCTGAAGCAGTACCTTGATGAACTCCTGCCCCACCATGCCAGTGGCGCCAACTATAGCTACATGATACCCGTTATTACTGTTGTTCATATCAGTCTCCCAAATTTAGCAGTACATCCAGGCCGTAAACCAGACCGTGGCGTTTGATTACCTCCTTGATTGCAAGAATCACGCCCGGCATAAAACAGTCCCTGCTGATCGTATCATGCCTGATCGATAGCGTCTGTCCCAGGGCTCCGAATATGACTTCCTGACTGGCGACCAGACCGGGAAGCCTGACGCTGTGTATGGATATACCTTCAGATTGGCCGCCCCGCGTGCCCTTCAGAGTTTCTTTCTCCGATACAAAGCTTACGAAAGGCTTCCCATGCGCACTTGCCATAGCCCTGGCTGTTGCCAGAGCGGTTCCTGAAGGCGAATCAAGCTTCCTGTCGTGATGAAGTTCGATAATCTCCGCGTTATCAAAATACCTCGAGGCCTCCCTGGCCAGATGTATCATTATCACAGCGCCGATGGCAAAGTTGGCCGCCACCACCGCACCTTTCTTATGAGCTTGCGCCAAACGGTCGATCTCCTTCAGATCCGCTTCGCTCAAACCGGTTGTGCCCATGACCAGGTTGGCGCCGTTCTTAAGCGCCAGCCTCGCCGAACCCATTGCTGCCTCAGGCACCGTGAAATCCACTACCACTTGAGGGTGATACATCTCGATGAGCGCTGTTAAATTGGTGTGCAGAGGCACCTTCTTCGATAACTTTGGCAGGATCAAATGGTCCCGGTCAGCCTTGATATCAGCGGCACAGGTCAACTCCAAGGCTGTGTCAGCGCTTACAGCATCTATTACCTGCTGTCCCATTCTGCCTAAAGCCCCGTTCACCGCTACTTTAATCTTAGACATCTCACTATCCTCTGCCTTTTAGGCCGCTCAGGCCGCGGCCGATATGGACTCAGCCAGGCCTTGCGGGGATGGCTTCTCGGCTCATCGCCTCCGCTGAGACATACCCGGCCTTGGAGGCCCGCTGTTTGTCCTGGGCGGTTCCGGAGGCCTATTCTGCGATGCCGGCTTGTCAGCCGCAGCGCCGGCCTGGTCGTTAAAAACTGCTTTACGCGAAAGATTTATGCGTCCCAGTCGATCGATCTCGGTCACTTTGACCATAATCTCGTCACCGATCTTAACAACGTCCTCTACACGTGCTACATGATGGTCCGCAAGCTCACTGATATGCACCAGCCCTTCCTTGCCGGGCAGAACTTCCACAAATGCGCCGAAATTCTGTATCCTGCTAACCTTGCCAGTGTAGACGGCTCCCACCTCTACGTCCTGCGTGAGGCCCTCCACCTTGCGAATAGCCGCCTGGGCCGATTCCTCACTGGCCGAGCCGATGACTACGGTGCCGTCATTTGACACCTCTATAGTGGTCTTGGTCTCTTCGATGATGGCCTTGATGTTCTTGCCACCCGGCCCTATCAGGGCCCCGATCTTGGACGGATCGATGGTTATCTTGTACATGCGCGGCGCATACTTGCTAAGATTAGGGCGCACCTCGGGAATGGCACCCTTTAGAACATCCAGGATCACCTGGTGGGCCTCCCTGGCCTGCAGCGTAGCTTTGGCCAGTACTTCATGCGAAACGCCTTGAAGCTTGATATCAAGCTGGATAGCCGTAATACCATTAACGGTGCCGGCGACTTTATAGTCCATATCACCGTAAAAATCTTCTATCCCCTCGATATCCGTGAGGATGACGTAATTGCCCGGGTTGTCCTTATCCGTTACAAGTCCCATGGCTATGCCCGCCACCGGGGCCTTAATTGGTACACCCGCATCCATCAACGATAAGGTCGAGGCACAGACGCTGCCCATGGATGTGCTGCCGTTGGAGCTGAGTACCTCGGACACCAGCCGGATAGTATAGGCAAAATCCTTCTCGTCAGGTATGACCGCGGCCAGCGCCTTCTCGGCCAGTGCGCCATGTCCGATCTCCCTCCTCCCCGTAGAGCCCATCCTTTTGACCTCGCCGGTGGAATAGGGAGGGAAATTATAATGGTGCATAAAGCGCTTGCTATCCTCCAGGCCGAGATCGTCCACCGTCTTGGCCTGGCCAAGTGAGCCCAGCGTTGTGATGGTCAGCACCTGGGTCTGCCCGCGCGAAAACAGCCCCGATCCGTGCGTGCGCGGGAGCAGGGCAACTTCAGCGCTGAGGGGCCTTATCTTTCTGATATCGCGCCCATCGACGTGCTTCTGTTCCCGCAGTATCTTGGCCCTGCAGGTCTTTTTCAACACTTCCTCGATGGCAGCTCCGATCTCAGTCTCTGCGTACGTTTCCTTCAATTTATCGCCGGCTTCCTTTTTAATAACATCGAATTCAGACTGCCGTTGCTCCCTATTTGCGCTATTCAAAGCAGCTGACATCCTTTGGCCATAATCCGAGTTGATAGCGCTCAGCAGGTCGGGATTGATGCTGAATCCCTCAATCTCCAACTTGGGCTTGCCTATGGCTTTGCTTAGATCGTCCTGCAGGAGTATAAGCTTCTGGTTCTCCTCGTGCGCAACCCTGAGCGCCTCGATATAAATGGCGGGGTCGATTTCCCTGCACCCCGCCTCCACCATCACGATATTATCGCGGCTGCTGGTAACCACCAGGTCGAGCAGACTATTAGTCATCTGCGGCAGCAGTGGATTAAGCACCATCGTGCCGTCAATATAGCCAACCCTGGTTGCGCCAATGGGGCCGTAGAACGGTATATCTGAGATTGTCAGGGCGGCCGATGCGCCGATGACAGCCAGCACGTCAGGATCGTTCTCCTGATCGGTGGACAGCACGGTCACCACCACCTGGACATCGTTGGGGAGACTCTTCAGGAAGAGCGGGCGTATCGAGCGATCGCACAGGCGCGCGGCAAGCGTGGCCTGCTCTCCCGGACGCCCCTCACGCCTTAAAAAGCTGCCGGGTATCTTGCCTACGGCGTAATGCCGCTCCTCATAATCAACGGTGAGGCGGACGAAATCGCTGTTCTCTTTGACTTCCTCACTGATACATGCTGTGATAAGGACGACCGTATCACCGTAACGGACCACAACAGCGCTGTCTGCCTGTTGAGCAAGCTTGCCGCTTTCGATGACAAGTTCCCTGCCCCCAATGTTACACTTAAAACTCTGGGACATTACAAAAACCCTCTATTCAATTTATTTGCGTAATCCAAGCTTGCCGATGAGGGTTCTGTAGCGGTTGATGTCTTCCCTGCTCAGATAAGCCAACAGCCGCCTGCGCCTCCCGATAAGCCTGAGAAGAGACCGACGTGTATGCTGATCATGAGAATGATCTTTCAGATGCGTCGATAGCTGGTTGATCCTCTCGGTCAACACCGCCACCTGCACATCAGAAGAGCCCGTATCTTTCTCGTTTATTGCATAGCTCTTCATTATTGCCTGCTTTTTTTCCTTGTCCAATGCCTTACTCCTGTAAAACTCTATAACGCAAAATTATAGCACAGCATGACAACCATTGCATCACGACCCGAGCGTGCTTCAATCGTCAACTCGGTTTTAGCCGCCGCTGGGTTGGGGTATAATAACTGCACAATGACCTCCCAGGTTTTTTACCGCAAATGGCGCCCCCAAACGTTCAGTGAGGTAGCCGGTCAGGAGCATGTCGTCCAGACACTGCGCAACGCAATAAAGAGCAACCGCATCGCGCACGCCTACCTGTTCTGCGGCCCGCGCGGCAGCGGCAAGACAAGCACCGCCCGTATATTGGCGAAGGCCGTCAACTGCAGCGAATCCATCGACGGCGAACCCTGCAACTCCTGCGATTCCTGCCTTGCCATTAATAAGGGCAGCGCGCTGGACATCATCGAGATCGATGAGGCCAGCAACCGTGGCATAGACGACATGAATGACCTCAAGGAGAGGGTCAACTACTCTCCGAATATCCTGCGTTACAAGGTCTATATCATCGACGAGGTACACATGATAACCAGGGAAGGCGCCAACGCCTTCCTCAAAACACTGGAAGAGCCGCCCCCGCATGTTATTTTCATCCTGGCAACAACAGACCCGCATAAAATAATCTCCACCATTACTTCCCGCTGCCAGCGCTTCGATTTCCATCGTCTGTCCAGCATCGCCGTCATCTCTCGCCTGGCGCATATCTGCTCAAAAGAGGGCATAGAGATAGATCCGGAGGCGCTCAAACTGGTGGCCAAGGTAACTACAGGCAGCTTGCGTGATGCGACCAATTTACTGGAACAACTCATCACCTACTATGGTAATATAATCAGCCTGGCCCAAGCCCAGGCCATGCTGGGCATCAGCGGGGACCTGCGCATACGCGAACTGGCGCGATGTATTGTGGCAATGGATGTATCTTCAGGACTGAAGGTCATCAATGCTGTTGCAGGAGAAGGCCTGGATTTGAGGCAATTTAACCGCGAACTGGTGGATTACCTGCGTCAACTCCTGCTGGCCAAATCGGGCTCCTCCGACATGATAGACGCCACCTCGGACGATCTTGCAGAGATGCAAAAGATCGCTGGAGGAACAACTCTTGATTACCTTCTTAATGCCATCAAGCTTTTCAGCAGCGTAGACCTGCGCATGGACACCTATTCGCCCCTGCCGCTCGAACTTGCCCTCGTGGAAAGCGTCGTCTCGCAGCATGCCAGGGACAAGTCAGCCAATACGGACCAGCCGTCCGGCAGGGAATGGCCGTCATCCCGTCCCGCCGCACCGACGCTCAGAATCAACCGCCCGCCCGAGCAGGCACGGCCAGCCAGCCTGGTGAGCAGGCCCCCTAAAGTTGCTGATTCATCAACTCCATCCGCCGCTCCCCATAGCCAGGCTGCCGATCCGATCGACCAGCACCGCCTGTCGGAGCCCCTCAAAATGGATGACCCCAATGATTTAAGGTATTTACAGGAGCACTGGAAGGATTTTATTAATTCCATGCGCGGGGAAGGTTCGGGGGGCAACCTCGACGCCCGCCTTCGCCACGCCTGCGAGCCTGTGGAGATCATGGGCGGCAATCTGGTTTTGGGTTTCTATCATGATTTCCATAAAAGCTATATAGATAATCGCAAATACCTGCACATCATTGAGAAGAAGCTCAAAGAGGTTTTCGGCCACACATATACAGTAACCTGCATTCTAATGCAACAGGGTGGAGCAAAATCCGATCTGAAGCCGGCCAGCAGTAACCACCTGGTGGAGGCGGCCCTGAGCATGGGAGCCAGGATCGTCGATGAAAACGCTGAAACGGAGGGAAAATGAGTCAATTTAACCTGCGGCAGATACAAGAATTGCAAGCCAAAATGCTCAAGGCCCAGGAGGAATTGGGCAGTACCAATTTGGAAGTTACAGCCGGCGGAGGCGCCATAAAAATAGTTATAAACGGACATCAGCAATTTCAGTCGATCACCATATCGCCCGAGGTCGTCAACCCTGAAGATGTGGATTTTTTGCAGGACCTGGTGCTGGCCGCCTGCAATGAAGCGGTGCAAAAATCCCAGGAATTAGCCACACAGAATATGAGCAAGCTGACAGGCGGACTCAAGATTCCAGGGTTGATGTAGGAGCGATATTTGAATCCCGATTTCCTCCCCTCGGCCCGCCCCATATCAAGGCTCATCGAAGAGCTGAACAAGCTCCCGGGTATAGGCCCCAAGAGCGCCCAGCGCCTGGCCTATCACCTTCTCCAGGCGCCGCCTGAAAGAACCCGCGACCTCGCTGAAGCCATAATTGCCGTCAAACAGAACCTCAGGCTGTGCTCCACCTGCCTCAATATAACGGATACCGATCCATGCGGTATATGCGCGGACGGAACAAGGGACATGACCAGGATCTGCGTGGTGGAGGAGCCGATCGATATCTTGCCGCTGGAGCGCACCAAGAAGTTCCGGGGCCTCTACCACGTATTGCACGGTGTAATATCACCCGGCGACGGCATCAAGCCCGAGGACCTGCATATACGAGAACTGCTGGATCGTCTGAATTCCAGTGGTATCATCGAGGTTATAATGGCCACCAATCCAAACGCAGAGGGCGAGGCCACTTCGATGTATATTCAGCGGCTGGTCTCCCCCCTGGGCATCAGGGTCACCCGGCTGGCACGGGGCCTCCCCTTCGGTGGTGACCTCGAATATGCCGATGATGTCACGCTCAGCCGCGCCCTGGAAGGTCGGCAGGAGATGAGTTAGCGTACCCATGGCCTCGCGGGTTTACCGTACTACCGGCATCATCATAAAGCGTCACAAATTCGGCGAAGCTGACAGGCTTCTCACTATCTTCACTGCAGACTACGGCAAGGTGAGGGCTATAGCTAAAGGAGCTATGCGGCCCGGCAGCAAACTGGGAGGCAATGTCGAGCTGCTCACACACAGCCAGCTGATGCTGTCGCGCGGCCGCAACCTTGACATCGTTACGCAGGCACAGGCGCTGGACATCTTCCTTCCCATGCGCGACAGCCTTGAGCTTATGTCCTGCGGCTTTTACCTTTCGGAACTGGTAGACAGTTTTATCGAAGAGAACGTCGAGGACCGGGAGATGTTCGAATTATTTCTCGATACTTTAAGGCGGCTGGCGGAAACAGGGGATGGGCAACGCATGGTACAGTTCTTTGAACTGCGCCTGCTGGGTCACCTGGGTTACACCCCACAGCTTCAAAAATGCGCCAACTGCAACAGGATACTCCAGCCGGAACCGAACTACTTTAATCCGGCACAGGGCGGCGTGCTCTGCCGGGAGTGCGGCTATTCCGATATGTCGGCGAGGCCTATATCTGTGAACGCGCAGAAAGTACTGCGCCTCTGGCAGCGCAGCGATATCGCCACTGCCGGCCGGGTCAAGCTCGCTGCTGAGCTGGCCAGGGAGATCAAGGGCATCCTGCGCGACAACGTGCGCTATTTACTGGAGAAGCAACTCAAATCGATCGATTGGTTGGACAGGCTGGCGGGAGACAGCAGCGTAAACGGCGATAAGGCAGCAACCGAGAATTTCAACGGCAGCCAGGCGTAAACCGCCTACGGCCATTTCTCAATTGTCCCCAGATAATCGTCCAGTACTTCTGCCCGCCGTATCTGACGCACCTTGCCCCCGGAAGTGGCCAGGAACTCCGCGCAGCGCAGCTTCCCGTTATACTGGAAGCCCATTGCATAGCCGTGTGCGCCCGCGTCATGAATTATCAGGACGTCACCCGGCACAACCGCCGGCAGCGGACGGTTCACAGCGAACTTGTCGTTGTTCTCGCAAAGCGAGCCTACCACGTCGTACACGTGGTCTTTTGGCTTATTTTCTTTGCCCAGCACAGTTATATGGTGATAGGCGCCATACAGTGCGGGACGCATCAGGTTGGCCATACACGCGTCCAATCCCACGAATTCCTTGTATTTCTTTGCTACATGCCGTACCTTCGATACCAGAAATCCGTGCGGTCCGGTGATGGCCCTGCCGCATTCTGTAACTATGCGCATCGGGCTTAAACCCATGTCCCCGATATATTTCTTATAGGCGCTGCGAATCCCGGCGGAGACCCTGCCCAGGTCGATGGCAGCCTGCTCGGGTTTGTAGGGAATGCCGAATCCGCCGCCCAGGTTGATAAAATCGAACTTAATACCCGTATCGTGGTTTATCATAGCAGCCAGCTTGAACAACATCACCGCGGTTTCCTCCAGGTATTGTTCATCCAGCATATTGGAGACGACCATGGTGTGCAGGCCGAACCTCTCCGCGCCCAGCTCCATAGCCTTGACATAGGCGCCCGGAATTTGCCCGGTGGTTACTCCGTATTTGGCCTCACGGGGATCGCCGATGATATCGTTGCCTCTCCTCAACGGTCCGGGGTTATACCTGAAACAGATGAGATCGGGCATCCCGGCGTTCTCATCAAGGTAGCCGATATGAGTTGTATCATCAAGGTTGATAATGGCGCCGAGCTGTCTTGCTTTTACATATTCTTCAGCCGGCGTATCGTTGGAGGTGAACATAATGTCCTCGCCTCGCAATCCCAGCCTTTCAGCAATAACAAGCTCCGCCAGGGAACTGCAATCGGCCCCGAAGCCCTCCCCTTTCAAAATATTTACGATGTGGGGATTGGGGCAGGCTTTTACAGCGAAGTAGTTCCTGTATCCCTTCACCCAGGCAAAGGCCTTTTTGTAGGCTCCGGCTGTTTCCCTGATACCCTGTTCATCATAAATGTAAAAGGGCGTAGGGTATTTTCTCAGCGCTTCAGGCAGCGCCTTCATAATACGCTCGGGCACCGGCTTGCCAGACTCGCGGCGTACGATATCGCACCTGACGGCCTGTTTTGACCGGGCGATAAGTTCCAACCTGTCAATCTCAGGATGCAGTCCGGGCCGCTTCTTCGCCTCAACTCTCAGCGAATTCCCGTATGCAGCCAGTCCTTTTTTTGCCCCTTCTGCGTTGATATAGCCATCATTGGAGGTGATGGCCGCGTAAATTTGAATTGCGGCTCCCTTTGCTTTCGCATTGTGTATAATGCCGCTGTTTATGCCGTGAATCCTTACACACTCGATGGCGGCAGGGTTAACGCGCAGTGCGGCCACTCGCTGCCGGAACAGGCTCAGCTCGTCACTCTTCATCTCTTTCTCGCTGGTGCTTTTATAACGGTTGAATTATAACTTATCCGGCCTGATTGATGCCTGTTCAGGCAGCCGCGATGATGATCATGGGTGAAATAGACGAGTAAAACTGCTACAATATCACGTGTTATGCCGTCAATATTCCCTCCCTATGTTCAGGCTTTATTAAATCCATCGGCCTATCCGGAAGTACCTGCCGCTATTGAATTGCAGCAGACCCAGATGTCCTTTATATTTCTCACAGGCGAATATGTCTATAAGACTAAAAAGCCGGTCAACCTAGGATACCTCGATTACACCACCCTTGAGAAAAGAGCGCACTTCTGTCGTCAGGAACTGGAGTTGAACCGGCGCCTTTGTCCTGCGGCCTATCTGGGTGTAGTACCTATCACTGAATCACCGGATGGAATTCGGCTCGGAGGCAAAGGCGAGGTGATTGAGTATGCGGTAAAGATGAAACAGCTTCCCCGGGACAGGATGATGGACCTGCTGCTGCCACAGGACGGCGTAACTCCCTCCATGCTGGGGCAGGTAGCACGACTGATGGCTGATTTCCATAGCCGCGCAGCCACCGGACCCGCCATAAACCCGTATGGCAGTCTGGAAGGAGTTAGGACCAATACAGACGAGAATTTTGATCAGACCTTCAAGTATATCGGCACACTTATCCCTGAAACATTTCATCGGCTGATCAAGGAATATAACGATCGGTTCCTTTCAAGCAATACTGCGCTTTTCAACAGCCGGGTCTCCAATGGAAAGATACGCGATTGCCACGGCGATCTGCACGCAGCCCACGTATGCTTCGGCGACACAATATATATCTATGACTGTATTGAGTTCAACGACCGCTTCCGCTATTGCGATACAGCCTCCGAGATAGCCTTCCTGGCCATGGATATAGATCGCTATGGAAGGGCTGACCTGTCGGATTCTTTTGTCAAAGATTACATCAGCGCCGGCGGGGACCGCGAGATGCAAGCCCTGCTTGATTTCTACAAGTGTTACCGGGCGTATGTAAGGGGTAAAGTTGCCTGCTTTAAATACGACGACCCGTATCTAAAGGATAAGAATTCGATCCTGCAGGAAGCACAGCTTTATTTCAATTTGGCCTACAGGTACGCCTTTCCCAGGCCGGCCTTGATCATAACCACCGGACTGATAGGCGCCGGCAAGACCACCTCATCTGTGTCCATAGGCCGGGCCTTGGGATGCTCCGTGTTATCTTCCGATGTGATTCGAAAAGAGCTGGCCGGTATCCCCCCTTCCGAGCGGCATTACGAGGGTTTTGCGACCGGATTGTATAGTCACCAATCCACCCAACAGACATACAGTGAGCTTTTCCGAAGGGCGGGCGAGCAGCTTGAAAAAGGCCGCACCGTAGTCCTGGACGCCTCTTTCATGAAGCGTTCCGACCGCATGGCAGCCCATAAACTGGCTGTAAAATATGGCGCAGCTTTCCTGGCGGTGGAATGCGTCGCCCCGGATGAAATTATCAGACAGCGGCTGGAAGAAAGGAGCCGGGCCGGATCAGTATCGGATGGACGCTGGGAAATATTTGCAGATATAAAAAAAGAATACGATCCGGTGACTGAGCTGGCGCCGGACGAGCATCTGATACTTGACACTGCGAGTTCATCAGGTAATATTCCCCGAAACTTTGTCAACTTGTTGATCAACAAACTGAACGCCGCCTGATGGCGGCGTTCTTTGTTGGCGGCGGTGTGTACTCTCCCAGGCCGAAGCCTGTTGACGCATTATTCTATCGACGCTTTAAGCGCATTATTCCCCTGGCGTTCTCGACTACACGTTTAGCGCAATATTACCTCGACGCTTTAAGCGCAATATTATTTCGACGCTTAGCCGCCATTCCCATGATAGTATTGTGCTGTTATTTTGTAAAGCGTAGAATTGGAGCATATGATATTCTTTCCGCTTTTTCCTGTATTCGGGCCTGCCGTTTTAGGTGTGTTTGTTGTTTCATGGGTAGCTGCTATTATCATTTGCTGGAAAGAAAAATAGGGGGTATTAATATGGGAAAAATTATTATTGCGACATCGGGATTGCTTATCGTTATATTTTCACTGGCATTTCAATTAATAAACTTGAGAGCACATCAAAAACAAAAGTATGAATTTTTGGTATGGATTGTTTTAGCGTTGGCAGTAATGATTTTTTGCCTGACGATATGGCCGATAAATTGATAGCGGCCCCAAGGAACCCACTCAGGGCCGCTATCTAAGGAGGCGCGCAGCTGCGCTCCGCTATTTGCCTGATATGCCGGTGCCTTGAACAGTTTTTAACCGGTAATCGATTTTACTCCGCAAGCCGCGCAGATCACGCAGCCCGTCTAATATCTCTCTCCGGCCGCCGCCCAGGTAAGCCGCAATCGTGTCAATTCCCTTCAAGGTGCACGGCTTGTTGTCGATGATGGCCTGCACGCTGGCCGTGACCGCCTCGTCATAGGTCTTGCCCCATATTTCCTTGAATGCAGGCAGGGCATAGTTGACTTCGATGTAGTCAATGGCGTCCAGGTATGCTTGCCCGTTGTCGAACTTGACGTGATAGTTCAACCAGGTCATAGCTGTGTAATATTTGGCAGCCATCGTGGCAGCGCCGTACGTACTCAGCACGTTGCTCTCGACATAGTCGTTCAGGGCCTTGCTGTCGAACGGTGTAACCTGTACTATCTGCGGCTGCAGCACCGGTGCCGGTGTTTCCTGGGCTCTTAGGGCCGCTGGCGCGGGGTCATTGGCTGCGGCGGGTATGGATGACCTCAAAGTCTTAAAGCCCATGAAAGAAACGCCCGTAAGGGCCGTTAGTCCGGCCATCCACAGACTATCTGAAGTAGCAAAGCCGCCTGTTATCTTATATTCCAGGAAGATGCCCGCTGCCGTGCCTAACAGCGTCAAAAACCGCGTTGATTTGAGCATGTCCACCCAGGAAGGGATAAGCCCCACCAGGGACGCGCCCAGGTCGTCTAATGCCTGTACTGTTTTACTCATGCTTCACCTCTCTGCGATACTAATTTATCTTTAAGGTCGTCAATCTTTTTCTCAACGCAGTCAATCCTTCGCCATAGCAGATTAGCTATGATGGCAAGCAAAGCGGTTTGCGTTCCGCCGAACGCTACCATCAGCCCTAAACCGGCAAGTTCGAAGTTCATAACCGTATCACCGCCTCTAACTGCGCTTTTTCCGCCTCGGTCGTTTGATATGGAATTAACGCTGCAGCCGTCATTTCGGTGCCTGGGCGATCGAGTTCGTCCAGTATCCAATTCTCGCCGTGGAGCTTGTCAAAAATGGCCTGCAATTCCGGTGTGATATTACCGGCGCGTTTGGCCTCATAGAAGGCCGCTGTTAGTCTGTCGTGATACTCTGCGCTCATATCAGTTAATATACCCGATCAATTTGATAATGAACCCTGCTACCCCAATCGGGGCTTTTAGTTCAAGTACGCCGTTTGCATCCGTTGTGCAAATGGCTATCCCACCTAAATCAGCAAACGCGCCTAAAATCACAAGTGCAGCTTGATAATCGGCAAAGTAGAAATCGTAAGGACAGCCGTTTGGACGGAATGCCACTTTATTTGCGTAGGTGCCGGTGCTGTTAATGACCTGTAAGACTACTATTGTTTGCTTCGCTCCGATAGTTGCCGACAGGTCAAGATCAGCCCAGGACGATGGAAGTGTTTGCGCTGCAGTGAATACGGTCGCACCGCTCCACTTCAACGCAATGGATGATACGGTTATCCAGGAACCGCTTAACACCTGATAATTGACACCGTTGTCGGTAGCGAAGTACATCGAACCGGTCGGTAAGACTGCAGCAGATGGCCTGTCTGCATAAAGGCCAGCACCTATGTAACAACTCTGAGATTGCCAATCCGAACCATCCCAACGATAAAAAACCTTCCTGTCAGTACAGTAGAACAGATCACCGACCATCAGGTCAGTCAGGGGCCTGTTAGCCCAGGTTGCGCTATATGAGCGCAAAGAGCGCGGGATAATGACCATTTCCTGGGTCATATGCCCCAACTCCCCCATCCGCCACCGCCGCCACTACCAGCGGAAGGGCCACTTGGGCCGTAAGATGCACCGCTCACATCGCCCCAACCACCGCCGAATGCGCCACCAACACTGCCACCAGAACCCCATCCACTACCACCGCCGTTGCCGGCTGCAGCACCACCGTTACCACCACCATCGCCGCCACCACCACCACCACCGCCGCCCGACATAGCAATAGGGCCGCTGGCTCCGTACGAAGCCTGACTTATATTGCCCCATCCGCCGCCGAATGCGTTACCGGACGGAGCCGAGGGCGCGGGGCCCGATGATTTAGTATCACTGGGTGCGCTGGATGGCATAGAGGGATATGCGCCTACATCAAATGCCCCTGCGCCGCGTATTGACAAATTGCTCGGCCCCCAACCTCGGCTCTGCGTTGCCGGATTATTGACAACCGGAGCATCAAAAGTTCCAGGCTCTACGGGAAGTGACCCGCCCCACCATGAGGACATAAAACCCGTAGTAGACTTTTGCATTGAATACGGGGTAGTACTTTGTGGCAGTTGGCCGCCCTTCAGAGCATAGACTATTGACGGTATTAGCGGTGCAATCATGCCTAATACGCCCAGGGCCGTCAAGCCAGGGGCAACAAAACCCGGGCGGCCGGTTGCTCTACTGATAGGGCCTAACTTGCCAGCACCACCGCCCCATTCTTCCGTAGCTATGGCGTAACTTTGCAATTTGGGCGAACCAGGCTTAACGCTAATCAGATCGCCGGACGTATTTCTCAGTCCGAACGCTTCCACTTTACCGCCTCTCACGGTCGCATTTAAGATACGTTCGCCGGACGGATACATAACATCACTGCGCACGCCCAAGTCCTTAGCAGCGTAAATGGAGCTATCGGCTGTGCGCTGCATACCCGCTTTAACCGGCGCTTGTTTACCCAGGATGCGCATAACGCCATCGGCCGCCTTTGTGCCTACTGATTTAATGGCGGCGCGGCCTGATTTGGTAACCAGAAGGCCGCCAGCACCGACAACAACCGCACCCGCGCCTACGCCCATGGCTATATTGCCGAGCATATCACCGGTGTTATCCACGTTGCCGGACGTGAGCGGCGTACCGACATCGCCCCAGGCAAATGACTGATCGCTGCCAGCGCCGGATGGGGGCGGGACGGTAGTCGTTGAATTACGCGAGTAATTGTTCTCAGGGACAGTTTTTAACATGTCCGGTATCCAGGGATCAACACTCGATTTCAGAGCGTCCGGCAGAAGCGAGTTCAGTCCAGGAGCGCCCCAACCGCCTTGCTCTTTAGGCGTAAAGGCCTTTTTCAAGGCAATGAGTGTGCCTATGGCGAGTGCGCCGCCCGCCAGGATAACAACGCCGGTGTCTGCTATGTTTTTCAGTCGTTTGGTCGTCTTTCCCATGATTACACCTTGCGCCGTATGGCCTTATCTTCGCTCAGCGGCTGCCGCTGCAATACGATATGTATCTTTCCAACCGTTGTTGAGGTTGAGCTGTCCATGTTCTTTAGCTGGAAGCTCCAAATTGCTTCATCTGTCAATGATATGATGGCACCGGCCGGTATGTAATGGCGCTGCTGTTTAACGCGCAGTTCGAGCGCTACACTGTCGGTATTGATTACCTGTATGTAATCAAGCGGCGCGTACTTGCGTGCTTCGGTCAGTTCGCTATGCTGGTCAATATCATAATTCACCGCAATTCCGGCAGCGATGGAAGCCGGATACAGGTCGAAATAAGGCGAACCTTCGCGATCAATGCGTGTCTTGCGTCTGCCCTGAATGGAGCTTATCAAGTCCATATGATTTTTCCTTGCGGTGCCGCTATTGGATACCAGCGGCACCGCGCTCGCTATGTGATATCGCGTTACTGCAGGACGGTTACGGGAATGTTCCAGGCGGCGCAGCTTGCTTTCGTCAGGTTGACGGCCGTTGCGCTATCGGCTAAAAACTCGATGATAAGCAGGCTGTCTTCACCGACAAATGGGAACATCACCTGCTCAGGGAAGGCCAACTGCTTATTGCGGTCGGACGGATCGCCCGACAGCTGCTCGGTGCGGGCCTCGAATACAACGAGCTTCATTGTCTCGTTGGCGTTCACCTGGGCGAAGCGCACCTTGCCAGGGATGGCAACCGGCGTTACGGTATCATCCTTGAAAATCATGTACAGGTAGCCCTGATTCCAGGGCAGATCGCCGCGCCCGAAGCCGTAATGATACATCTGCTGCGGCGGGACTTTATACTGTCCTACCCGTACCCATCCGCCGGTCTTGACGGCGATTTTGCCGGACGTGGTTTCAAGGGCAGTCTGCCACCAGTCGTCCAGGCTGAGTGTCTTAGGGAACGCGTTGCGGCCGACAGCCTGAGACGTACCGCCTGTTGAAGCGCCCCCGAGAAGGTTGCGAATCATGTCTGCAATACCCATGTTACATTACTCCTATGGAGCTACCGCCGTTGGATGGCCCGCTGAGAGCTCCCATGAATTGCGCATAGCCGGATATGCCGCCAGTGAAGCCGGATTGTGCGGTGATTGCGGTGCCGATGTCGCTCTTAACCATAGCGCCGGTCAGGACACCGGTAGCAATGCTACCCAGGAAGCCCGAACCGAACAGCCCTGATAACAGAGCGTACACAATTCCGGCAGCCATGCCGATGCCGTAGCTTTTGGCTGCATGGCCGATGCCGCTTGAAGTCGGTACTGTTACCACTTTCATAGAAAAACCTCCGTGCAAGATACTCTACTCTTTAATTCTCGCACAGAGGTCAATCGTAACAGTTCGAAGTTTTGTTACCTATTTTTGCGGTTATATCGGCTCATGGATGGCATACTTGCGGTTTTGATCGACAATGATAAATTTATGATCGGTAAGCGTCAGGGCAGCATCGCCCAGTCCGTCCGCAAGCTCATTCAAGTATGCCTGGTCGTTCTTTCCGGCCAGGTTGAATATGAAGATATAACTGGCAAGCTCGGTTATGTCCTGGTGCAACTGAGAAGGGCGGCGAGCTATGCAGCCGAAGCCGACATTCATATGACGCTGCCAGTCATTCAACTGCAATACGCCGTCAGGCAGGCGGGCCGGTTTGGGCGGGCAGTATCGATTTGCTTCGTCAATTATGAACATACGTATCTTACGGCTGTTGATAACGATCTGATTTATAAACTGGTTTAATTCAGCTACAGCGGCGTTTTCAAACTGCCTGTACTTCACAATGTAGCGATTGAAGCCCTGGTATTCATGCAGCGTGTCATAAACCATGTGGGCCTGATGCTGATGTAAGATATAACGCGATAGATATGTCTTACCGCTGCCGCGCAGCCCGAAGATGGCAAAGCCCTTATTGCTGAGATCGGGTATCATCCTTAACTCCCAACATTCCGGCCAACTGGCTGATTTTAATATCCTTGAAGCTATCAAAGACGTTTTCGACTGTCGCTTCCTGGAAGCCCATGTTATAAAGCGTACGGATGATTTCCCGCGCCTTGTCCAGCAGGGCCGCGTTGATATCGAATGATGGCATGGCTGCCGGTTGCGGGGCCGCAGGATGGCCGGTTGGCGGCTCGATATAACTCATATGAGGGAAGGATTGAAGCTGTGAGGGTTGCTGTCTTTGCTCCGGCTGCATATTGCTCTTTATCTCCTTATAGTTCACAAGCATTTGATTTACTTTGTCCAGGATGTTATTGATCTGGTCTATCCAGCTTAAAATGCCGCCGCCTGGTGCGCCGCTGTCGACCGGCACCGGCGAGAAGGGGCTACTTTGCTGGGGCTTACCGGCCGATGGCGTTATATCCTCGAAGTTCAACTCGATCGGCATTAGATATCACCCCACCTCAGAGCGCGGCCGCACTTGCATTGCTTATCAGTCTTAGACACTATAGCGTTGCAAGTATCGCAGTGGTATTCAACATCTTCCTCTGTGTAATCCTGGTTAGCGGATAGATCGGCACTGGCAGGACGGCGGGCGGCCGCCAGAAGATCATCCTTTGTAAAGGCCTCATTATGAACGATAACTCTGTCGTTATCGGTCGTATTTTGCGGCGGCGGCGCTTGCGCTTCGTTGCTTTGCCCTGGATGGGCCAACCTCATATGAGATGCAAGCCGCTGGACATTGCGCTTGCAGACAGGGCATTTATGAATTGTAACTTGCTTTGTCATTGCTCACCTCTAAAAGCTTATTCGCTGGATAACCTCTTTAACGTCGGGCATTATAACTCGTAAATATTGTCGGGTAGTCTCGATATGCTCATGGCCTAAAGCGTCCTGAATGACAGGCAGGTTCGGGTTTTGTTTCAACACGTTGACTGCAAAGCCGTGTCTGAACAGGTGCGGATGAAGCTTACGCGTTCCGGCCAGCTTGGCGTACCGCTGCAACAGCCGCCATGCCTGGATACGAGATATAGGGAAGATCAGGGATTCATACGGTATGCGTTCCTCTATGGCATAGTGCATAAGGTCATTCATCAGATCGACAGGGATATGCACCGGCTTCACCCTGCCGCCCTTGCGCACAGGATAGTAAATGCCGTCCTTCATGCGCTCCATAGAGAATTGAAGGGCCTCAGTGATCCGTAAGCCTGTCTGCCAGAGCAGCCGGAATAATAGCTCGTTGCGCGGCTTGTCAATGACTGCAAGGATTCTATGAGCTTCATCAGCCGTCAGATATTCCGGCAGGTCAGGGAATGCGCGGGCCAGGTCGCTCTTAGGTAACAATTGCTGAGATTTTGTTACCTTTTTGACGGAAATATGCCTATTTTGCCCGTATTTCACAATGTCCGTCATATCTGGCTAAACCCCTGCAGGTAACAAAATATCATCTTTTGTTACCTATTCCTTTGTAGACATATTTCTCATTGGCCCTCAAACAGTGATAAATAACCTCAGTGAGCTTCGCCATAGTGCAGACAATGGCCCGTGTACCCGCCATGCCTTCAAGCCGCTTTTTATTGTAGTAGTCTCTGAAATCGGACGGCGGAGATTGCGGCGGGATACAGGAAAAAACCACCTGAAAGAGAGCTCTACGGCTGTCGCGGTTACCATGGGGTAAAACTCCGATACCTTTACCATTACCTGATTGCTTTGTACGTGGAGCTACACCTAAGTGCTTTTTCAGTGCGTCACGGTCTGCATAATAAGATATGTCCTTGATAGTGGCAATCAATGTTGCGGCTGCCGCATCCGCTATGCCTGGAAATGATTTCAAGATCGGCCCGTATGGATGCTCGTTTAATACGTCAATCATCCGCAAGTCAAGTATCTTTAGCTGCTGATCTAAATCGCTATATTGGATGGTCAAATTTCGTATGGCTTCCGAATAGGACGCGGCATTTACCCCTATCGTATTCTGTGCGAGTTCAAGTATTTGATGCTTTTTCCGGCTTTGTACGCCCTTAATCGGCCGTAATCCGTCCTCGCCAGCGGCCTTGATAGCAGCGGCCGATGGGTAGTGCTGTAATATAGTCATAAGCTGGTCAAAGCATGTTTTCTCCGCTTCGGGAAAGGTGCTTGTCAACAAATGATGCAGCCGGTTGGAAGTCTGCGTTTTGAGCTTTGTGTATACCAGGCGTTGCGTGACGATGGTACGTAATAGCTCCGCGTCCGTGCCTATTCGCGGGCTGAGCATTGAAAAGTGGTAATCATCACCGTGTGTCTTGAAATAGTAGAGCGCACGGGCCATGTATGCCGCGTCTATCCGGTCTGTCTTGTCGACCTGGCCCTTGCCTTTTTTAAAGTTCCGCAGGCCGGACGGATGCAGATAGTAAAGCTCATAGTCATTTTGGACAAGTAGGTTTACAAGCGGAGCGCTGTAATGGCCGCCAGTGTGGTCAATAGCAATTGCTACTTCCGTGCCGTATGGTTTAAGCCTATCAAGTAGATCATCAAAGTCCTCTCGGGAATTAGTCACCCTGAATTGCTGTGCTTTCTCCCATGCTCTGCCTTTATCAATCATTAGCTCTGATGGTATAATAGCCACCTGATGAAAGCTACGGTGTACATCAATTCCCACATATGTATTCATATGCGTATCTTATCATTTGCCTCTCATACGATGATATTTCTATCATAGAATATTATTGCATCACTTTTGCAAAGGATTAATGCTTTATGAAATATGATATCAGGGACATCAAGCTATCGGCCGAGGGCAGGCTCCGCATCGAATGGGCCTCGCATCAAATGCCGGTTTTAAAACTAATTCAGGAACGCTTCTCCAGGGAGAAGCCATTTAAAGGCATACGTATTTCAGGCTGCCTGCACATCACTACCGAGACTGCCAACCTAGCATACGCGCTCAAGGCGGGCGGCGCCGACCTGGTGCTGTGCGCCTCAAACCCCCTCAGCACGCAGGACGACGTAGCAGCTGAGCTGGTCAAGTCCGGCTTCCCGGTTTTTTGTATCAAGGGTGAGGACAATAAGACCTACTATAAACACATCATGGCAGCCCTCGACCACAAGCCGCAGCTGACGATCGACGATGGCGCCGACCTGGTCAGCACCATTCACCAGGAGAGAACCGGGTTGCTGGGAAATGTCATCGGCGGGACGGAGGAAACGACCACCGGAGTGATACGCCTTAAGAACATGGCCAGAGCAAAAAAGCTTAAGTACCCGATTGTTGCCGTTAACGACGCCAAGACCAAGCATTTCTTCGATAACCGGTATGGGACCGGGCAGAGTACCCTGGACGGCATCACGAGAGCCACCAATATACTCTGGGCAGGTAAGATTGTGGTGGTGGCAGGATACGGGTATTGCGGCCGCGGCGTGGCGCATCGTGCTCAGGGGATGGGCGCCCGCGTTATCGTTTGTGAAATAGATCCCATCAGTGCGCTGGAAGCGGCCATGGATGGCTTCCAGGTCATGCCCCTTATGGACGCCGCCGGCCGGGGTGACGTCTTCATTACGCTGACCGGTAATCGACACGTAATTGACAGGTCACATTTTGCCAGGATGAAGGATGGCGCCATCCTCGCCAACAGCGGCCATTTCAATGTAGAGATCAACATTCCGGCCATGAAGAAGATGGCAAAAACTATCCGTCGCACCAGGCAGTTCGTGGACGAATACAAACTACCCGACGGCAGACGCATTTATTTGCTGGGCGAAGGGCGGCTGATCAACCTGGCAGCAGCCGAAGGCCATCCTGCCAGCGTCATGGACATGAGCTTCGCCAACCAGGCGCTGGGACTGGAATACCTGGTAAAGAATAATGGCAGGTTGAAACCGGATGTCTACCCGGTCCCGCTGGAAACCGACAACGAAGTCGGGCGATTAAAGCTGAAATCAATGGAAATTGCTATTGATAAGCTCACTCGTGAGCAGCAAAAGTACCTGGGAAGCTGGGAAGAGGGAACTTAATTTACAAGGAGCAATGATGAAAAACACTTTCATGAGATCACCCAAGTATTATTTTACTTCCGAATCGGTTACCGAAGGCCATCCCGACAAACTCTGCGACCAGGTCGCAGACGGAATACTCGATGCCATGATCGAGCATGACCCCAAGTCGCGTGTGGCCTGCGAGGTGGCCGTTACTATCGGCCTGGTCATCGTACTGGGCGAGATTACGACCAGGACTTATGTCGAGATACCCGACGTGGTCAGGCGCGTTGTCAGGGATATAGGCTACACCAAGCCCGAATTCCAGTTCGACTATCAGAGCCTTGCCACCGTAGTATCTATTAAGAAGCAGTCGCCCAATATCAACGCCGGCGTAAGCAAGGCGCTGGAGGTGAGGGCAGGCGGGAAGAAAGTGGACGAGCTGGACCTGACCGGCGCAGGAGATCAGGGAATGATGTTCGGCTATGCCTGCAACGAAACCGCGGAACTAATGCCGTTGCCGATCGCGCTGGCGCATAAGCTCACTCAGCGTCTGGCCGAAGCCCGTAAAAAGAGCATCATCCCCTACCTTCGGCCTGACGGCAAATCACAGGTGACCGTGGAATACAGCTACGGCAAGCCTAAAAGGATCGAGGCGGTTGTCATCGGGGCACACCATGATCCCGAACCGGATAACGACACCATTCGCCGTGATATCATCCATAAGGTTATCAGGCCGGTCATCCCCGCCGCCATGATGGATAAAAACACCAAGATATACATTAACAGCGCGGGGCGCTTCGAGGTGGGCGGGCCCGTTTCCGATACCGGTTTCACGGGCCGCAAACTGCTGGTGGATACCTACGGCGGCTATGCGCGTCACGGTGGCGGCGCATTCTCGGGCAAAGACCCTACCAAGGTTGACCGCTCAGCCACTTACATGGCGCGTTATATCGCTAAGAACTGCGTGGCTGCGGGATTGGCAGACAGGTTGGAACTGCAGGTAGCCTATTCTATCGGTGTGGCACACCCCCTGTCGGTATCCATCGAGACCTTCGGTACCGGAAAAATCTCCGATACCGCCATACTGAAGCTAATCCATAAGCATTTCGATATGCGGCCTGAGGCCATCATCCGGTATTTCGATCTGCGCAGGCCTATCTATCAGGCCACGGCATCCTACGGCCATTTCGGCCGCACTGACGTCAAATTCCCCTGGGAGAAAACCGATAAAGCCAGGACTTTAAAGGCTGAAGCAGGGATATAGATTATGGCGCCGAAGATCAAGTTCGGCACTGACGGCTGGCGGGCTGTCATTGCCGAGGGTTTTACTTTCGATAACGTGCGCGCCTGCGCTCAGGGCGTGGCCGATTTTCTGAAGGTCTCAGGTACAGCCAAAGGAAGTATCGTAATTGGTTTCGATACCCGCTTCGCCTCTGACGCGTTTGCAGCGGCGTCGGCCGAGGTGCTGGCCGGCAACGGCATCAGGGTCTTTCTGCTGCCCAGGCCCGCGCCCACGCCGGTCACCAGCTACACGGTGACAGCCCTCAAGGCTGACGGCGCAATCATGATTACAGCCAGTCATAATCCAGCCGACTACAATGGCTTCAAGTACAAGGTAGCAAGCGGTTCCAGTGCACCCACTGAAATAATCTCGCAAATCGAGAAATCCGCCAATGTCGCTGCAGAAAAAGGGACTGCCAAGAGGCTCAACATAGCAGAGGCGCTGAAAAAGAAGCTTGTCACTTACCATGACCCGTACCATGCCTATGAAAGGCAACTCAACCACCTGATAAATATCGAGGCACTTAAAAACAACAAACTGAAAATCGTCGTAGATTCGATGTTCGGCGCCGGCATCGGCTACTTTAAAAAACTACTTGAGGGAGGCCAGATCGAGGTACATGAGATCAACGGGGTGCGTAATCCGCTATTTCCGGGCATACAGCCGGAGCCTATAAGTCAAAACCTGAACAAGCTCGCCCGACAGGTTATCAGGGACAATGCTGCGGTCGGATTCGCCACAGACGGAGACGCCGACCGTATCGGTATCATAGATGAGAACGGCCGTTTTATGACCACTCAGGAGGTATTCGCGCTGCTTGCAATGTATTTACTGGACATTCGCAAAGAGCGCGGCCCGCTGGTCAAGACTTTGACTTCCACCGATATGCTCTTCCAGATCGGCGAGATGTATGGTGTGCCCGTCTTCGAGGAACCGGTGGGATTCAAGTACGTGGCGCCCGTGATGATCAGGGAAAAAGCTTTGCTGGGCGGCGAAGAGAGCGGGGGTTATGGTTTCCGCGGACATATACCGGAGAGAGACGGCATGCTGGCCGGCCTGTATTTTATCGATTATATCGTCAGAACGGGCAAGTCGCCCTCGCAGTTGCTGGCCAACCTCTTCAAAAAGGTCGGTTCCCATTGCTACGATAGGCTGGACATCCACACGACCGACGAAATCAAGCAACAGATGCTGACTAAAATGTCCGCTGCGCCCGTCTCCAAGATCGGAGGCCAGAGGGTTGTGAAGCTGGATACCAGGGACGGATTCCGTTATAAGCTGGAGGACGGCTCCTGGCTGCTGGTGCGTTTCTCCGGCACAGAGCCGCTGGTGCGCATCTACGCCGAGTGCAGTTCCATGGACGAGGTGCAGAAGCTGATTCAATATGGCCAGGAGATGGTGGGGGTTTAAGTTATGATAAACCTGGATGACCGTTCCGTCTACGCTTCCCTGGATAAATCAGGCATGGGAGCGCAGATACGAGGCCTGCCGGACCAGTGCCGCCAGGCCTGGGACAATGCCTGCCAATTCAAGCTGCCCGCCGGCTACTCAGATGTCGATAAGGTCGTGATACTGGGTATGGGCGGCTCGGCCATCGGCGGGGACCTGCTCAGAGGCCTAACCGCCAACTTGCGCCATCCGCTCGTGCTGGTGCATCGCGACTATGACCTTCCCGCCTGGGTTGACGAAAAGACACTCGTTATCGGAGCCAGCTATTCGGGAAATACTGAGGAGACCATCTCTGGATTTATACAGGCGCTGAAGTGCAACTGCAAGAGGCTTGTTATCTCAACAGGCGGACGGCTATCTGAACTCGCTCGCCAGAACAAAGTGCCTGTTTTCGTCATAGAACACGTATCTCCACCCCGCGCAGCCCTTGGGTATGGTTTCCTGCCCCTGCTGGCGCTAATGTGCAACCTCGGCTTTACAAGCGCCAAAACGGCCGACATGGATGGCATGCTCAAATCTCTTATAACGCTGGAAAAAAGCTGGCAGGAAGACAGCCCGACTGAGCATAACCAGGCCAAGAAGCTGGCCGCCAGATTGCATGGGAAAATAGCCGTCGTTTATGGCGCTGGTATACTCACCGATGTAGCCCGCAGATGGAAAACCCAGGTCAATGAGAACAGTAAGCAGTGGGCCTTTTTCGAGACTCTGCCCGAACTCAATCATAACGCAGTCCTGGGCTATCGACATCCGGCTGACATCGCCGACCGCCTCTATGTAGTTTTTCTGCGCTGCCGGTCTCTGCACCCGCGTACGCAGATCCGGTATAAAATCACCGGTGAGCTCCTGGATAAGCGCAATATACCCCATCAGTACGTGGACAGCCATGGCGGCAACGACCTGAAACACGTTATGAGCCTCGTGCTGCTGGGGGATTGGGTTAGCTACTACCTGGCCATGCTTAACGGCATCGACCCCAGCCCTGTGCCTGAGATAGACCTGCTGAAGAAGCGGCTGGCCGAGGAAAAATAATTTCCCTTTAATAGGTGACAATACCTATATCTTTTACCCTATAATCCGGGTATATTTTGCTTATATGACCTGGGAGGGTCATACTTAATGATGCGCATAAATAAGAAGATACTATTACTCTATCCCGAATACCCCGACACTTTCTGGAGCTTCAAACATGCCCTTAAGTTCGTTTCCAAAAAGGCTGCCTTCCCACCACTCGGCCTGCTGACCGTGGCGGCCATGCTCCCCACCGGATGGGAACTGAAACTGGTGGATATGAACACGGGGCGATTGAGCGACAAGGACATCAAATGGGCTGATATGGTTTTTATCAGCGCCATGGTAGTGCAGAAAGACTCTGCTAAGGCCGTTATCAAGCGCTGCAAAAAGATGGGCGCGACTGTGGTGGCCGGAGGACCGCTATTCACCACGCAGCACGAGGAATTCTCCTGCGTGGACCATTTCGTGCTGGACGAGGCCGAAGTCACCCTGCCCCCCTTCCTCTCAGACCTGGAAAAAGGCTGCCTGCAAAGGGTGTATTCTTCCAGGGTCAGGCCTGATATCAGTATCACGCCGATTCCGCGTTGGGACCTGGTACAGAAAAAGAAGTACTCCTCTATGGTCGTCCAGTATTCCCGCGGCTGCCCTTTTGACTGCGAGTTCTGCGATATCGTCGTGCTTAATGGTCACATGCCGCGCACCAAGGGGCGCGAGCAGATGATTCGGGAGTTGGATGCGCTTTATGCCACCGGCTGGAGGGACAGCGTATTTATCGTGGATGACAATTTCATCGGCAATAAGAGGAAGTTGAAAGCCGAGATGCTGCCGGCCATCATCGAATGGTCACAGAAGAGGCATTTCCCCTTTTCCTTCCATACGCAGACGTCCATCAACCTGGCCGATGACAATGAACTGACGGGGCTGATGACTAGAGCTAATTTCAACATGGTATTCGTCGGCATCGAATCCCCCAACAAAGATAGCCTGACTGAATGCGGCAAGTCACAGAACTCGAGTCGCGACTTGATAGCTGCGGTGAAGAAGCTTCAGCACGCTGGCCTGGAGGTGCAGGGAGGGTTCATCGTAGGATTCGACAGCGATCCGGTGTCAATTTTCCAGGACGTAATCAATTTCGTTCAGAACAGCGGCGTTGTGACGGCTATGGTGGGACTGCTGCACGCGCCCAGCGGAACGCGCCTGCATAAGCGTCTCGAAAGCGAGAACCGCCTCACCGGCAGTTTCTCGGGCAACAATACCGATATGTCCATCAATTTCGTGCCGAAGATGAATGTTAACAAACTGATGGACGGCTATCGCAGGATAATCAATACGATCTATGCGCCCAACCAGTACTACGCACGAGTTAAGACATTCCTGCGGGAGTACCGGCCCAAACGAAGTAAGATCTCGGTTATGAAATCGCAGAATATCGGGGCGTTTTTCAAATCGCTCTGGGTATTGGGAGTTCGGGGAAAGGAACGCTGGTATTTCTGGAACCTCATGTTCTGGACGGCATTCAAGCGCCCTCGTTCGTTCTCGTTGTCGATGTCCATGGCTATCTACGGCTTCCACTTCCGCAAAATAGCGGAGGAAAGCGCCCGTCAATTCAAGTTGGCTCAGGCCGTGATATAGGCTCACGGCGCATCCTGTTCAATTCCGCGAATAAAAAGGCCCGCTTCGATCGAAGCGGGCCTTTTATTATATCTACTGCAACCAAGTTAACGCTTGGTGTACTGCGGCGCCTTACGGGCACGTTTAAGGCCGTATTTCTTCCGTTCCTTGATGCGAGGGTCACGAGTCAAAAGGCCGTGCTGCCGCAAAGGGCTCTTGTAGCTTTCATTGAGGCTGACCAGGGCACGGGCTATTCCGTGTTTGATGGCGCCCGCCTGGCCTGTCAAGCCTCCACCGGTCACTTTTATCTCGACATTGTATTTTCCAACGGTGTCGGTGGCCGTAAAAGGCATCTCAATCATGCGCCTGTGGTCAACCAGCGTGAAAAGCTCCTGATAGGGTTTGCCGTTGACTATAATATTGCCTGATCCGGAAGATACCCTGACCTGCGCTATGGCACACTTCCTTCTGCCTGTTCCGCGATGATATGTTGCTGTACTCATTTGCGGGTGCTCCCTTTGTCAAATTCTTTTATGCCGGCAAGCTGAGCCTGGTGAGGATGTTTATCGCCGGCATATACCTTCAATTTCCTGTACATAGCCCTGCCCAGCGTGCTGTT
>JAFGHL010000054.1 GCA_016930155.1 Dehalococcoidia bacterium | reverse complement strand
TATCGACCCATCCAAAAACCCTTCTCTGCCTTTGTCAAACAATGCGTTGGCCATGTTTACCTCCTAAATAAATCTGTTTCTGTATGTTATGTTCACGTTTCCCGTGAAGCCATAGATTTCAAATACGTTCGCTATCCCCGGTGACAGAACGGGAAATTGCCCCGTGATATTCATGGAAGCTACCCCATTCAGCATTACATGCCATATCGCACAGTCTATTGAAAGCTGCCCGCCGATTCCGATAGCTCCAGTCCATTCAAGTTCCATTCCAAGAGTCTCGTTCCTGATTCTTATATCCGCTGTGGCATCAACCACTGAAGATGTCAGGATGAACACCGGCTCGATTAACGCGGACCCTCCGGGGGTTATCGTGATAATCTCCGGGTCTTCATTGTCGGTGTAATCTTCGGAGACTTCGTCATTCCCGTAAGCGCAGGGATCGAGACAAAGGAATTCCAGACTCCCCTGGAATAAAACGTTTTTAATCCTGCCGGTCAGGCTCTTAAACCTCGCATTCCAATATCTGTCATTAAGGGAATCCAAAATGAGATGCTGATCAACATTCGTATTCAAAAGACCCTTGACCGTGTCGATATTGGTTTTCAAGGTTGCTATATCATCGGCTGTCATCGCTACCCCAAGCGAGATAGTCTTGGGGGTGAGTTTGCTGTCATCGGCATACGCTTTATAGACCAATTGCACAGCGCTGATCTCATGGTCCATAGGTATATCATGTTGAGTAATGATCAAATAATCAGAGAAATCAATCCCTCGATACGTAAAGCTATGCACGTAATTGCCTCATGCGTTCCATCTCTTTAGTGACTTGACGGGTGATCTGGGTTATGTCCGCGTCCGAACGCACCGAAGGATTGATTATATTGACGGTGTTGCCTCCGCCTTGAGAAATCCTTTCCCCGGCATGGACTGTTGCTAAAATCGGTGTGCCCGGGATTCCTGGGATGACACCCTCGAATCCCGCGAATGAGGGGATCGCGTATCTCTGGTTCATTTCTTGAACAAATTGATCCCACCAACTCAACCCAGTGGACCCCGATAGCGGGCCTGCGCCGGAGATAGGCTGGGAAGAGGTAGTATAAGTGCCCTTTTCTATGCGGGCTAATTCCCTGTCATGAAAAGCCTGCAAAGCGGCATCCTGTTCCTCGATGCTTTGTTTGAGCTTGGCGAGTTTCATGTCTTCGTTGTTTTCGTAAGCCTGGCGTTCTTCTTCGAGTCGGACTAACTCCGCTTTTAATGCATCATCGAGACCGTCTTTTTCAGCCTGGAGCCGATCCTTGACCGCAGAATATAGACTGTTCTCATGGTCTTTTTTCTCTTCGTATTCTTTTTGGAGTTGATCGCGTTGAAGCGAAGCGTTGTCTCTGATGGCTTGAATTTGCTGCCGTAGAGCATCCTTCTGCGTTTCCCGGCTGTCTCTGATACGTTCCCGTTCCTGCTCTTCGAGGAAGTCCTGTAACTCTTCTTGAGCATCCATCCTCTCCTGAGCAGTCTTAGCGTTTGCGACCGCCTCCTCTAATTCCGCCTTTTTGATGGCGTTTTCGCGATCTTCCTGGGCTTTGTCTTCTGCCGCTTGAGCTGCATCAAGGGAACTGATCTGCCCTTCCAGTCCTGAAATCGCCGCGTTGGTCTCCGCATCCAAGGTATCGATCTTGGCATCGTACTCCTCATCTATCATCCGCATCCTTTCATCGTGAGCGTCGCGCTCGGCATCCATGTCTCTGTCGATGGCCTTCTCTCGGGCTTCCGAAGCATCCCTGGCTAAATCCATGAGGGTCTTGTTTTCCTGCTTTGCGTATCCCTCTATGACGCCGTAGTGCTTTTTCAGAGCTTCCTTGGATTTAGAGCTGGATGCCGTGGCTTCTGAAAGCTGTTTCGCGTTCGCTTCCTTCTGAAGTTTGACTTGCTTTTCAAGTTCCTCTTTGGTGACTTTCGTTTTTTCTCTTTCAGCGCCGGTGAAGAAGTCGACAATCTTCTGCCAGTTCTGTACGAGAAGCACACCTATCGCAATCACGGCCGCTATGGCGAGAATGATCAATCCTATAGGGCCGAGTGCAGCTGTAAAACCAGCTCCCATCACAATTCCCGCTGCTAAGACACCCGCTTTAAGTGCAATAAAAGTTCCTAACCCTACCAAAGCCAGACCCAGTATCCCCACAAAAATCGTCAATCCCGTGGTTAATTCGGGGTTTTTAGATATCCATTCTTTGATTGCCTGGATGACCTCATTGACTGTTTTCAATAAGCCGGTCAGATTATCGAGTAACGTGGCGCCTATAGCTTCTGAAATGTCGCCGATGTTGTTTTTAAGTAGCTCCATCTGCCCGGCGGCGGTTTTCGCGTAAGCCGCTGCCTGGCCAGCCGCTTTTTTCTGAATGGCCGCTAAAGCTTCTTCTTTGGTGGCGTTCTCGTCGACAATGATTCCATATCGGCTTAAGATTCCCATGTTGCCAGCGTAGACTTTCTGAATTATCCCGGCCGCTGAAGACAGGTCCATGCCCTTCCAGCGCGCCAGGTCCATAGAGAGAGTCAGTAAATCCTGCGCCTCGGTCAAATCACCGGTAGCCACCACTAAATTAGACAATGCTTCGCGCTGCTGATCATCCGCGAATGCCGTACTTTGTTGCTGAGAGTCGATCCATTTCTCCAGGGCGCCGTTGGCCCCTTCGTATGCAATGCCGACATTATTCAGGGATATTCTCAAGCGTTCGATGCCGGCCTGTTCTTGAGCAGCAGCTTCTGTGGATTTAACCAAAGCCGCAATAAGCCCCGTACCCACGCCAACCATTGCTGCTCCGATAATCCGAAGATTCCGTTCCCATTTCTGGGCGGCTTCTTTGGTTTTTTTATCAAGGTCATCGAACTTTTTGTCGACGTCTTTATCATCGGCTGTTATCTTGAGTACAGCATCGCCTATGCTAATGGACATGCTTAGCTCCTATCATGCTGAAAAACTGATCATCTGGAACCTCTGTAGAATGCCCTTGAATAGCAGTTACCTCTCTCTTTTTACGCGCTATAAGTTTATCGACCATCAGGACGAACAATTCTTCCGTCCAGTGCGACATGATATAGTCAGGTGGTAAATGCCATTCAATTAAGAGAAATTCAAACACTTCCCCTACGGAAGCATTTTTGTCATGGTTTGCATCAGTGTTTGCGCTAAAGGGAAGGCCACCTCTCTTACCTTTTCCCAGGCTACCGCTATCTCGGTTTCGGTGGCGATACTTTCGATCTCTTCCCGGTCAAGGTCCTTGGCGTAGGAAAAAAACAGATCCACCATGGCATCCGGCGCATCGATCATAAAGACCTTCAGCGCCTCATTGAATTTCTCGGGGTCATCGGCGGTAATTTTTGTGGTCCTGAATCCCTCGGCTAATAGACTGGCAATCTGCTTTTTCCACTCCCTTGATTCCACAAGGGGGAGCTGTCTAATTGAATACTCTCTCCCTCCCAGTGTGACAGACACTGATGCACGGGCTACTTTTTCCTCTTCTGTTCTCATGACTAAACCGCGTTATCGATTATTGTGCAGACGTCGGAATCGCCTTTTAAGGCCTGGAACTCCACCGGGAGGACGTTCTTTTCGCCTTTCTTGAACGCCGTGCTGACGCCGCCGGTCGCTGCAGCCAGGGGAACATAGATCGTCCTTGAGAATCCATCTGGGGAGGTCCCGACGAGCTTAAGAGCGACCTTTTTCTGCACGCCGCCTCCTAACGTGATGACGTTCCCCGACAACGATGCCCCGGCCATGGCCTTATCAATGTTGAATAAGGAACTCTCGGCCATGTTGCATTTAATTGCGATGCTTTCCTCGGTGATCGGCAGGTCCAGGGGAAAGGTCTCTTCCTCCACTTTGATTGGAGATGTAGTGGCGTTGTATTCAAAGGTCACTCCGTCGGCTGTGTACCCGACTTCGACATATCCACTGTCTAAAGAAAGAGCAGGCGCCGTGCCCCCCGGCTCCATGGTGTAAGTGACATCGTTGACCTTCACGGTATCGATGTAGCAGGTCCTTTCCGGCGTAGCCTCCCATAATTCAAGTCTCACACGAGAGAGAATCCAGTCTGAAGCTGAGTCGACAACGCCTTCCGCGTTGACGGCGGCCTCAACAGCGCTTAGAGCTGTCAGCGGGCCCCAGTTGAAGAAGGACGCGCCCGCCTCTCCGACGCCCCCATAGCCGCAGTTATCACCGTCGACGAGAGTCTTAAGCACCCAGGCTGCGGTCCCTAAGTAAGACTGCAGGGGAACTGCAGTGATCTCTACCCAGGCGTCTGAATTCGGGTCCTCGAAGCGGAACTCAAACTGCGCGAAGTTCCCCGAGACAGCCGAGCAGTAATGATAGAAGGAATACTTCCCTGCAGCAATCCCGGCTGTCCAGTTCGCTAAAGTGATCCCCGTGGGCGGAGTGAACTGTACATGCGTGGATCCGTCGCTGCCGGTTCCGTCCTTGTAGAGCTTGGCCGAATGGTTGCCGGCTTGCTTCTGAGCGGCGGACCACTCTGCAATGCTCTCACTGTAAGGTGATTTGATTGCGAGAGTCGCCACTCCCACTAATACGTTTTTGATCGTCTTTGCCATATTTACCTCCTGTATTTATCCGCTTTTGTGGATTTTATTTCTTGAGAAATGTTTTCTTGCTGAATATCCTCAGTCCGCTCCTCATCCTCCTCGGTTTTTATCTCAGGCTTAGGTTCCTTTGATTCTGCCTTGAGCTTTTCTTTCGCACGCCGTGGATCCGGCATGAGACCATCAGGGTCAGGAAACTCCGAAGCAGGTAAGAGACGGTCGTCTTTCTTTTTCATGGAAACCTCCTATCTGAGTAGAATGGAGAAAAATGTCAGGACATAATAAAGATTAGGAACATCGGGATCGATCAAATCTTGTCCCTGGACTTCCTCTTTTGCGGAGAGGATATAGTAATCAGTTCCGGATATAGCCACTTTTACGTTCTGAATACCCTGCAAGGCGTCATAGAGAGCACGGTAGACGGCTCTCGCTCCGATGGGGTCATCGTCATAGCATCTGAACTGCTTGGAAGGCTGAATGATCTCGGGTATGTACTCGTCTGAATCTCCTCCTCGTGTTGAGTAGCAAATAGCCGGCAGAGTGTAACCAGCTGGGAGTGAAGATGAATATAAACGCGTACCGATCAAGGCCGTGAGACTTGCTTGAGTTAATAAATACGCGCGGATGATTGCGTTTGAATCAATCATGGCATGTGCTTCTTTATATTCGGGGCAAGTTCGTCTTTGTGAGTGTCAAGAGCAGGCCGGAAATAAGGGAACGGTGGCATCTCGGCGGTCCCGGTCTCCAGAAATCCACCGTAGCCGCTCTGTGAGTAAACCGCCCCTTCTATCCCGTCGGGATCCACGACCTGGTTATCACCCATCCCGGAGACTTCCATCGTGATGGATTCCATATTGTTACCAGTCTGGTTTTTCCAGGGATGGATATTTTTGACATCGCGGGCGATATCCACGACAGTGTCCCTCACGCCCAACCGTGCGGCCTCCTTGACCTTTGCCAGGGCTTCAGGAACCTTCAAATTCATTTTCACGGATACGTTAATCTTCATTTCGCTGTCCTGAGCTTGAGTTCCATATGATGCACGCTATCCTCACCTCGCCTTGGTGATGCTGATAAAATCTCGTATGTCCGGCTATTCAAAATAACCTGGTCGCGCTCGGTGACGTCGATGTTGCCGAGAAATAGTTGGATATCATAGATCACAACCTGAGCGCCGACTTTGATTTCTCTATTTGTGGGATACGATTCACGGCAGGGTTCGTCTACATGAAGGTCCGCCCATGTCTGAGAGGGATTGCCGTATGCGTCCTGGGCGCCTTCCGTGTAACGTCGAATCGTGCAGGTGTTTGTTAAGAGGTCGTCGTAAGACATTACGTCTCCAGGCCTTCACCGGTGTTCTCGCCGAAGGTCTCCAGATCCATCTCGCTCCATCCCATGGCTGGGGTGTTGTTTTCCTTGTCTCTTAACTTCTGAGCAAGTTCGAGCTTATTCTGGACAGACTTTTTGGAGTAAGAATAGTCGCCGATGGTCTCACTGGTAGCGCTTTCGGAGAAGGACGCAGCCCAGGCCTCCAGAGCCGCGGCAGCGGCCAGGTTGACCGAGCCTTCGAGGGTCAAAAAAACCTGCAGCTCCTCGTCCGTGAAATGCGGAGCCGGGGTCAAAATTGTGTCCCCAATTAGGAGCCGGATTTTTCCTATATCTGTATTTATGTCATAGGTCGCTGTCATGTTTCACCTATTTATATGTGATGGTAATATCGCCTTCGTCAGCGCTGAAAGAGGCGTAAATTCCCTTTTCGCACTTCACGTCATAGAGTAATGTAACGGGATTGACGAAGTGAGTCTTGGTCGCATCGATGTTTATGATGGCGATCACGTCCCCGCTGGCCTCGGTGTTATCGTAAATCGTCACCTTTACGCCGTCGGCTAAAGAGATGTCGTTGATCACGACTGCGTGTAATACGCAGGCCCCGGTGCGGACAAGCGTACTCGCTGCGCAATGTTTATAATCCCAGGGAAACCCCAATATTGAACCCACGGCGTTATCCATGATGACCTCCTAAAGATACCAGGGAAGCCGAAGCCTCCCTGGTATTTCACATATTTACTGGTTCAGGTATGTGCCAACTTAGTCGGCAACAGTATTTAAGAAGGTTGCGCGCCAGTCCAGCTTGTTGGCGCCGAAACAATCCCTTATCCGGTAAAGGATGTTGTCGGATTCGAAGTCACCGCTCATCGGGGACATCGGAGCGCCGGAAACTGAGACTTTATCGGAGCTCTTCATGCAGATTTCCGGTGTCTCGTGACCTTCCAGGTAGTCAGCCTCGATGGCCGCTATAAACGTGGGATCGGCGAAAAGATACCAGGAGTTCTTGGTGAAGCCGGCTGTGCCCAGGATAGACAGCCACGGGTCAACCACCAGTTGAAGGCCGTACTGTGCGATGGTGTTTGCCATCGGGAAAGCCCCCCCGCTGTCTACGTTCATGCGATACGTTGAGGTAAGGATGTTTCTGGCCTCGAACTCCAACCCTCCATCGGAAACAACCAGATACTTGGGGCGGTTGCGGATCGGAATTCCGCCCGGATCCCTGAATGCCTGCATGAGCGCTATCGTTGTCGCGAGGTTGTCGATCGTCAGGGGTAACACACCCGCGTTGATTTCGCCGGCGGTTGCGTTGTCGTAGAGATTACCCGCGCCATGAGTTCCCAGATCGTTAGCATAACGGCCTACCACTTCCGCATGCTCTGTATTAGCGGCCGCCCAAGCGAACTCCGTGGGAAGTTTACTGAATGCCCCGAGATCATCGGAGAGCATCATCTCCCAGGAGATGTCAAACTTGGCGCCGTATTTGTAGGCGTAGATGTCGTATTTGCTTTCGCCTTTCGTGACGAGTTTGTACTCGCCTTTCTCCAGGATTTTATCGAGCCGGGCGTTGGCCCCGGTTATGGCGAACCTCTTGGCGCCTATAGTCGGGAAAAGCTTATTGACCTTGTCAATGCGGACGTACTTTTTCCACTCCGGGTCAATCGCCTGGTAGGCCGGGAGCATTGACCTATAGAGGGTATCCGCGAGCAATAGAGGGAAGTCTGAGGTCGTCATTGCCTCTTTGACAAGGAAATCCCTCTTGTGTGGAGCAAGGCGGTTGTTGTTATAGATCAGGTCAACCGCTTCCTTGAGTTTCTGCTCGTAGTTCTCGGGCTTTTTTACTTCGTGTGAAGACTGGTAGCCCTTCCAGTCTTCCATTACTTTCAATAATTCTGGCATTTTAAAAACCTCCTGTTTAGTTATGGAAGGGTAGTGCAGGTAGATGTGGGAACGTCTCCTGAATCGGCTGCTGTGAAGGTGGTTCCCGTTACGTCAAAACAGCTCATCAATACGCTGAGCTGGGCTGCGTTTCCACCGGCACCGCCGCCTTCTTTGAGAATACAGTCCTTGAGCCTTATCTGGAGAGTAACCGCGTCTGCGGTGGTTTGAATGCCGCCGAGAAGCTCGACTCCGGTGATGAACAGCCGATCGCCATTATCCTGGGTATCGAAATAGATCAGGCCATCCACTCCACCGTTGTTCCCTTCCCAATAGACTCTTACCGCATTCCCTGTCCCACCATGGTCGACCACCAGGAACTTATCCGAGTCACTATCGGCCTCTCCACCGACTGTCTTAAGGTAAAGATTGACCTTCTTACCGACGCCGTCAGCATCCACGAGAATGCCGTCCTGCCCGGCAGTGCCATGGTCAATGTAGATATTCTCGATATAGGCTTCGTAAGTCGAGGTCTGGGCACCGGGGGTAATCGAGATCACCTGAGTCGTTCCAGGCGCGGAGATAACAGTATCCCATTGCCCGGAGAGGCCCAAGAGTTTCACGCCGCTTACAGTAGGCCACGTTACTACTTCAGCGTAAGTCCCCGGTTCGAGAATTACTTCGGTACGGTTCTCACTCACCAACGCAAAGGCTGCAGCAATAGTTTTAAGGGGATTAGCCCACGAGCCGTTACCGTAAGTATCAGAGCCGCGCGTAGAGACCACGATTATGCTCTGATCATCAGCAGCCTGGGCGCAGGAGTTGTTAATTAGTACGTTGATAGTAGTGGTGGCCCCGGAGCTGACGGTTTCCAGCGCATAGCCGAAAAGCAACCCCGAGGTCTTAGCGTTCAATTTAGGGGTATCGGCTGCGGTGTAATAAACCGGATCACCGATCGCGATAGCGACGTCATTGGCGTCGTTGACACCTTTAACAGAGAGATCATAAATACCCTGGGTGTCGATGGTGAGGTTCCCGTCTGAATTCGTGTCGATGTTGGCCACACCATGAAGTCCACGGTCACCAACAATGACGGGATCGCCGCTTTTCATGCCGGCCACGGCCACAGTGAGATTGATACCGTCTTCGTATACCTCATTGGTGGCCCCGAACGGTGCGGGCGGCGCGCCGCAGGAAACGATAGAGACAAGTAAAAGGATGAGAACAATACTGAGATAGATGTACTTTTTCATGTATAAAAACCTCCTGAATAATTGATTTACCGGCCGGAAGCGGCTATTTCAGCGCGCTCTTTCGACATGCCGGTTTTCATGAAGCTCTCCACGAGAGCTTCATGGGCTTTCTTGTCGTCCGGTGCGGACCCGCCGAGTCCCTTGACCTTGCCGGCCTCCGCGATATTGGCGATGTATCCAACTTCAAACTTGATCGCCTCTTCCAGGCCATCCGTGTTAAGGGCCTCTTTGAACGATTCGAGGATGCGGGCCTTGGCCGCCTCCGGAAGCTCGGCCTTACTCACAGCCTCCTTTATGAGTCCCTGGGCTTTGGCTTTGTCCTCTGCTTTCTTGGCCTCCGTGAGTTGGGTCTGAAGACCGTCCCTTTCAGTGGTTAGAGTGGTGATCTGGGCTTCGAGTTCCTTGATTCTGGTTTCCAATTCCATTTTCTTGTGTACCTCCTGTTTGATTTCCGACTTGACCGCGCTTTCAATCGAGTCGACCAAATCAGGCCTTCTCTCTTTAAGCGATACTAAATCGATCAGGTCAATGTCGTTTTCGATGCTTTCGTATAAATTGACTGTTCCGCCTGCGCCGGCCTCTGTGACGAAATCAACGGATCGTGCCCGTATCAGCTTTTCCACGAGTTTAGTCTTGACCCCTTCGATTTCCGCATCGGAAGCGGAGCCTACCGCATTGATGGAAACGCCCATTTGATTGAGCATCCCTTTATCTCGCAGTAAAGCAAGCTTCTCCTGCATCCAGGGCTCGATGACCGTGGCCTTACCGACTACTTCGCCTTTCTCGTTGAGTTTCACGTTGGTCAGCGAGGCTACCCAGTCTTTGATCGACCTTTCAGGACGTTGAGTCTCGTCATTCTCCGTGGGGTGATCGGCGTACATCTTTGCGCCCTCGAAAATCCCGTAATCCCTGGCTAACATTTCCTTCGGATAGAATCTACCTTTGCCGGCGTTGAATCCCGGTTTGATGACGGTGATCATGGCCGTGCCGCCGTCGTACTTGGCTTCTGTCAGGGGAATGTAATCAGAGACTAATTCGCGCGTCATGGATTCCTGTATCCACTTTGGCATCTCTTCAACCCCGAGTTTGGTGTATTCGGAACGCAAAATACGCTTGACTTCGGACAAATGAGTAGAAGGGATATCGGCCTTCTTCCCTTTATAGCCACCAGGGGATAAATAAGCCGCAGCCCGCCCGAGCTGGGCCAGGGTGACTACTGCACCCTCCCGTATTCTGAGCCTCCAATCTGAAGGATTCTCCGGCGCATAGGCGTAGGCCTCTGCAGGGTATTTCACGCCGTCTTCGGTCTTCACCAAGTCCTGCTCTCTCAGCCAGGACAGGACACTTTCGCATTCCTTAATAGCATCCCTGACTGATTCCTCAGTAGGTTCGCTGGATAGAAGTTCCTGGCAGAGTGCCATTATTTGCTTAATCCGTCCAGCATCGGTAGAGGCATTGCGCTTGCCGATCTCCTGAATAATCTCGGAATAGATTTCCTGCAGGGCGGCTTCTTTTGCTACCCAGTTGCCCTTGCCATCCTTTTTATATTTGTTCTCTACAGCAGCCCAGGCTGTAGCAGCACTCTTGGCTTCGTCACCCTTGTACTGATCGAAGGCTGAGTTGAAAGCACCCTGATAAATCTCTTGGGCATGTTTGGGAAGAGCTTTTATGTTATCGGGCAGATCGCTTAATTTCGCGTAAGGCATGTTTACCTCCTGTAAATAAAAAGCCCGCCTTTCAGCGAGCAGATATTTCTTGAGTTATAAACTAAATCATTTAGTCTTTCCTAAGCACTGGCCATTGGCATCAAGATGAACGTCCATGCATATGCAGCGGTTAGCAATCTCGATGTGCCACTCACAATCCGAGTTATCGCATGACAGGGATACTTTGCCAAGTTCGCAACCGGATTTTCGCCAGTGCGGACATTCTTTTGCCTGGCATACCCAGCGTCCGTTTTTCTTCTCCCATGTGCAGCCCATCACTTCTCCAAATGCACTACAAAGATGCGGTGCTTCTCATCGTATTCGTCGAATTCCCTTTCATCCTTGGTATACGAATCAAGTACCCTAAAACCCAGTGATTTCAAGTCCGCAAGGTAACCTTGCCAATCAATGACATCCTCGGTTTTCTTGCCACTCTTGTATTGTGTATCCCCGTAGATATAAATAAATGCTACGCCTCCCAATTTGATTACACGATAGACTTCAGGAAGCGACTTTTCAAGGTCCGTCGAGTGTAGAACTGATAAACTGAAAACCGCCCCGAATTTCTCATCTTCAAAGGGTAACTCCTCAACATTAGCCACTTCAAAATTGATCTCCACTTTGGCCTTTTGTGCGTTTTCCTTGGCCAGCTTGATAGCCTTGGGCACAATGTCTATAGAAGTTACCTTGAAACCGGCTTTGGCAAATAAAATAGAATCCCTGCCGTTGCCACAGCCTATTTCCAGAAGACTATCCTGTTTATGGGATTTCATCATGGCGATGAATTCTTTCGCAAATACGGAGGGCTTTACGTCTTCCGCCCAATGAGGCAGCCCATCCTTATATTCAGCCTTCCAATCGTTGGCAGTCATGGCCTCAGCTTGTTTATCCATCATGACCGGGGCAATCGAGCACGTACATCCCGGATGCGGATCAGGATACGGGAATTCCTTATCGACTGAAATAACCCCCGCGTCGGCGTTGGTTATGCACAAATCGCAGTTGCCTTCCGCTCCGCCTGATCCTAACACCCACTCTTTACCGGTGACTCCCATGTCCTTCATACGGTCCTGCGCAGCAGCTCTTAAAGCGTGGGACGTCTCGGTGCGGGCGATCAATTCGGACCGGTATTTAGTCATGTTATCGAAGGCCCCCTTGATGTCCCTGGCCAGGCCATCCACTCCTCGCTTGTTCGCGATTCCATCCGAGATCACCTTGGCTAATTGACGTTTGGTCTCCGCGTCCATCTTGGTGACCAGCTGAGCACAGTACTTCTCAGCCCATTTGATGGCGCTCTCCATGGGCGGGCCTTCAAAAGTTATCGGGATAAGTTTTTGGGTCTTGCCCCATGAGATCATCTGCACGGAGCCGGATATATAGACTGTGGCCAGCCAGCCGTTGAGTTTGAATAACAGAGTCGAGGTAAAAACCTTGACTAAAGGGTCCAGCCAGTCATCCTCAAGAGGTTTCGGAGGCGCAAGAACTTCCTTGACATTCGCGTTATAAATATCCGCAAGTTTATGATATGGGAAGGCGTTACGTAACGATTGAAAATACTTCTCCATGTCCTTGCGGAACTTATCTTCGAGTTTTCGATTCTTGGGATCATTGATATTGACCGGCAGGACACGGGCTTCTAAGAGAGCAATGATCTGATCGATTTCAGTCAGGACGCTCATTTCCCCTTGCAGTCCGGGCAGCCACGCATGATCAACCCGCCTCGTTCCTCAATATAGCCCTTGCCGCCACAGGTGAGGCATGTAACGCCTTTTGTAACGTCTGGCTTCTGTTTGTTCCTGTAACGCCTTACTCTTTCCCGCGTGGTCTTCTTCTGGAGTTCCTTATCTTTATAGGTCATTTCTTCTCCGTCAGGCTTACCTTGAATTCCTTGAGAGCTTTGATTAACTTGGTGTCCTTGCTCTCCTTGGCTACCTTAGTAAGATTATCGAGTATCTCGTTGACGTTATTCAGGCCGATGTTCAATAGACCTTGAGTTTTTACTTCTCTCGAATCAGCCAGGTCAGGGAAGGCGGTGATCAAATTCATGATCGCCGTTACGGCAGCTACGGCATCGGAAGGGGCGATCTCCGGGAAGTCGATGTCGACAAACCTTTTATCGGGTTTGACTTTGTTGTAGTCGAATACCACGTTTAAAATATCAAGATAGGCATCAGACCATATCTTTTGATAGCTGGAGAACATTTTCAGCATGGGGAGTTCCACCGTCTTGGCTGTGGCGAGGTTGCCCGTGGCGATATCCCCAAAATATTGTTCCGGCAAACCGAGGCCCGCGCAGATCTGGAGCTTGATCATCCTGCCGTCCTTCTCCGCGTTGAAGGCACCTGTGTCTGTCTTGATCGGGTCTAAATTGGCCCCGTCGTTCTCATGCCATGTCGAGCCGGCCTGAGGGTACTTGCCATCTGTGACCGCCTTGGCCGCCGCCACCGCTGCAGTCCCGCCGGCAATCTTGTTCTTCCAGGCAAAGCGCGCCATCGCTCTCACCACGGCAATGCGGGCAGCTAAGAACCTCCTGTACTCAGGTATCCAGTCCAGGACACGCAATAATAAAGGTAAACCTCTCTGGCCGGTCGTGTTATAAGCCAGGTGATAAACAAGGGCATCGGCGGTCTTCTTTCTCGAAGCACCCGAGCTGTCCGGTGCGGGCACATCCTTAATATTCTGTGTGCTGCGGTAATAATCCGTGTGCGGTTTCGACTGAGCGTCTACCCACTCACGCTTAAAATACTTGACGCTCTCTTTATCGTCGGGATCGGTGATGATCTCCGTGATCTCCAGCGGGTCAATCCAGCGTATGGTCGTGCTATTCCCCAGGAAAATGGCGAAGAATACTTCACCGTCGACTAACAATTTGTCTGAGGACTTTCTCTGCCCCTTGGCTGAGAAGACCGTCCTATTTGAGGGATTATCCCAGAAGGCGTTTAGAACTTTCTTGGTGCCCTCGTCTTCACAGTTTAACGAGATCCCCGATCCGAACGAGTAATCGCACCATAGTCGTATTGCCTGACCAGCGAGGGGATCGATATCGTAATACCTTCTCGATCGTTTGACGATATTGACCCGGTTCATACCCGTGATCTGCTCAGCCCCATCGCCGAATTTTAACCATCCACGGTCTTCGAGGGATAAAGCCTTCTCGACTTCAGAGGCGGCTTCCATTAAGAATTGTTCAAATTCCTGTGAAGGTAACATTGATACTCCTATATCTGTAAGTCCATATCGTCCATTGCATCGTAGATTTTTACCCTATTTTCATTCACGGGCATCAGTTCAGTCAGGGCCCAGACCATAGCATCCAACCTGTTTGGGGAGTTCTTGGTCTCCCCGGGGATCCAGCCGCACAACTCTTCTTCAAGGAACGGAAACTCACCCACCAAATGCACTCTCCCCTGCTCGAACAAAGCCACTATGGGCTCCGCCCGGACTGCCTTACCTCTTGTGGCCTGAACCTCTTTATAAGAGATGGCCTGCCCACGAGCTTTGGCCGCCTGGGCGATGGTGTTCCAGACCATGTCGCCGCCGTAGTTTTTCTCCCCGATCACCCTGTCGGCACCGGCGAAGTTGTACGTTTTAAGAACCTCATTTGCCCATATGTCAGGTGATGCTTGAATACTGTTGTCGACCATGACATAACCATGTAATTGGCCTTTGACATGCGCTATGCCAACTGCCACAATTCCGCATTCCGTGGCGCCGCCCGGCGGGTCCACTCCGACCACTACCCTGATCAGATCAGGAACCTGGGAGATTTCAACCCGTGTGCTGTTCAGTAATGACCTCGTCCACAGCGCTCCAGGGACATCCTCGAGATCCTCAGCGAGGATTTCCTGTCTGTATGAGACCGAGGACATGTCCCCGGCTATCTCTTCGAGGGCCTCTTTGGAAAGGACCGGGTTATCTAAAGACGTGAAATGAAATACCTCCCAGCGCGGCGAGACACCGGCTGCCAGAGCTTTCTTCATAGCATCTTCGGCTTTTTTATAGAGCTTGGATGCATGGCGCGGGTCGCGGGCCTTGGAAACCGATCTACTATGGAGTGATGGCGGTGTGTAGATAAAGATCGCATCCCCGTTGTTATCAAGTAACATGGGAGCGCCCACCACTTCCCAGGCATCCTCGTTCATCAACTGGTATTCATCGAGGATTAAAAGGTCGGCGTAGTCACCGCGTAACGTGTCAGCATTCCAGGCTGTTTTAGCCCGGATTCTCTGCTTGGTGCCCGGCAATTCAATGGTATGCAGGGTTTCATTCTTGGTATATACCCCAGCATCTATAGGCTCTTGCAGGGCCCTTTTGACCTCAAACCAGAAGGTATCAACTTGTTCCTGCGTAGGAGTCGCATATAGTACGCGCTTACCTTTTAAAAATCCCTGAATGGCGATCTGCGAAACAGTGACCGTCTTGCCGCCGCGCCGGCCTGCTCGAACCACTTTGCGCTTCGCTGTGCTGTCAGCAATCGGCTTCTGCTTCGGCTTAAGATGGCGCAAACAGACGGTGTATTCATTCTTTATCATACTTCACGTTTATCGTGACCGGCTTGTCCGGCTCGGGATTCTCACCGAAGGCCAGTTTACCCACCTTCTGAAAGTTGGCCAGGGCCAGGGCCAAACCGGGGATCGACTTCTTTTTCTGCCCCATTGCTTTCACAACCAAATTAATGCCTTTCTGAGATACCTTGAGACATTCGGAATCGAATTGAGCGCTCTCAGAGGCCATGATCTCCGACTTCTTCTCAACCCGGAGAGTCTCGACTTTGTGAGAGAACATCTTTCGAGCCTCCGGCCATTTCTCTTTGGCTGCCCGCCTACCTATGACAGCGGGGTCAACCTTCCACTTCTCAGCGAGCTCCGCATAGGTCGGATAGTGCCGGCCGGTTTTGTCCTGGATGCCCTCAATATATTGACTTTTTAAATCTGGCCAGTGCTTAAACATTATGACTTTCCGTATGACCTTTATGACTTTTTATATTTGTGCCCTTATGACTTTCGTATTCAGTAAGGCCACCAGGGCGAATTTACCCTTAACCATGTTCCGAAGAAAAGATCAATGAGGATAAAAAGAAGAGCCAGTGATAACTGGATTTTCATTCATGGTAGCAGGGAGCGGACTCGAACCGCTGACCTCCTGGGTATGGGCCAGGCGAGCTGCCAACTGCTCTACCTTGCGATGGGCAACAAAAAACCCGCCAGAGCGGGCTCAGATTATTTCTTAAATTATAAAGTTAATCCCGTATTATAAAAGGTGGAAGCTTGAATTTACGTACAATCTCTTCCACCTCAGCGCGGCGCCCAGTATCGAATTGATGGATTTCATCAAGAACAATATCCGAAACATTGTAACCGCGTCGGGCAAACAGAAACCTATTTAGGTCAAATGGATGGGCATTTAAATCTCTCTCCCGTGCAATTTGTTCGGCTTCTTTTAAAATATCCATCGTAATAAAAAAGGACTGGCTGTTACACCAATCCTACATTACCATAAATGATAAATTATTATCCCGGCGTTGTCAAGTGGGCGTTACGTTTACTTCAGGGGCTTGACACATGCTTCAACGATTTTGTCTTTTCCTCGGGCAAGGGCAGACTGATGAGGGAGGGCACCGACATTGTATTCCTCGCCGTTAAGGAACCGTCTCATCCTGCCGATGGTGCCGGATTCATCGCAGCTGTCACCCAACTTCTCCTCCGGGCAGTCCTTCAAGTTCTGGCAATAGTAACACTCCCCGAAGATGCAGTGTTTTACCAGGTATCGCTGGATAGGCGGGAGCTTGGAGAGGTTGGCTCTCATGACTTCGAATCCCACGTCGCGGACCATCCGGGACCATAAGTCGTCTTTATGGAGGGCGGCGATCGCCCTTTGAATGTCGGCTAACCAGATATTGAAGGTCTCGTTGGGATTCTTCCGGCCGGCGGATTTGACGAAGCCCTGGTCAGCGGCCTTCTTTAAAGGAGGGTTGCCGGAGGCGATGTCGATGTAATGCCGGAGTCCGAATTTGATTAATTTATTTGAATATGACTCAATCACAAATCACCTCTCTTTAAGCCATCTTCAATATAGGACTCGGGTGTTATCTTTACGCCGCGGCGTGCGGCCTGGTTCATTTCTTCAACTTGTCTCTTTATTGACAGGGCTATATACATCTCAGCTATCTTGAGGCAGAGTGTCGCAGTTTGGATTGCCTCCTTCCATACAGCTTCGGGATCGCCACCTCTATTATGATGCTCTGATATGGCATTAGCCAGTTCGCCGAGTTCCTCGGTGGCATAAGTTAGCCATTCAAAAGGTGAGTGATCCTGGATGCCCCACTTCTCAATCTGCCGCTGGTTTTCACGCAGCACTGCAGGGAATATCGATGGATGGGTAAGCTGCATATCTTTCATGCTGTCTCCTTCTCCCTGCAGCCCATGCAGGGCACAAAATAAGCTTCGTGATAGAGCTCGCCTTCCCAGTTTTTCTCACAAATAGGGCACCAGTAAACCCAGTTCTCGTTATGGCGGATGGGCGCCGTCATCCCGGGTCCGCGCTCTTTGAAGTGTTTGAATCTTCCGGGGGTCATGCTCATCAGACGTTTTATTTCCCAGAGAGGCTCAATATGAGGTAATTCAGCCAAGCTTCATACGCTCCGTTAATTCAGTTTTGTCTCTCTTTTTATAATTGCATGGCCGGCATAACAACTGAAGATTGTCCAATTTGGTCTCGCCACCTTTTGAGTAGGGGTGAATATGATCTACAGCCATCCTGGCCGGATCAGGAAACTCAATACCGTGTTCATTCAATCTGGTTAATTTTTCTCCGCAGATTTGGCAGATCAATTTATCCCGAATTATTACTACTCTCTTCCATCTCGGGATCGTGAGCCACAAGGATGAATACATGGCGTAACAATGATGTGTTTCAAACTCAGAATGCCAGCGGCCATCGTCAATTTGAATGGGTGAGCAGAAGCGCTGGCCCTTGCGTTTCACCGGCTGCCCGCACCATTTGCAGAATCCGCTGGCTGTCTCAAAAATGCTGCCATTTAGGCCTTCCACTTCATCCGAATACATATATCGCCTGTGGCTCTTCCTGGGGGGTCTCATGATATCCCCGATGTCAAAGTCAGTCATCGGCTCCTCCACTTATCTCCGGGGCGATAAAAGGTCGGGGTTTATCGGGATCGATCCATTGTTTTGATTCGCAGTCGTATTCAAGGCCTTCATTTAGTTTGGATAAAATGTCCTTGATTGCCGCGATGAACTTCTCTCTCCCCATCTCGTTAATGATCTTCTCAGCATCCGCGTGAGCTGCAAAAAGCTCATTCCCGCGTGTCAGCAACAGTCCAGTGGAGACTTCCGTCACATGCCAGATTCCCTCGTATTCATGGGCGAATAAGGCAACCCCAGGTAAGCCGAAGGGGAAGACCTCTTTCGGATATTCCCGCTGGCCATCCCTGCGGATCCGGTCAGGGTTGGTCTTGAGCCGGAAGAAGAAGTGCTGATCGTTATCCAAAATATTCCTCCCTCCAGCTTTCATGGTCGATCTTCTTTTTGAGAAATCTCAATAAGAAGTCCCTCATTACCGGGGCATTGACTACGTTGTCGATGATGTGATGATGATGCAGACACAACCGGGCCTGATTACGGGCGTCGTCAAAAATCCCCTTCCATTTTCCATGCCGGCCGCCCATTCTTTTTGGTTCGAGGTGACAATATTGCAATCCGAATTTGGGAGTCGGGCAGTTCGGGGCCTCGCATACTCCCTGGGAGCGCTCATCGATGATTAACTTCTGTTTTGCGTTCATCTCACCACCAAATTCCCGTATTTGCCTTTGATGTATCCGTCCGGATCCCTGGCGCCCAGGGGGGTGTGCCCATTTCCTTTGTCCTTGCGTGCCCAGGTCAAAATTGCGTGGTAATCGGATTTGTATTTGTACCCATGTGCCAACTTGCTCTCTGAAAAAGCAGCTATCCTCTCGTTGGAGCCGGACTCGCCGAATTGGTCCATGAGTTTTTCACACTCCGAGGCTGAAAGGAACACTCCGGGCCTGACCTCATATTTGGCCCCTTTTTCTTTGGAATTTTCTTTTTCGGATTCCCTTTCGGATTCCCTTTCGGATTCGGATTGGATTACGGGTGCATCTGATATCATCTGATTTCCGTTGCCATCAGGCGAGGGATACTTGCTGCGCTTTGCTCGTTGCTGCTGGTGCTTTTCCCATGTCGAAATCTGGACGTAGGGCTTTCTGTCCACGACATAGATTTGCACCATGCCCACGCTGCATAGTTTCTGCAAATAACCCTCCACCATGGCGTCGGATACCTTCCCCAGGCGCAGTGGGAAACATTTCGCCCGGAGTATCGGCACCCTGCCGTCCATCCGCCCGTAGTCATCACAATTGACGATTAACCGATAAAAGAAAATCTCCTCCACCGGGGAGAGCTGCTCAATGTCACAGCTGGTGCAGATCGACTCTTTAATTATTCGGTTGGGCATTTTTCCCTCTTCCCACCAGGTCGACTATTTTGATCAAATTGACATTACGGCCGTTGAATTCATGTGAGTTTTTGATGATGAACTCCCTTAAATCCTTGCCCTCGATGTGCCACATGGCCAGGCCGTTCTTGCTTGGCTTTCGGCCGTTGTGGTAGGTCGCCTTCAGCGCGCCGGAGTCCAGGAAAGGTTGCAATAGTTTGTGATCGATGCCGAGGATCTCGCAGCAATCTTTCTTGGTGTACCACCCGTTCCGTGATCTGAGATGAATTTTTAAACGGGTGGCGCGGACCTTGATCGCGTTGGGGCTGTGGCTAATCATATTCGAGATTGTGGTTATCGAGTACCGGTGAATGAGTTCTTTGAGTTGTTTGTCCTCCTCCGGCGTCCAGTACCTCGCATGGCGGGTCTTCTTGCCCAGCCCCATGACATGGGCACGGCCCTTGACCTGGTTAGCCGTCAGGTTAAGTTTGGAAGCAATCTCTTGAGCGGACTCATTGCTCTGTTTGTAATGCATGCGGATATAGTCGTCTTCCTGCTCAGTGTATCTATGATAAAAACCCTTTACCTTTGGAGCCAGCTGAGCAGCTGTTTTGAGCTCCCTCCGGGCTATTTCATCGAAGTCGTAATAGCTCAAATCAAATCCCTCAACCTTGCTAAAGAAAGATGTCTTAAATCAGGTGACAGGAATCCTTCAGCGCAGGGGTTACCTGGGCTGGTGTGCCATGTCCGGCCTTTGCGTTTAGAGGCGTCCAGCTCTTCCGGGTTGTGATAGTATTCAGTTCCCTGCAAGACCCCGTGGAGACGATTTTTCATTGGAATGTACTCTGGTACTTCTATCGGGTAGCTCATTTCAAAAACTCCTTACCCATTGGCAACGCCCTCTTTTCTGGGCGGGTCCTGTTTTTCTTTCCAGGCTTTGATCATGCGGCGGATCCCGTCGTAATTGAATTTGCGCTCCTCACTGATCGAAGGAAAGAAGACGATCCCACATTGGCGCGCTTCCTCGAGACGGGTCACTTCGCCCTCGTGGTATTTGAAGTCCCAGACCTTCTGGCCGATCTCGATAGGCGTGGTATCTTCCTGGGACCGGCCAAACATCGTGTCCAATGCTCTCTTCATGAAACTGGGGGCGGGTAAGCTCTCATTCTGAGGCTCCTCTTTGATCAAGCCGGTGTCTTTTAAATGCGAAACTCTTTGCCTAATCTCCCTTTCAGGACAGTTAAAATGCTCGAGTAATTTTAAGATCGGGTCTCTGTAATGCTCGGCTAAATAGAGGTCGTCATCGTCGGACCACTCTTTGATAACCTCACCGTTCTTAAATTGCACACCGGCCAGTTGGCTTAAAGCCAATTTAACCCTGAATTCTGTAGGTTCATCCTTTGGGATATTAAACAAGGCATTTATGGCCTCACGCTTCTTATAACCAAGTTCCAAAAGCGCAGTTAAAGCATCATCGCCTGCTCGCTTGGTCTCATGTGTGATTTTTCCTTTCCTTTTAAGATAATCCACTCGCTTTTTTAATGGCTTGATTTCCACTCCGAGGTGCTCGGCCATCCTCTTCCATGGCACCGTTCCAGCATTCTGGATAATGTAATCGTCATCCCATTTACGATAAATGTGCTTTGAAGTTGTTTTTAATCTTCCCGATTTACGGTAAGTCCGCTTGGATAATAACTTTCGGGCTTCTTCAGGAGGGAGAGTTCTGATAGCCTTACTGCCGGCCGGTCTCCGACGATAGATCACCGTGATCTCGTCCATGTCGTAGTTTTCAGACACCGGTAATACGATCGTCCTATCCATTTAACAGCCTCCTGCAATATTCTTCATATTTACAACCCACACAATAATCAGTGATTTCGATTACATCGCAGCCGTCCCAGCTGCCTTTGTCCTTGATGATCTGTTTTAGAAGTTCAGCTTGTGATTTCATTTCGCCACCAGGCTGTTTATTTTGACTCCGAGCATGCGGGCCACAGTTTCGGGAGTCGCCGGGACCGTGCTCATCGTTCCGGCCTCGAGGTCCAGGTAAACTCCCATCCAATCCAGCTCTCTGTTGATCAGGCGATGAACAAATTGCAGGACCAGGGCGGCCATGGCCTGGTTGATCACCGGGCTCTGGTCATCATCCTCAGCGCAACTGGGCGCCGGGGAGGGTGCTAATAAGGAAGGCAACTGCAGAGTCGGAGCCGGGAGATAATTCACGGTCCGTTTGGCATACATTTTCTGCTGAGAGAATGCCTTCAAATTCTGCGGCGGCCATTTTTGAGTGTTCCCGATGAGCACCTGGCCGGAATGTCTGGAATTCCCCGAATCGATCCACCATGAATAATGAGATCGGGAAAGCATTTCCCTTGCCCTGGCGTTGTCAACGCAGCCAATCACCAATTGAAAATGATCAGGCGCCATCAATGGCCAGACGGAGTATAAGATCTCCCGGCTGTATATCCGGCAAAATCTTTCAGCCAGGGCTTCCGATTTAAATTTCCCGAGGTCCTCGCTGTGGAAATTCTGCCTCAAACGATTCCTCTCTTCGACCCGATCATGGTCTATTAGTGTGATCTTATATTTCTTCGGGAGCATCCGGCATAATCCTTCCGCTACGAATCCCCCCGTCCCCCCGCAACCCAGCACGGCGACGTTGTCCCAGGAATCTCCCCAATAAAGGTTAGTCATCTTCATCTCCGTTTCGGATCGGGCAGGGGCCGGCGAAGATATCCTCAAAATTCAATTCCTGGAAGTAGCCGTAAACTCCAAGCCGTAATCTGACTTTCGGCTGCTCCCGGAGCGAGCCCACAACTCCGTAGATCCTGAAACCCTGCTCATCCTGATTATCCTGGGCGGAGAAACATGCGGGGATCCGGCCGTGGGAGTGCAATTCTAAGACTACGTTCTCCATGGTCTGGTATTCGATTCTGGTCTCGGAGACCTTCTGCTCCGGCTGCCAGATGTGATATCCGTCTTCCTGCCAGGTTATAGCTAAATATCTCTCGAAATCCGGGTCCGCCAGGAAGGCGTTGAGGGCCAGGTCGAAGAGGCTCACCGGGATCTTGCCGTGGAGTAAATCGAAATAACTCTCGAATTTGTCCAGCCCACGAAGTTCACAGTCGGCAATGCGTACCGAAGCCACGTAATGCTGGTCATCGGCGGTCACGAATACCCCGTTGGCTGCCAGGATATAGTTATAGAACTCGCCTTTCCTGCTGAATTCGATGGCGCCGTTGGCGAAATACCCCACCGGTTTCATTTCGTGAACTCCATTAAGTCTTTGACTGTCCCGTGCTGGACCATGTCTTCGAGAGGGAACTCCTTTTCCTTGTCGAGGGACTCCCATAACTCAACCACTGATTTCGGGAACCGCTTTGACCGGTCCTGCAGGTCACCGGTCGAGCTGAAGAAGGAAATAAAGAACGATTCGATGATATCCTCTACCCTTGAGGGATATTTGTGGTTGCCCGGGCAGCTCCTTCCGTCCTCAAAGATATTGCATAAGGGGGCCTTGAAGACTTTGTCCGAAGATTTGGTCGGGCGGGATTTCACCGCAAAGATACTGGGAGGCAGTCCCGGCCGGCAGAGGAATATCAACCCCGGTAACGGGACAGTAAATCTCTTCGGCTCTTTAAAGGCCTGGACTTGTAAGGCGATCTTCCGGATCCGGGGCGGTTCGTAGAGTGCTATCACTGGCCCGGAAGATGTATTGCTCCACCAGAGAGTGTTCTGGGGCAATAGCCCTGATGAAAAACTCAGCTCGCTTGCCAGGGCATGGGCGACATCGAGGGCTGAAACCATCCTGACTTTATGCCCCCCATCCAGGAATTCGGTCATCATCACCGATTCATGGTGGAAATCCAACCTTAATTGGATCGGGTCGGCCTGAATCTTCTGTGGGACGGCTTTTTTAGTCTTCATAAACTTTCCTCGACCGTCTCCGGGATCTCAGCGCGTTTCAATATATACTCGAGCATCTCTTTGAAATGAGCCTTCATATCTTCCTTGAGCCAGGCCTCTGATTTTTCAATGCGCTCGATCATCTTCTTCCCGATCTTCCATTGCTTGGCGATATCTTCAAGCTCGCTCCACTGGGGAGCGCTATATCCGTTCTCGATTTCCTCCCAAGAAACATTCAAAATGCAGCATTCTGTGTCCGCCCATAACCAGGAAGCGAAATCCGCCACGCCCTCAAATTTAGTGCCTTTCAATATCTTTCTAAGGCGCGGAGCAGACCAGCCGGGGCCTTCGAACATCTGATAACCTCCGGAATGGCAGCCGGCCTGGAAGGTCGTTCTGGGAATCCGGGAGATTAACTCTTGACCGACGTATTTGGCGCATTGCTCGTGTATTACGAGCTGCGCGGCCTCGCCGCCGTCGGTGTAGGGATACATGGTTATCGCCATTAAAAGTTGTCTTTCTGGGAAAGCGTTTGATTCAAATTCGTGGTATTCCTCATTCGACCAACCCATGATCTTCAAAGGTATGTCATAGACCAGTTGTTCATATCCATCGATGCCAAATTCAATATCCACAACCGGAATGTCGTATTTCTCTTCGATCTCGGACAGGAAATGCAATATCCTTTCCTGGTCATCCTTTTTCTGGAGGATCGATTGTTTCTTTTCAGGCAAGTATTTATCGACCAATCCCCAGAATTCCATAGCCGCTCCTGATAACCTGTCCATATAGGCGGATATCAATGGCGGACCCGATTGCAGCCTTTCCATGACAGCGGAAATCAGCATGCTGTTATATTCCTCAATGCCCCCTGGGCCTGATGGGTCATCTGAATATAGGCCCGCGCTTCCGCTTCAGCCAGGTTAATTTCCTTCTGCTTTTCTGAGACCAGGTTATAGTCAACCTCACCCTTAACTGTGACTGCTTTGACCAGGTCGATAATCCGGAGCTTCTTCTCCGGGACCTTGCGCAGGGCGGCGACCAGGCGTTTGGTGGTTAAAGCCATCATGCCTTGCCCCCGTTTTGATAATTGCTCGCCCTTCTTTTAATGCTTCCCCGTCTGATCCGGGTATTTTCTCGATGGCAAGCCCTACATTCTCTTTTCCCTTGTCTGTTTACGTGCGTGTTCAGTTCATCGTAAGGATGTCCGTGTGGACAATGGGTCGCCAATGTGCTGGGATTATTAACCTTACCAGTCAGGCCCCTCTTCAAATTGACACTTTGAGTTACAGCCTCAAGATGATCAGGATTTACGCAAGCAGGGACTCTCCATAAATGGTCAAGTTGTAATCCAATAGGAACAGCACCCTTTGCTAATTCATATGAAAAACGATGCGCTAACATCAAGTGACCGTTAAAATAGAAACGGCCATATCCAAGAGCATCGCCTGCCCCGATCCAGAGCCAGCAAGTTTCTGTTTTATTAACCTTCCCCCAAAAACGGGCAAGTGTCTTTTCTTGAGTCGGCGCCTTGCGCACATAAACTCCTTTTGGCATCTTTTATCCTTTGGTACCCACTCTTCGTGAAAATGTTATGATTGTATCCTCACCCCTCTTTGTTTCCTTAAATTCTGCGTTACTGAGCTCAGGAAAGAACTGAGTCAACGACTGTCTTACCTCGTCCGGGGTCATATTCGGATCCGAGTCAGGGAGTTCCTTGCCATCGTAAACAAATATCCTCGCCATATTACTTTCCCTTTGCCTCCTCTAAAATCATTTTGAGCGGGATGTCTTCGAGGTCGCAGGCCATCTTCTTCATGAAAGGAGTCCCGCCTTCCCGCATGACGGACACGAGGACGCCGTCTTTCGTTTCAACCAGGGAAACCTTGCGCAGCTTGGCTGCCGCCTTGAGTTCCGCCATGGTCACCTTCTGAAGTGGCTTCTCGTCCTCTTTATTCAGTTCCTCTATCTTTTTCTTATCATCCGGGCTATCGACAAAACGAGTCTTGGGGATTTGTGTGGGAGTTTGCTGGCTGACCTGCTGTTTCTCATCCACAGAATCCTGAATCAACGGAGTCTGTGGCGGCTTCTCGGCCGGGGTCTTATTGAGGCTGGCCTTGATCGCGGCATCCAGGTCGGCCACCGACATATTCTTCGGCTTGATCTTGCCGGCGAATTCAACCATCTTCTCCGGGTCCTTCAACTGAAGAAGCGTCCTGCCGTGGGTAGCTGATATTTCCTGAGTTATAATCTTGTTCTGGATCTCCGCCGGCAGGTCCAGGAGTCTTATGACGTTGGCGATCTCCCCCTGGGTGACGTTGTGTTTTTTGCCCAGCTCCTCCTGTGTCATCTTGAATCCCTCGAGGTACTTTTTATAGAACTGCGCGAGCTCGATCGGGTTAAGGTCCTTGCGGACTGTGTTAGTGGCGAAGACCATGTCGGCCATCTGCTGGTCCGTAAGGTCCCGGACGACTACGGAGATCATCTCGCAGTCCTTTTCGCCCTGGGACACCCTGAGTTTGTATCCAGAGAGCCTCAGCCAGCCGTCGCCCATCTCAAATTTTCCGTCCTTCTTCCGGCAGACCGGGATCTGGTGCATCCCCTCGATCTTGGTTGACTCGGCGAACTTCTGCTGCGTGAACATATCCACGTCTATCCTCGAGGCCGGCTGGTAGGGGTTGGGCAAGATCGCATTGATCGATACCTTCTCTATAACTTCGTCCTTCAAAATCGTCCTCCTTTAGTTGCTATGACTCGTTCAAATTCATCCCGGGCTTGTTGCGCCTCGCAAAGCCCCATCTCTGTGGCCCACTGGTCCCAAGGACACCTTCCTGAGTCCTGACGGTCCTCTCCTGACCATGATCGCCATCTCTTCGCGCGCCGGTCTCCGTTGAACTGCAGGAGAGTAACCTGTCGGGGGGGGGTACTCCTTCCTCGGCCTCTTGAGCGGGAGATGAATCTGACCCCATGCATCCAGTGAGTGATCGGCGATTCATATTGAATCTCGCGTAATATTTGGTCCTGCCAGTCTTCATATTTCATTCGAATTTAAAATCTGCCGGGGAGATCACGGGGTGATAGTAACCACATATTAAATTGTCGACCTCCTTTTCAATTTCTCCCCGGCAGCGGGGATATTCACCCTGCTGGCGGTCGCCATACGGCAGCCCTAAACCAGCAGGGCCGTGGATTACGCGACCTTGCGGGACCAGCCCGCTGTCCCAGTAATCCTCCCGCGCCGTGAGACCCTCCCTCACGGATGCCCCGGATCGTCAGGGTGACCGGGCTTTCGCCTGTTCGTTGGCCTCGGAAGATTCCGACGGCTTGCCCCACGCATGACTTTTTCCCTGCGCAGGCCTGGCATGATCATTCCGGGCGCTTAATGCCATAGCGATTAATCCGCCACGCGGGCTTATTCAATTATTAAGGTTCACAGGGAGCCGGAGCTGATCCCGGCCCCCAGCAAGGAGCCTGGCTCGGTTTCATTCGCCGCAGAAGGCTTAGTCAAGGCCTGACCGATCCCACCTTTACTGCGGAACACCAGGCTCCCTCCATTGATCACATTTCAGTGTATTGTTTTCTGAGTCGGTTTCCTTGATAGCTTTCCGGCATTCCTGGGCGCTGGCCCGGCAGGTATCACAGAGGTTGGTCACTTTCATCTCCGTGACATGGACTTCTCCGCCGACGGATTCTATGGCATTGACAAGCGCCTGGGCACCTGGCGGCAGATCACCTATACCAATCTTGGCCTTCCTGACCGGCAGTTTCCTTACCACCGGCCCGACCACTATCTGCCCTTCTTTGGTTTTAGGGAGTTTGGTGTACCCGAATTTGAGCATCAGTTTTTCTATCATCCCAGCCTCGTTGATGTGTGCGCTTTCGGGGTGATCAGAACACCGGGCACCGGGAGTTTGTCATACTTATGCTTGGCCTTGATCTTCTTCAGATCCGGCGAGCATAGTTCTCTCGGTACTGCGTCCGGGTCGATGATCTCGTATTCGTAGCCCTCAATAATAGCGGTTGAGCTCATGTTCCCGCGCACGGTCCCGCCGACCGGCCTGACTATTAACTCCTCCGGCTCCGGCATAGGGGTGATCGGCGCCGGCTCGAATACTTCTCCGGTCTCCTGACATTCCGCCTGCCGTGCAGCGTTAGCCAGCATTTCCTTGATCTGAGCGTCCTCAGCGGCTTTTCGTTTGGCCTCCTGTTCCTCGGCCTGCATCCTTAAAAGAGCGTCTGCCTCGGCTTTTTTCTTGCGGTGGTAAGTCAGGACAGCGGAGTCAAGCCGGCTGACCGCGAGCTGGACCCTATTTTGGACTGGTTTGAATTTGTCATCTACGGCCTTGCCTCCGTCCAGGAAGGGCTGCTTCTCTGCTTTCCGAGCGTCCTCTAAGGCGTTATTAAAGAACTTTCCGAGTCCCAGTAAATCGCTCATGTTTTTGAGCTGAGAGTCATCCTCGATAACGACCGATTCGATCACCCAGGGGAAGAACTCGGTCTCGGCCCGTTTGACGAGTGTTTGAAGGGTTGGTTTGACATCTAACATAAAATCCTCCTTAGATTAAATCCCTATTTCATTGTAATTTTGTGCGCAGCTTGGCAAAATCATCGTAGACATATGCCATAGACTGCCCCGTTTTCTCGCGCTGCATGTTCTCCGCGAGCATACCTTGCAATTCGATTTCTACGCTCAACAGTAACGCTTTATCCGCTTCTTCTTGTCTCGCCCAATAAACCTTTACGTCATCCATTATCCAAACCTCCTTAAAGTGGTTTCTCCATATAATCGACTACCTTCTTAAAAGCAGCGTCATAATCTGTGATTAGTTTTGTGTCCCCGAGAATGGAATCCTGGGCAGCCACTGATTTGAGGGTGTCCGGGTAGGCTTTGGATATCCGCGTCCGCAGCTCGCCCATGGATTTGATCGGTATGATCGGCGGCGGAGGCACCTTCTCGGGGTGCGCGGCGTGTGCTGATGGCGGTTGTCCGGCCAGACCGGCCGGCTGGGCTGCAGCGGGGGCACCGCTGGGCACGTCTTTGATGTTGGCGGCTGTCCGTTTGATGATCTGAGCGAACTTGGTGCAGGTCTCCGAATTGAGATCGGCTACATTCATTTTATTGGCGATGATCAGGTCGACCATTCCTGTAAAAGCGACCTGGGCAGCGATGATTTCGTTATCTTTCTGGTAAGATTTCCCGCCGCCTTTCTTTTCGGAGTAGATTACCCATTTGTCGGGATATTTATTGTCCTGTTGTACGCGGCCATCGGCTATCTCGTCGCCCACTTTCATGGGTTCAAAACTGGTGGCTCCGACGGTGGTCCCGTCCGCCTTCTGCAACGCTACTTCCCATCGAAGCTTGGCCTGACCATCCTTGGTATAGGGTTTTTCTATGACGCTTAATACCTTCATATTTCTCCTTAAATCAGGTCCGCGACTTTCGCTTCCCTACGGTCATAATTGCTCATGGTTTCCGCGAATGTCCCTGTGACCTCAAACTCCTTTTTATCCAGGAGACCCTTGTCCATGCGTTCTACCCTCTCAACAGCCTGAGAGGCAGCATCGTCTCTGTCTTCCGCGAAGACCGCGACCTTGAGTTTCCCCCGATACTCGACTTCGACTTCGTACATCATAGGAACCTCCTCTCACACAGGATCGCGTCACCCTTTATTTCTCGTCCTGCGATACTGCTTGCCAGCGGGTTAGGAAGCCCGGGCTTTTTCTGAACCAGCATCACCAATCTGTTATCTTTGACCGTCACCCTCACCGTCGGGCCCACAATCGCCCTGGCGGCTTTCGTGACGTCCTCCGCTTCGATATCCTTATTCAACCCGTCGACCGACAGAATTTGTAACTTTGACATGCTCCTCCTTTTTATTGCCTCGGCCACCGCGCCGTCCCAGCTCGGCCATGTGTTCCGTCCCGTAGAGTTCAACCGTCTTCTTACCCCCATTGGCGCCGTTCTGTGCGTAAAACTCACTTGTTCGGTGTATGAAGCCTAAGTTACAGCGGCAGAAGCCATACTTCTTTTTCGTGGCCTGGCCGCCGGCGCGAGCTCGGGCGATACGTTTTGCTTTGGTCATATGTTTTTCTCAATAAAATCAAGAATCAGCGAAATGAAATGCAGTTCGATATTGACTGAGTGGGTCTGATCATCTGTGAGTGGCTTAGCCAATTCTGTTTTACAGAGGCCGATCCAGCTTTTGGCAAATTCACGCAGTTCAACGAGATCATTGAACTTATCAATCCCTATGTGCCCGTCCGCATATTTGCGATAAACCGCCACAATTTCGCCTACTCCGGTTTCAATGTGCATATAATCTTTGATCGTATCCAATATCTGCTGATCCATCATTCCGCCGCCCTAAAAATATGCTCTGCAAGATTCACGATCTTTTGCATTTCTTCAGGCGTGGCACAGTCCAAGGGGTCTAATCCCCTCTTGCGTGCTCGTGCCTTAAGATCAATACCGTAGCGATAATAGAGTTGATAGTAGAGTTCATGCCAGGCATCGGGATATGAATAACCCCCTGTCTGCCTTCGTATGAACTTACGGATTATCATATTCACCCGAGCCCTGTGAGATATATCCGCTACCGGCATCACTAAAAGATGGTCCCCGCCGCGGCGAAGTTCTTTGATCTGCGCCTCAAGTTCCGCAACCCTAAGGCCCATTTCCTCCCGCATTTTGGGAAGATGTGAAAGAAGAGCCTGTACAAGTTGCCGGGCCTTGGCTTTCCGGCTTCCCCCTATCGCCGCATAAAAACCGCGCTCATTGACATAAACCATATCTTGCATGCCACCAGTGGTAAGGGTCTGTTTTGAAAGCATATCCTTTGGGTTGATCCTATCTTTCAGATGCGGGTTATTTTCCATCTCCGCCGCCCTGCATACTTCCTTGAGAAGAAACCACGGTTCCCCGGTGTCATCCATAAAACCGAAGATGCCGAGTTGTTGAAAAAGAGTGACCTCTTTAGTTGCTTGCATGGCCGTTCCCTGGCATTACCTGTTTAATCACCGCATCGAGTTCATCGATTGTCATGGACTTCTTTATCGCTGCGCGGGCCAGCTCAGTGATAAGGGCAGGATTGCCATGCAGTTGCAATAAACAGCGTCCGTGCGTCTCTGACAATTCGCCACAGATGATCATGAAGCGCACCTTATCCGGTAATTCGAGGAGCCGGATCGTGTTAGCTATATGTCCCTGCGTGACGCCGCACCGCTTGGCAAGTTCCGCCTGGGTCAACCCGCAGGCCAGCATGTATCTTTTGTAATATTCAGCCAATTCAAATATGTTCAGAGAGTGGTAACTCCCGACCAGCGCTTTCATGGTCAATACCAGGTCTTTCGCCGTGGCTATAAGGCTGGTCAGTTCGGGAGGAGCAAGTAGCCCAGGTGCTGCATAAGCGCCGGTCTTGCGGATAGAGGGCAGGACTGTACCAAATACCCATTCCTGATAGCGTTTAGCTTCGGGTTTATTGCTGCGCATTATCAGTTGATTTAATCCAGCTTCATCTATAAATGACATATCCCGACTGGATTTCCTGCCACTTTTATCTGTGATATCCACCTTAAAAGTTTTAAGGTGACACGATGGAATTGGCTTCAGTGCGTTGGTAACATTTCCTAACCCCAAAATGCGACACGCATCTGGCGCACATGCCCATTCCTTACCATCATCTACCCGTATCCTTTGATTTTGGTTTTCGTATTTATAGACCGTTAATTCTCGTGTCATATTTTTCCTGTTAGTTGTTTGCATGGGGATCCTCAGTTTGTGCATCTCCGCTTGCACTGGATATAAACGGAGCCAATTCTGGGAATGCTTTAAGTATGGCCGGGATGGACTTGGCACCGGGTTTACACTTTCTGGTCCGAAGCGCCTGCCATAGTGCTCGCTTTAATCCCAGCCTCTTGGCAAACTCAGCATCAGTGGCCTTGAGTTCTTTTTGGATTGCATTCAACCTTGATATCATTGCGTGTAGATTAGCACAGAAATATTGACTTGTCAAGGGGGTAGACGAGAAATATTTTTACCCACTACTTGACATTACATAAACAGCGTGCTAATCTATTAGCATAATGATCGTCGGTAAATATGACGGATTTTTGGAGGCCAGGGGAATTATTCAATGTCATTGGGTGAATTTGTCAGGAAAACCAGAGAGGCGAGAGGACTTACTCAACATGAACTCGCTGCCCTCAGTGGATTAGGTAGAGGCTATATTTCCTTAATTGAACTCGACAGAATTCAAGAAACTTCAGCAGAGAAAATTTTAAAGCTCGCAAAAGCACTGCGTGTCAAACCAGAGGAGATTTATCAGGCGGCGGGGTATATAAAAGAAGCCCGAATAAAATATGTAGCCCCTGCAAGTATTATTTTAGATTCACTTCAGGCTGTTCAGGCTCTTCATAATATAATCGAGGTTCCAGTGGTGGCGGAATTGCACATGCCAGGGGAGATCATAGAGTATGCCTACATCGCTCGCCCGCGTCCGGGTCCGGTCAATTATGTAGGTGTTCGCGCGAAAGGTTATTGTTTAGAGCCTGAAATTCAAGACGGAGATGTCCTGATCATAGACAAGGACGCACAACCGGAGCCAGGGAGGACGGTTCTCTGTTATCACAATCACCACGAGCAGCCCCGCTTGATCAGATATAAAAAGCCCGATGATCTAAAGGACTGCGAAATCTACGGCGTAATAGTGGCTATAAATCGGAAGATGTGATGTTAATATTATTCATTCTTGGATTTCTTATGTTCGCTGGCCTGATGGGAATTATCCTTATTCCTATGATGCTCTATGGCATAAAAAAAGCTAAGGAAGATGCCAGGGAAATATTACGCTCACCGAAAAATTATGACCAGAAGAAATTTGATCGCGCCTATAATGCCCTTGCTCGCATGCCCAACGATTTGGAAGCAGCGCATTTGTGGCAACAACTCAATGCCTTAAAAGAAGCCATTAACCAGAGATATACCTGCCCCCAGTGCAGACAATACGTCCAATATGGACAACCTCAATGCCAATGCGGATATCAAATGTACTGGCAACCATAATGAAAGCCGCATTACACATAGATAAGCGGCTCGTTTTTTCAGCGAATAACTCTTAATCAACCGGTTCACGGTTCGAGTCCGTGGCGGCTCACCAGGTTTCTTTGCATGTTGCTTCATCCCGGGACAGCTATCTAAGTACTATTCCCTATTCCAATATTGCCCTGCAGGGTATATAATGAAGTTTAAGGAATTATAAAGGAGGATACCATGGCAATTGACAAAGCAAGGGTTGTAGGTCTTATCGGTTTCTGGGCTTTAATCGTGGGACTTGTCATTTCTCTGATAGCAGGGCTGGTGCTCCCCGGAAATGCCATCATCGCCATCATACTTGTCATCCTCGGCATCGTGATCGGCTTCCTCAACATCACACCCAAGGAGGTTCAGGCTCTACTGCTGGCATCGATCGCTTTGATCGTGGTTGGCAATGCATTCGCGCCGCTTAAATTCCTGGGTATCGATACCTTCATCGCAGGCGTGCTGGCCTATGTCACGGTGCTGGTTGCCCCGGCAGCGGTCATCGGCGCCGTCAAGATGCTCTGGACAATCGGCAAACCTGGAGACTAGAACATCGTTTAATTCGACTGCGTAACGTGATATCTAAAAGGCAGGGAAGCCGGTACCGGCTTCCCTGCCTTTGTTTTTATCGCATCTCTAACAGCGATTGTAACCGCCGCACAGTGTGGCGTACAATAGATATTCGGCAGGGAGGCCATAGCTTCGCAGCAGTATATTTGATAGAATAACAGGCGCTTTTCATATGAAAATCATGAGGGGGAGTGTCGGAACTGGCAGACGAGCATGACTTAGGATCATGTGCCGCAAGGCGTAGGGGTTCGAGTCCCCTCTTCCCCAGTAGTAAACTTAATATTCAAGGCAGGTGGTACAAATGGCTATGCAGATAAGGAAAACGAAGAAGACAAAGATCCACAAGGTGGATTTCTCAGGCCTGGGTTTCGGCGATGTCTTCAGTGACCATATGCTGAGGATGGACTACAAGAACGGTAAATGGGGGCCGGCCAGGATTACCCCGTTTACACACATACATATGCTGCCTTCCTTGACCGTCCTTCACTATGCCCAAGCGGTTTTCGAGGGTTTAAAGGCTTTCAGGGTCAAGGATGGGACCATCAATGTTTTCAGGGCGGATAAACATATAGATCGCTTCAACCGCTCCTGTCATCGCCTCTGCATACCCGAGATCGACAAGAAGGTCTTCATGGACGGCATTCTGAAGCTGGTGGAAATCGAACGTGAATGGGTTCCCAAACAGAAAGGCTACGCCATGTACGTCCGGCCGTTCGTTTTCGCCTCAGATAATAACCTGGGTGTACACGTATCCAAGACATATAAGTTCTTTATAATTCTGTCACCTGTTGGCGCCTATTATAAAGAGGGCATGAATCCGGTCAAGTTGATTACAGCCATAGAGCACACGCGCGCAGTCGAAGGCGGAACGGGCTTCGCCAAGACACCCGGCAACTACGCGGCCAGCCTTTATGCCGCTCACGAGGCACAGAAGAAGGGCTACACGCAGGTGCTCTGGCTCGACGGCATGCAGAAGCATTACATCGAGGAAGTCGGCACCATGAACGTGTTCTTCTACATAGGTGATGAGCTTATTACGCCTCACCTGGGCGGCACCATACTGGCCGGAGTAACGCGTGATTCGGTCATGCACCTGGCCCGGGATTGGGGCATGAAGGTGGTGGAACGCCGGCTATCGATGGACGAGGTCATCGCAGCCTGGGAGTCAGGCAAACTCAGGGAAGCTTTCGGCACAGGCACCGCAGCGGTCATCTCACCCATCGGATCGATCACGCATAAGGAGAAAGCCCTGCTCATCAACGGCGGAAAGACCGGCGCTCTTTCCCTGAAGCTGTACAATGCCATTACAGGAATCCAGTACGGCGAAAATCCCGACAAATTCAGCTGGATCACGAAGATAAAATAGTAGAATAGTGGCGCCATCGCTTATTGCAGCTACGGCAGACGGTGGTATCTTCTATTTGACACATTTTCAGCACAGAAGCTATACTTTACTCTGCATTTTCGGGGGCCATTAGCTCAGTTGGTTAGAGCACAGTCCTGATAAGACTGGGGTCTCTGGTTCGAATCCAGAATGGCCCACCACTACACTGCTACAAGGTTTTCAGCCCACTATCATTGCAACAGCCACGCCAAAGCCGACACACCACAGGTTGATAAAAGCGTTTAGTATCAGGTCGCTTTTAGAGATCTTATATATGCCGTTCCGGATATTGAAGCTGAAGTCCAGTACGCCCAGAAATATGAGTGCGCCGGCCGCTATCAACGATAGATTACCGCCCAACGGATTATTAAGTAAAAGCAGAGTGCCCGCCACCAGCAGCAGAACGGCCAGCAATCCGTCCGGCAGCGGAAAGGAGTGTTCATACTCAAGATAGCCTTTGGGGGGATTTTTAGGCGCAAGGCCTATGGTGAAAAAGCCTACCCAGAATAGTATCAACCCTACGCCTGTCACCAGCTCAAGAATTGCAATTGCCCTTATCGCTTCAGCCATTTCAACACCTCTCTATACGGACTTTTTATTCTTTTCTCCCATCCGTTCAAGTACCGGCCAGAGTTTGGTAACGATCCACGGCCAGCACATTATTATTCTCGAAATAATGCCTGTTGAAGCGGGCGCGCATATCTCGGGGCTGCCTTTTTCGATCGATTGGATGACGGCCCGGACAACTTTTTCAGGGCTTTGCGCATCGCCCAGGAATGTAAGAGGTGATCCACCATGAGAGGCCTCGTACTTCAGCATGGGGGTGTCGACGGAATCGGGGAAAATGGTTGATACTTTAATGTTATGTTTCCTCAATTCTATGGCAAGAGTCAGAAAGAATCCCCTCAAGGCGAATTTCGATGCCGTATAAATCGAGCTGAAGGTTTCAGGAACCAGGCCTGCCAGCGACGAGATAGTCACGACGTGCCCCTGTTTTACAAGTATCATGACAGCCAGGACTTCCTTAGTGCAGTTGACCGCCCCCATGAAGTTCAACTTCATCTGGGCATCGATATCTTCATAACCGCAGTTTTCGAAAAGAGCTGGCCTGATAATGCCTGCATTATTGATCAATATGTCGACTTTTGAAAACCTTTTTACCGCTTCTTCCACGAGCTTTTTCACATCCGCCCTGTCTGTAATATCGCATTGACCGATCAGAGGATCGGATTTCAGGTCGGAAGCCAGAGATTTCAGGCCGTTGAAATTAATATCCGCCAGAACGAGATTTGCGCCTCTTCTATCCATTTCCCTTGCCAGCGCTGTACCTATACCGCCTGCAGCGCCGGTAATAATAATAGTCTTGTTCAGGAAGTCGTACATCTGCTCTTAATCATCCTCCAGAACGATAACAGCCATGATATTGGGCAACTGCATGTTACGATTCCGACCATATATTTCTCCCTTATTTCGAAATATATCCTGTCTATACCCGTTAGGGCTGATTAACTGCCATTATATCACCCGGATTCTCGGGCGTAATGCTATAATAGGCTATCGCCAATGATCAATCCTTAAAACCTGTCGCCTCGTTGCGATTGAAGCAATGATTTGTCTGAGCAAATGCAAACTGGACAAAAAAAACGTGACTACTATACAATTAGGCCGCTACGGATTTGAATTGACTGGTCAATCAATATTTAATTTGTGTTGGGAGGTATCGTATGTCTGATTACAATGTGATCGTTATCGGCGCCGGTATCGGGGGGCTTGCCATATCCGCTCTGATGGCCAAACAGGGTCGCAAGGTTCTTCTGCTCGAGCAAAGCGATAGGGTGGGGGGATGCTGCTCCACCTTCGAACGGGAGGGGTACCATTTCGACCTCGGCGCATCCCTGATCGAAGATATCCAGGTAATGGACTGGTGCTTCCAGCGACTGGGCACCACCCTGGCACAGGAGGTCGAGTTGATACCTCCGCACCTCATCTTTTCCATTATCTTCAAGGATGGCTCCAGGATGCGCTATCCCAAGTCCATCGAGGAATCGGCGCAGGAGATCGCCAAGATCGCCCCGGAGGACGTCAAAGGCTGGTACGATTTCTGCAAGTATATGAAGGCGTTTAACGACGCGGCTGTCGAAGGATTCTTCGTTAAACCGGCCAATACGCTGGGCGATGTCGTACGCATGTTCCAGCAGACTCCCACCATGTTGAAATACATGCCTCTCTTCAACGGCAACTATCAGGCAGTGCTGAAGAAGTTCTTCAAGAGCGACAAAATACGTGAATCTCTGTCCTATCAGTGCTTTTACGCAGGCCTGCCGCCGGAGCTACTGCCCGGCCTGTACGCCGTGATACCGTATTCCGAACACGAGGGAATATACTACAGCAAGGGTGGCATGGTCGCCATACCGGCGGCATTCAGGCGCGTCGGTGAAAAGCTCGGCATGACGACCAGGCTGAATACGCTGGTCAAGAAGGTCATGGTCAAGGACCGTCGCGCCCTGGGGGTTGTTCTGGCCGACGGCAGCGAGATTACGGCCGACCTGGTGATATCGGATATAAACGCCAAGAAATTGTACCTTGATCTGATCGGGGAAGAACACCTGCCCTCCATAGTCCGCACAGGCGTTAAAAGCTACGAGTACGCGATGTCGACGCCGACTGTCTACCTGGGTGTGGATTACGACCCGCCGCTGGAATCGCACCACACGCTGGCCACCATCCCCATGGAGGAGATGAACAAGTACTGGTGGGATGAGTACGAACAGGGACGTTACCCGGCCCAGCAATTCGGCATCATAAGCTGCACCACACGCTCCGATCCCGATCTGGCGCCCAAGGGACACAACATCATTATCCTGACTATGGGGCCGGGGCCCTATAAGCTGGACGGCACCACCTGGGAGGCGGAAAAGAAAGAACTTCTGCCAAAGATCATCAAGTATTATTCCGACAGATATATACCTGACCTGGAAAAACACGTCAGCGTGGCGGAATTCTCAACTCCGGCCGATTTTGAGAAAAGGCTGCTCTCACCGGAGGGCGCCATCTACGCGCTGAGGCAGGATGTGCCTCACTCGATCTGCTTCCGTCCCGCCGCCAAATCCAAGTCAATTAAGGGACTCTACCTTGTAGGCGCCTCGACACACCCGGGCGGCGGGGTACCGGTGGTCACCGCTTCGGCCATGAATGCGGCCGATCTGATAGAAAAATATGAGAAATAAAGCAGGTGAATGTTATGAATAAGAAGAAGAAACGCATCGGCTTTTTCGCGAACATACTGCGGCAGGTCCGTTATATGATCCCGCGCTACTTCGTTTAAGGCCTGCGCAGGCTGCGATCATCCCCTGACCAAGTCTATCACCGCAGCCAGGTGCTCCGGGCGGTCGGAGCCAATGAGGTATTTCTTTCCATCTGAGACAGTGATTTTGACGCCGCGGTCACCCTGCAGGTAGAAAGCCCTTATCTCGCTGTTAAAACGTATCCCGTAACCACCGAAGTCCTGCAGCGGCGAAAAGGAATGAACCTCCACACCGGTAATATCCGCCGTTTTTAACTGCAGCAGCCTTATGCCCAGCAGGCCCATCCTGACCGTGACAGTATCCCTGGTTACCTGTGTGCGAAAACCGCCGTAGGTCCCGATCATGGCCACAGCAATCAATCCCAGCATAATCGACAGCCAGGGAAGCGACGCCCAGGTGAAAACAGCCGCCATAATCATGATCAGCGGCACGATTACCATCAGCGCTCCCACGTAGGGCGGATTCTGCGATTCCCAGTATGATACGGGTTGCCCCTCCTGTACTATCCGGGTTATCTCTTCGGCAACCTGGCTCGCATTTTCTATAGCCGGCTTCTTCTCATAATGCCGGTACGGTCGAATAAGCTCCAACACTACAGCCAGGCCGGTTCCCAGTAAGCAGGCCGTGACCATTTCAATCCAGGGGAAAGGAAAAATCCTTTGCGGCGAAGCAAGCATATTTACATAGGCGATCTGCACACCGCACATGCTGCCGATGGCAAACTCATCGAAAAGAGACATCCAGTTGAAGGTCTTCTTCTTTTCCTGGCGCGCCCAGAGCTCGTCGAGCCATAACCAGAGAATAAGAAATCCAACCGATAGACCCAACAGAAGCGATGAGCCAATCCAGGGCGAGCCATATGTATTCGGCTGGCCGCTGAGATCAAACCGTACCGGGGCCGGGTCAGGCAGCGGAAGAGCTTTAACTGTAAAGAACACGGCTGCCAGTATTAGCAGCAACGCAGGCAGATGCGTCCACAATGGGTGAACTATTTTGACTTTCATGCGCGAACTTCCACGGATTTACTTGTTGTTATAATGATTCCTCCTCACCCACAATCTCCCGAACGACCCCGAGAATAAATTCCTGCCCTCCTCGTTTGACGACGCGGACCCGCACGTATACCGGCACTCTCGTGCCGTCCTTATGCACATGTATTGTTTTAAATACTCCCTGCTTGCGCACAAAAGCCTTTTTCAAACTGACCTCGGTTTTTTCCCTCAGCTCCTGCGCATTAATATCCAGAATATTCAATCGGATGAACTCGTCCAGTGTATAGCCCAGGCATTCGCATACGGCTTTATTGACATATTTAATATTGCCCTTCATGTCGAGCAGAAAGATCGAGTCCGTCACCAGGTCGAGCATCTCAGCCCGCAGGGTCAACTCATCCTGCGCCTTCTTCTCCTCGGTAATATCGCTGAAAAAAGCCATAACGGCCGGCCGCCCCATGTACATGACTCGCGTGCTGTGCGGTTTAATATACTTGATCTCGCGTGTTTTGCTTACAAAAGGCCACACCGTCGCATCGTATGTCTCGTCACCCGCCTGTACCAGGGCATAACGCGCCGACAGCTGCTGGCGATGCTTGGGGTGAGCAATCTCGATGACGGACTTATTAACTACCTCGTCGAATTCGAATCCCAGCATATCGCAACCCGCTTTATTGGCCCACACTATAGTCTCATCCTGCATGAGCACAACGCCTTCCCTGATCTTCTCCACATAGCTGTAGATGATAAACTGCATCTCATGAAGGGTAGTGTCCAGAGTTTTTAACTGGGTGATCGTTTCCTCAAGCAACCTGATGCGTTTGCCAAGGTCTTCGATCTGCCATGTCAGCGGCCCCGCCAGATGGTCCTGCGGCTGCATCGTCATCCCTCTCCTCCACACGGATTAATCCCGGGCAAATCTCCTCCGCCATGCCGCAATCCGCGCCATGGCCAATCCCGACTTTTCAATAGAATGAAAGACGGGCAATCCTTCCTTCACAAAAGCGGCCTGCACCTTGAGCATCTCCTCCATTCCAGCCATATCCGAGGCCTGCCCCAGCGCCATTATCACCGGTTTGTTGATCTCCTTATACGATTTATGTAAAGCCTCTGAAGCCGGTTTCAGGAAAAATTCGCTGGAGTAGATGCCCTCGCCCCAGCGGGTTACCGGATGGAATCCCATATGATACATGATCATATCGATGCGAGGGGATCCCCCGATCACTTTTAACGTATTATAGATCACTTCGGGATAGACGAGATTGGTGGCATCAAGCGGATTGGTGAAGATACCGCCGTCATTGGGCAGCAGGCTCTTCAATTGCGACTTAATATCGGGCGTCAATGTAACCAGATCAAGCCCCGCATCCTCCATGCGATCGCCCGCCTCTACGCTGGGTCCACCACCAACACCCACGACTGCAATGCCATTGCCCAACGGATACGGGTGAGCGAAGCTGAGACCGACCAGAACATCGATCATTTCCTGTATATCATTCACCTGGATGGCGTTGGCCTGTCGGCATATTGCTTGAAACGCCTTTACCGAGGATGTCATGCTGGCCGTGTGGCTCTGAGCCGTCCTTAGTCCGGCCTCTGTAGTACCTCCCTTGTAGATCACCACCGGCTTCTTAGCGCATGCGCTTTCAAGTACACTGCGAAAACGATGGCCATCTCTCACGCCTTCGATGTAGATTGCTATTATATTTGTCCTGGCATCGCCGGTAAAATACTCTAGTAATTCACATTCCCCGATATCAAGCGCGTTTCCGTAGCTGATGACCTTGCTGAACCGCAGCCCCCGCGGTCCGCCGTGCATGGGCATATCCTGGGAATGCCCGCCGCTTTGCGACATAAAGGCTATGTCCCCCGGCTGCATCGGCATACGGCTGGAAGTGGTTAAACGGGCCTCCGGCACGAACAGGCCGGTGCAGTTCGGTCCGATGATGCGGAAATCTCCATCGCGTGCTTTCTGCAGCATAGCCTTCTCCATCTCAGCTCGGTTCTTCTCGCCGCTTTCACTGAAACCGGCCGTGAAGAAATGCACCGACATCACACCCTTCCTGGCGCAATCATCCAGGACGTCCAGGGATTTCACGGCAGGGATACATACTATGACGTGATCCACCGGTCCTGGTATGGCCGAGACGGAAGGATAGCAGGTCAGCCCGAAAGCCTCGCTATGCCTGGGATTCACCGGATAGATGAACGGGAACCCTGCTTCCTTCAACGAACTGACAGCCCAGGCTGCAAATGACATGAGATTGTCGGGTGAAGCGCCTACAATGGCCACACTGCGCGGATGGAATATTTCATCCAGCGTAAATGAACTTATTTTTGGCACGGCACTTATAATAACAATATAATAATGCTTTATCAATGCGCACGGCTGTAGTGGTTATATCATCTTCTAACTTTCAGTTGACATGGCGATGCCACCTATTTAAACTTGCAGGAGTTTTAAATTTAATCCTCTCTTTTCTTATATATGATTGCAGCTGTAACCGGGGCATCCGGACATGTAGGTGTCAACCTTGTCCATGCTCTGATCGCTCGAGACAGGAATGTGCGTATTATTGCGCACAGCAGCACGCTTGGCCTGGAGGGCCTGAAGGTTGAGCGCCACAACGGCGATGTCAATGATATAGATTCGCTGATGCGGGCATTTGAGGGCGTTTCGGTTGTATACCATCTGGCTGCCTACATTTCTCTGTTGATGAGCGACCGCGTACGATGCAGCATGGTTAATATCGAAGGTACCCGCAACGTGATAGAGGCCTGCCGCCGCAACAATGTCAAACGTCTGGTGCACTTCAGTTCCATCCACTCTCTCTGCAACGAGCCGCTGGATGTTCCGATTGATGAGGACAGGCCGCTGGTCGAGTCGCCTAAGTCCGCGCCGTATGACCTCTCCAAGGCCTCGGGGGAACGGCTGGTACGTCAGGCCGCCAGAGAGGGTTTAGATGCGGTGATTATCAATCCAACCGCTGTTATCGGCCCTTACGATTACAGGCCCTCGCATTTCGGGCAGGCTCTCATCATGATGGCCCAGGGCAGAATACCAGTGCTGCTGGAAGGAGGTTTCGACTGGGTTGACGCCAGAGATGTGGCCGAGGGCGCCATCAAGGCCGAGCAAATTGCCCCGGCAGGCGCCAATTACCTGCTATCAGGCACGTGGCTGTCCGTGAAAGAAATCTCCGCTATTGTTGCACAGATAACAGGCGGGAGGCCGCCCGTGCTGGTATGTCCGACAGCGGTGGCCGATGCCTGCGCTCCCGTTGTAACATCAGTATCCCGCTGGATAGGGGTCAGACCGCTCTTCACCAGCGTTTCTTTGAAGGCCCTGGCCGGAAACCGAAATATCAGCCACGCCAAAGCCACTCGTGAACTCGCATATGAACCGAGGCCAATCAAAGAAACATTGTCCGATACCATCGAGTGGTTTATAGATAACGGCTTCATCCAGAGACGAGGACACCCATAGAATGACTTCAGATGCTACCTACAACGTCCTGTTGATCACGTGGCTGGTGCTGTGTCCCCTCGTTTTTATCAGCCTGCTCTTCATTGCCGCACCGTACGGCCGCCATATTAAAAGCGGATGGGGTCCCTCAATTGACAGCCGGCTAGCCTGGGTAATCATGGAGTCCTGTTCGCCCATCGTATTCGCCGCGTGTTTTATATTTGGGAACGCGCCACTCTCTATCACCCTGGCAGCCTTCCTGATGATGTGGGAGGCGCACTATATACATCGTGCCTTCATATATCCCTTCAGCCTGAAGAATTCCCACGATAAAATGCCTCTTTCAATCGTATTTTCAGGTATTTTCTTCAATCTGATGAATGCCTGGCTCAACGGATATTATATATTTTCGCTGTCCGGCGGTTATCCAGATCAATGGTTGACCGATCCGCGTTTTATCGCGGGCGCCGCGCTTTTCATCTCGGGTTTCGTTATCAACAGGCACGCCGATTACACGCTGGCCAGGCTGCGCAGCCCTGGCGAAACCGGTTATAAAATACCTTATGGGGGATTATATCGCTGGATATCATGCCCCAATTACCTGGGAGAGATACTGATCTGGACCGGATGGGCGCTGGCCACGTGGTCGCCGGCCGGACTGAGCTTTGCACTGTGGACCGTAGCCAATCTCGCGCCACGCGCCATGTCGCACCATACCTGGTATCACCAGCGCTTCCCCAATTATCCAGCCGAACGCAAAGCGCTCGTGCCCGGCATATGGTAGTGGATCAATTACACATGCCCTATATGGAGCATTAAACTATTACGTCGACAAAAACGCTGTTCGATGTGAGCACACATTCAGGTCGCAAATGGAAAATATGACCATCTCTCGACAGCATGCGCCGTTCTACCAGTTCATGAAGCCTTGCTTCCAGCTTTCCGACGGCAGTCAAGCCGTATTTGCCGGTCATTTCCTCCATATCCAATCCTTCCTGAATAAGCCGCAGGCGTAGCATCGCCTCCTCACCTGCTTTACGTGTACCCTCCAGCCGCTCCTCTTGTTCAACAGCCGACGATGGGTCGGCAAGATACAAATCGAGGCTGGCAGCATTACTGAAGCGCTTTCCATTGATATGCGAGGCGGCCGCCGGACCGAGCCCGAGATATTCTCCTCCCCTCCAGTAATTGAGGTTATGCAGACACTCGCTGCCCGGCCGGGCAAAATTGGATATCTCGTAATGCACAAAGCCGTGTTTACGTAAGACACCTGCAATGCATTGGAAAAGGCCGGCCTGTTCATCCTCGTCCGGTAAATCAGGGGGTGGACATCGGTAGAAAGCAGTACCGTCTTCCACAGAAAGACAGTAAGCTGAAATATGGTTTACGCCCGCGGCGATCAAGATGGTGATCGTGTCGCCGAGGCTCTGTACCGTTTGGCCGGGCAACCCTACGATGATGTCAGCCGATATATTGCGGAAACCGCTTGATAAGGCCGCATCCATAGCCTCCATTACCTGCTGCCTGTTATGGGCCCTGCCGGACTTTTTAAGCTCAGCCTCGTTCAAAGACTGCGCCCCGATGGAGATTCTGCGGATGCCCATCGCGAAAGCGGTCGCCAGCAAATCAACCCCGGCCGACTCCGGATTGACCTCTATGGTTGCCTCCTGCAAATAATTGAATCCAAATCTTCTCCGCAGGCCAATTATCATTTTTTCCAGTCTCTCAGCTCCCAGTATGCTGGGCGTGCCACCCCCCAAATAAAGCGTGGTAAAGTCCATGCCCCGGTAGTTGTCTGCTTCTGACAGCAGCGCACCGAGATACTTGTCCATTAATTCAAGCTTATCAGACACTGAATAGAAATCGCAGTAAAAGCATTTGCTTACACAAAAAGGTATGTGAACGTAGAGCCCTTGCATGTCGGCAGCCTAATCCTCTATTTTCATGAGCGACAGGAAGGCCTCCTGCGGGACTTCCACAAAACCCACCATCTTCATCTTTTTCTTGCCCTCTTTCTGCTTTTCAAGCAGCTTCCTTTTCCGCGTTATATCGCCACCGTAGCATTTGGCCAGCACATCTTTGCGCCGGGGGAAAATGTCCTCTCTGGCTATAATCTGTGAACCGATAGCCGCCTGCAAGGGGATCTTAAAGAGGTGCTTCGGTATAGTTTTGCTTAATTTATGTATTAAAGCCCTGCCCCTGGTGGCCGCGCCCTCTCTGGGTGCAATATAGGAAAGAGCATCCACCGGACCATTGTTGACCAGAATATCCACCTTAACCAGATCAGCAGCCCTATATCCATTCATTTCATAGTCCATGCTGGCGTAGCCGCGACTGACGCTCTTGAGCCTGTCGTAAAAATCCGTGATCATATCTGCCAGCGGCAAATCGTATACCAGGATGGCGCGCCTGTCGTCGGGATGCTCGATGCCCACCAGGACACCACGCTTGGCATCGGACAGCTCCATGCAAGGTCCTACGTAATCCGATGGAACAATAATCCTGGTCCTGATTATAGGTTCTTCAATATGGTCTATTTGCCCCTCCGGGGGAAATTTGGAGGGATTATCAAGCATCAGCACTTCACCATTCAGGCAGATAACACGGTAAATGACCGATGGCATGGTAGCTATAATATCCTGTTCATATTCGCGCCTGAGCCTCTCAAGGGCTATCTCCATATGCAGCATTCCCAGGAATCCCATCCGATATCCGTACCCCAGAGCCGCCGAATTTTCCTTCTCAAAAACAACCGATGAATCGTTCAGCTTGAATTTCTCAAGAGCAGCCCCCAGCTTGGCGTAATCGCTGGTGATAATAGGATAAATGCCGCAGTACACCATCGGCTGCGACATCCTGAATCCCGGTATTGCAGTTACTTCCGGATGGTCGGCAGATACGATGGTATCTCCTACGTGTATCTCGCCGGCGTTCCTGATCAGCGCCACTGCATACCCGACCTCCCCGGCCCGCAGCAGTTCAGACCGGGCCAGCCCCAGGCTAAAATATCCCACTTCCTCAACCTCAAATGTCTTTTCGGTCGATTTAAGCATGATCCTGTCACCGGGCGCGATACGACCTGACAGCACGCGCAGGTGCGGTGTGACACCACGGTAGGTATCGAAAAATGAATCGAAGATCAGGCACTTCAGGGGATCGGATGCGCTTCCAGAGGGAGGAGGTATACGCGCAACTATGGCCTCAAGCAGCTCGGCTACACCACGTCCATCCTTTGCCGAAACATGCAGGATATCTTCGATACCCAGACCCAGCATAGTGTAGAGCTGCAGGCTGCAGTCATCAAGCATGGCATTGGGCAGGTCAATTTTATTAATCACAGGTATGATTTTCAAACCTGCGTCGAAGGCCAGGTTGGCATTGGCGATGGTCTGTGCTTCCACGCCCTGCGTTGCATCCACCAGAAGGACAGCACCTTCGCAAGCTTTCAGGCTGCGTGACACCTCATAGTTAAAATCGACATGGCCCGGAGTATCTATCAAGTTCAACACATATTCTTTTCCATCAGCCGCTTTATAGGGTATACGGACCGACTTGGCTTTGATAGTTATACCCCTCTCCCTCTCAAGATCCATGCTGTCCAGCATCTGATCCATGCTGGTCTTCCTGACCAGTCCCGTTATTTCAAGGATGCGATCGGCCAGTGTGGACTTGCCGTGATCGATATGAGCGATTATGCTGAAATTACGAATATTTTTCATATCAAAAACATTAAAAGCAGGATAACCGCTGCATAAATAGCAGTTATCCCGCAATTGACGCCGCTTATAGTATTATACTATTCCCGCTCTGCATTCCTTTGCAAGGCTGATTTGAGCAATACGCGCTGTTCGGCAGCCGCAATATTATGTCGTGCGCGGTCTATGACGTCCGGATTTACCGATACTGATGTGATTCCCCATTCGACCAGTTTCTCTGCATAGTCCGGGTAGTTGGACGGCGCCTGCCCGCAGATGGAGCAGGTTATACCCACTTTCTGGGAGGTTTTGACTATCGATTTGATAGCCTCCATCACGGCCTTGTCCCTTTCATCGTAGAGAGGGGCACATATTTCGCTGTCGCGGTCCACGCCCAGCACAAGCTGCGTGAGATCGTTCGATCCGATGGATACACCGTGTATACCCGCCCTGGCATAGTCTTCCAGCCAGTATACTACCGAAGGAACCTCGGCCATCACCCAGAGCTGCATCTCCCTGTCATCCAGCAGCCCGCTTTCATCTATTATTTTCTTGCAGCGTTTAAACTCCCATAGGGTTCGTACAAATGGGATCATGAGATGCAGATTTTTATCAAGCTCACGAACTTTTTGAAGAACCTTCAACTCCAACTCAAAAAGGTCGGGATTAAGTATATACCTGTAGCAACCCCGGAAGCCTATCATGGGGTTCTGCTCGACACTCTCATACTTGTCACCACCCCTGAGGTTACGGAATTCGTTAGTACGGAAATCTATGGCCCTGTAAATAATCGGCCTGGGATGAAACGCGCGGGTAAATATGCGCAGTTTCCTGACCATGGCATCGATAAACTGATTGCTCTTGCCGTCCTCTATAAGCTGCCTGGGGTGCACGCCGTCGCAGGCATCGATTACCATAAATTCGGCCCTTAGCAGCCCTATGCCGTCCACATCTTCTTTGGCTATCCTCTCCGCTTCATGAGGCATTGCCAGATTAACGTATAGCCTGGTGGCAGTGACGATAGGCGCAGTCTTGGCCATCACCTGTGTGCCCGGCTCCTCGGCCTTCTTATCCTCTTTGAGTTTTCCCTCATAGACGATGCCGTGTGTTCCATCGACTGTCACCAGCATCTTATCGCTCAGAGCCTTGGTCGCAGTACGGGTTCCCACCACACAGGGCAATCCCATCTCACGCGATACTATGGCCGCATGGCAGGTCATACCGCCGCCGTCCGTCACGATGGCAGACGCCTTTTTCATCAATGGCACCCAATCAGGAGTTGTCATTTCAGCGACCAGCACGTCACCGCTTTCGAATCCATCGTCTTTATCGGGTGACGCCAGAACCCGAACCTCCCCACTGCCACGTCCAGGGCTTGCTCCCAGTCCCCTGATCAGCTCCCTGCTCTCCTCAGCCTCAGATTTCTCCGACACAGCCTCGGTGGTTCTTATCAGGGTTGTTATGGGCCTGGACTGCACCATGAAGACCTTTTTACCTTCCATTGCCCACTCCGTATCCTGCGGGCTGCCATAATGCTGTTCGATCTTCATACCCAGCCTGGCTAATTCCTGTATTTCGGCAGTGCTGAGCACCGGCTGTTCGGCCTCCTTCTCACTCAGATCAACATTCTTATTACGGCCTTTTTCATCGCGAATAATCTTGAAATTTTTATGCGATACTCTGGCGTCCTTTACTTTAAGGCTGCTTTTTTCCACCTCGTAATAGTCGGGCGATACCAGCCCACCCACCACGACTTCGCCCAGACCAAAGGCGCCCTCTATTACCAGGCTGCTCATATTGTTGTTGCTCGGATTAGCGGTGAACATCACGCCCGCTTTATCGGAGTTGACCATTTTCTGTACTACTACGGCTATCACAGGCTCATCCAGGAACTCCTTCTTGGCACGATAAAAGATAACCCTTGCCCCATATAAGGAGGCCCAGCACTCCTTTACTTTCCTGATGAGATCCTCTTTGCCGTGAACATTGAGAAAAGTTGCATTCATACCGGCGAATGAGGCCTGCTCCGAGTCCTCCATAGTGGCGGACGACCTTACCGCCACATACAGCGCCCTGGAGGAATCACGCCTGGATAGTTCTTCATAAGCACTGACGATCTCAGACTTGATATTTGCCGGCATCTCCGTACCGATAATCAGTCCCTGCACTTCCCTGGCCTTGGCCTGAAGCTCCGTGGTACTATCTACGTTGAGCCCTTCCATAGCATGTGCGATCTTCTGAGAAAGGCCGCTCTCCGTTGTAAACAGCAGGTATGCCTGGGCCGTCACCACAAATCCCGGAGGCACAGGCAGCCCGGCTTTAACCAGCTCACCAAGGTTTGCGCCTTTCCCGCCGGCCTTATTAACATCGGCCTTGCCCAGATCCTCGAACCATTTAACTATCTCCACAGGTAAACCTCCTCAGCTTAATAAAGATACAACCGGATTTTCCATTTCACAATACTTTTTACCATCCGATCATTCGGTCAGCAGCAGGGTCTTCACAAAGCCACTGGATATCACTGCGATAAAACGGGAATATATTTGAGAAAACGTTCATCAATAGTCTTTTTCTTTTGCCAGGTGTCCTTAAAGGGCGTGTAGACAATTTCGCCCTTGACCTCGCCGACAGCGTGTCCCTTTTTCCCGTTCAGCAAGCCTTCAACTGCGGCAACGCCCAGACAGCTGGCAAGTATCCTGTCAGCGGCTATGGGCGACCCTCCCCGCTGGATATGGCCAAGCGTGCACAGACGAGTCTCGACTTTCAGACGCATCTGGACATACTTTTCAATATTGATCGTATCGTCCACAGTATTTCCCTCTGCAACCACGATGATGCTGCTCCTCTTCCCGCGTTTAAAGCTCTCCCTCAGGTTCTGGCAGAGGCTTTCTACGTCCATGTCGATCTCCGGCACAATGATTTGTTCCGCGCCGCCAGCCAAGCCGACGGTAAGTGCGATGAAGCCGGATTGCCTGCCCATCACTTCCACGAAGAATATCCTTTCAAAGGCGCTGGCAGTGTCCCTGATGCGATCGATAGCATCAAGGGCGGTGTTGACAGCCGTGTGAAATCCAATGGAAAAATCCGTACCCCAGATATCGTTGTCGATACTCCCGGGTATCCCCATGAAGGCGACCTCGCTTTCCTCGGACATAGCCTGGGCTGCACGGAATGATCCGCCACCGCCTATTATTACGCAACCGTCGATCTCCTGCGAGAGTAACGCATCAATGGCCTTCTTGCGACCCTCTACCTCAAGCATCTCGCTGCAACGTGAGGTTTCCAGTATAGTACCACCTTTCTGAATTATGTTAGCCACGGATCGCTGGTTAAACTTCTGAAAGTCGCCGGCTATTAATCCCGAGTATCCGCGACGTATGCCTACGACCTCCAGCCCATGGAATATGGCGCTGCGGACAACAGCCCTGATGGCAGCGTTCATTCCGGGCGCGTCTCCGCCGGATGTCAAAATTCCAAGCTTTCTCAATTGTTTCTTCATGTCTTTAATAGGTTACTGAATTTCCAATCATAGCACAATACGTAGATGGGACAATACACAATTATAGTATACGCTTCATTCAAGATGGTTCGCCGAGGCATATTCCAGAGCTTTCAAGTAGCAACGCTCAACATACTCGCCGGCCATCCGTGATGTATTGAAATGCGGCGCATTAGAGCGTATGCTCTCTTTCATCAATTCTACCCAATCGTGTGGCGTTCCGTTGATATCACGATCGTAATAAAGCGGAATCACACGATCTTCCAGCAAACCGTAGATGGCATCTGCTGTCACGCTGTCACGGTCCATTGAATCGATCCGACCCCTCTCATCCACGGCCCAGCCGTTGTCGCCGTTATACCCTTCAAACCACCAGCCGTCCAGTATGCTGAGATTAACCGCACCATTCGCAGACGCCTTTTGACCGCTTGTCCCGCTGGCCTCCATTAATGTCAGAGGTGTGTTTAACCAGACATCCACTCCGGCCACCAGATCCCTTGCCATGTGCATATCATAGTCTTCAACAAAGGCTACCCTGCCACCGAATTCCGAATCTTTAGCATACCGGTAAACCTGCTGTATCAGCCGCTTGCCGTCTTCGTCCTGTGGATGAGCCTTGCCGGCAAATATGATCTGAACAGGCTGCATCTCATTAGTTAAAATATTTTTGAGCCTCTCAATATTCTTGAATACCAGCGAAGCTCTTTTATATCCCGTGAAGCGCCTGGAGAATCCAATGGTCAGCACCTCGGGGTCAAGTAATGCACCCATAGCCAGAGGCTGGATAGCGGCTACATGGTCCCGTGACCATCTATCACGTGCACGGTCAAGTATGGCTCCGATAAGTTTCAGCTTCAGCCACCGGTGTATGTTCCAGATAACCTCATCTGGTATATCATTGATACGATCCCACCTTTCCCTCTCAGCCTGATGTTCCTCCCAATCATCCCCCAGGAACCGTCTGAATAGCATCTGAATCTGAGGCGCCGTCCAGGTCGGCAGATGCACGCCGTTGGTTATCGAGATGATAGGGACCTCTGCCTCGGGTTTTTCCGGCCACAGGTCGTGCCACATCCTGCGGCAGACATCTCCGTGCAATTTGCTGACACCATTCCGATATCCCGCCAGCTTCAGGCCAAGTATCGTCATATTGAATGTCCCCCTGTCTTGCTGGCTGGTTCCAAAATCAAAAAATTGTTCACGAGTGATGCCAAGCTGCCCCCAGTAGGCGTGAAAATACTTGTCAATGATGTCAGGCGCAAACGTATCATTGCCCGCAGGCAAAGGTGTATGTGTCGTGAAAACAGACGTCTCCGCCACAGATTTTAACGCCTTATCCAGCGTCATATCAGCTTCGATGAATTCGCGCAGACGTTCCACCAGCATAAAAGTAGTATGCCCTTCATTGGCATGCCAGACTGCGGGTTTTAATCCCAGCGCCCGCAATATGCGCACGCCACCGATACCGATAACCAGCTCCTGCAGCAATCTCAGTTCCCTGTCACCGCCATAAAGCCTGGCCGTAAGACCACGATAGGACTGAGGATTCTCATCAAGATTCGTATCCAGCAAATATAATTTAACGCGTCCCACATTTAAAACCCAGGCAGCAACCTTGATATGAACACTATCCAGAGGGACGGAAATAGTCAGCCTTTTCCCCTCACCATCCAGCACCCGTGAAACCGCCACTTTGTCATAGCCCAACTGCTCATAAACCTCGGTTTGCCAGCCATCCTCGGAAATATGCTGGTGGAAATAACCCTGCGGGTACATGAAACCCACCCCGACCAGCGGTATACCGAGGTCACTGGCTGCCTTACAATAATCTCCCGCCAGCACCCCCAACCCTCCGGCATAAAGCGGTAACGAGTTGTGCAGGGCAAACTCCAGCGAAAAATAGGCCATTAATTTATCGCCGTGCTCGGGATATCGCGTTTTAAACCAGGTTGGATTGCTAAAGAGGTCCTTCCGATACTCGTCCATCGTAGTATCGTAGCTGGTCAGGTAATTTGCGTCCTCTGCACACGCCACCAGCTGATGATAAGGTATCTCGGTTAACAACCTCACGGGATTATGGGCTGTATTCTTCCAGAGCAGCCTGTCCAGCCTTCTGAACAGGTTCCTGGCTTCAGGATGCCAGCTCCACCACATATTATAGGCAAGCTCGCCCAAGCCAGAGATACGCTCGGGCAGTGTCATCCGCATATGTTCATTCATAAACAAATCCTGTAATACAACGAATAGTTATTACTCGGACTCTGATGTCCGGTTCCTGGTGGTGTTTTATTATAAGTAAACAGGCGCGGCTATTACAAACGAGGTATCCCCTGATTTCCTTTGCACACAAACTATCAAAGCAGTATACTTAGCGACGGAGCGCTTGTCAGAATAACAACAACCAAGAGGTACTTATATGAAGATCAACGTTATGCAGGATGTCCTGCAGGCCAATGACAGAATAGCCGCAGCGAACAGGCAGCTGTTCAAAGAGAAACATAACCTCGTGCTCAATTTGATGAGTTCACCGGGAGCCGGAAAAACATCACTGCTTGAGAAAACGGCAGAGAGAGTCGCGGGCAAACTCAGGCTGGGAGTCATCGTCGGCGACATCGAGACGACGCGGGACGCCGACCGCATCAGCAAATTCAATATCCCCGCCATACAACTGACTACCGGGACGGAATGCCACCTGGATGCCAATATGGTTTCTTCAGCGCTGCCCCACATGGAGCTGGACAAGATAGATGTACTGGTGATCGAGAACGTGGGGAACCTGGTTTGCCCCGCCGAATTCATTGTGGGCGAAGATTTCAAGATAATGATCTTGAGTGTACCCGAGGGTGACGAAAAACCGCTTAAGTACCCCCTGATGTTCCATGAGTCAGCCCTGATGCTGATCAACAAGATCGACCTTATCCAGTACACAAACTTCAATCTGAAGGAAGCCAAAGCCAATGCCCGTAAGATAAATCCCAATATCGACATCATTGAAATATCGTGTGCAAACGGCGCGGGGCTGGATGAATGGGTATCGTGGCTGATGACAAAGTACCATGATAAAACCGGCGGGGCCGGCCATGCATGAGATGGGCATCGCCCAGAATATCCTGGACATCGCTCTCAGCGCAGCCGGCAAAGAAGGCGCATCGAAGATAACAAGGATCAACCTGGTGGCCGGCGAGTTACGCGGTATCGTCCCTCTGCAACTCACCTTCTGTTTCGGGATCGTGTCCAAGGATACCATAGCTGGAGGGGCTTACCTGAATATTGATGAGGTGCCCGTCAGCGGACACTGTGATAGCTGCAATTCAGATTTTTCCGTCAATGAATATGAATATGTATGCCCCACGTGCGGCAGCACCAAAATCAAGTTAACCGGCGGCACCGAGCTCAGTATAAAAGATATCGAGATCGAGTAGCTGTTCAGCCGCCTGAACCGATAGCATATTCAGCGCGGTGCAGGATTATTTCATAGGCAGTATGCCGCTGGCTCTCAGCTGCTGAACAGAGAGTACTTTGGATTTCCCCGATTCGATGTTGCCGCTTGATATCTCCTCAGTCAGTTCCTGCTGCCCCATCTCTGTGGCGTCCTCAAAAGAGGCTGAACCGGTCATGGTGGTTTCCAGGCAGCCGAGGTTATCCGGATCGTCGGGATTAATTTCATAGCAAAGGAAAGCATGGGTCGGTGTAAGCACTATATAGGGATGCATATCCATGGATTCCAACGCTGAGGCATAGAGCACGGCACCATCGATGCAGTTGGATGACTTAGTATTAATAGACTCCGCCGGCAGACGTACTCTCTGGGGCGCTTCCGATTCGTTGCTAAAAGCAATAGTGGAGTTGATGTATTTTAGACTGTAATCCTGCTGGAGCGCTTCGTAAACCGCCTTCACATGGGCCGTAGTATATTCAGTCCACTGATCATCAGAACATTGGCTGCACTGATAACCTTCCATGGAATTTGAAGGGTGGTATTCGGCCGCCTGACGTGCGAGTTCATCGATCTCCGGCGCATGAGGAGTAACAAACGCCCCGATAAAGACCGATGTATCGATCCAATCATCACCCTCCTGCATCGCCCACAGCATCGTATCCCTGCCGTATATCTTGACCGGCAATGTCTGCTCCTGAATGACGGCGCCGCTGCTGTCGGCAATACGATAATGCAACGTGGTATTGGCAATCTCGAGCGGTATAGCCTGCGGCTTAAGTATGGGGGTCTGTCCAACAACTGCTGTGCTGTGCGGGCCGACATCCACGGTGTCAATCGCTTTTTCAGAATAACCCTGAAGCTCTGACTCCACACTGAGCCTGACCGCATTATCTCCATTATTAGTGATTTCGAAATCGACGAAGGTGATATCCAGGTTGGGCATCTGCAAATAGATAGCCGGGGTAACCGACTGCATCGGTACAACATTAACTTTTATATCGCTTTTTATCGTTGTTGTTTGACTGCTGCCCTGTTGCATCCCTTGCTCTTCGTCAGTTCCACAGGCAGCCGAGAAGATAAGTGACCCTGCTATAAGCAGGGAAACAAGACAGGCCATTCTATGCGAATTAGCCATGATACCTCCTGCCGTTTATTATTCTCGCGTCACAATTAAGTCAAAACCCACCGGAATATGTACCTTTCTTGAAGCTGTCAACCGCTCTGTACAGGATATATTAACACAATGAAATCAAACCTTATAAACCAACCAGTCCCCGGAATAATTAACCGGCAGCGAGGCTGTGCCCGGCAAGTACATCTTTCAAATAACGCCCTGTAGCGGAAGTATCGATTGTCGCCACCTCCTCAGGCGTACCTGACGCTATAAGATAACCTCCTTCGTCTCCCGCTCCCGGCCCGAGGTCGATGATATAGTCCGCATTTTTTATCACGTCCATATGGTGTTCTATGATGATCACCGTATTGCCTGCGTCCACCAGCCTCTGAATGACTCTCAGCAGACAGTCGATATCTGCAAAAGATAGTCCGGTAGTCGGCTCATCCAGTATATAGAGTGTTCTGCCTGTTGATCTGCGAGACAGCTCTGATGCCAGTTTAACCCTCTGCGCCTCCCCACCTGACAGCGTCGGGGCAGGTTGTCCCAGGCGCATATAACCCAGTCCGACATCCAGCAATGTTGCCAGCTTGTTTTTAACTTTGGGGAAGCTGGTGAAAAAGGCAGTAGCTTCCTCGATGGTCATATCGAGTACATCAGCTATATTCTTGCCTTTGAACTGTATCTCGAGCGCTTCCCGATTGTATCGCCTCCCTTTGCATACCTCGCAGGGAACTGTAACATCGGGCAAAAACTGCATTTCGATTTGTATATACCCGTCGCCCTGGCAAGCTTCGCAGCGACCGCCGCGCACATTGAACGAAAACCGACCCGGGCCGTAGCCGCGCACGCGAGCCTCCGGTACGGAAGAGAAAAGCTCCCTGATGGGGGTGAAGGCGCCGGTATAAGTGGCCGGATTGCTGCGAGGGGTGCGCCCGATGGGAGACTGATCGATATTTATTACCTTGTCGATATTCTCTACACCCGTTATCCCTGCGCATTTCCCCGGCTTGTCCCTGGCCTGATAAAAAACCTGCGCCAGCTTCTTGTACAAAATATCATTCATCAACGTGCTCTTGCCGCTTCCCGATACGCCGCTGATGCAGACCAGCTTGCCCAGCGGGATCTTAACATCGATATCTTTAAGATTATTCTCCCCCGCCTTTTTGATCACCAGGGATTTGCCGGACCCGTTCCTGCGTCCGGCCGGCATGGGTATATGCCTGATGCCGCTCAAATACTGGCCGGTGATTGATTCACGGGCCTTCATCACGTCTTGAATACTGCCGGTAGCAACGATGCGGCCTCCGTGCTCGCCGGCGCCCGGGCCCAGATCAACAATGAAATCGGCCGCCCGCATCATGCCTTCGTCATGCTCGACACTGATGACGGTATTGCCCAGGTCACGAAGCTTATTAAGCGTATTAATCAGCCTGTGTATATCGGCAGGATGCAGGCCGATGGTCGGCTCATCACAGATATATAAAACACCCATTAATCCGCTTCCGATCATTGTTGCCAGCCTGATCCTCTGCGTTTCACCGCCGCTTAAAGTGGCCGAGGCCCTGTCCAGAGTCAAATATCCGAGCCCTATATCCCTGAGAAAACCCAGACGCGCATTTATCTCCTTAATTATCTGTCTCGCGATCATTTGCTCATTTGAAGTAAGTATCTGTCTGCCATCACGGCTGCCTGTGATGGATTGTATCCATACGCTTGCATCAACCGCCGACAGGGCCGTGACATCCATAATATTTTTTCCATCGATCCTGACCGCCAGCGATTCCGGTTTCAATTTCTTCCCCCCACAAACCTGACAGGGTGACGCCGACGTATACCTTTCGATCTCCGCGCGTCTGTTTTCGGACTCCGTCTCTCTGTGCAGGCGCTGCAGGTTCGGGATAACGCCCTCAAAACCGACCGCACATTCACGCACTTTGCCAAAACGGTAACGGTACCTGTGCCGGTCCGGGTGTTCCCCGAACAGAATCAATTTCAACTGATCCTTGCCAAGCTTTTTCACGGGAACTCGCAGAGAGAAGTCGTATTGCTGCGCCAATTCTTCAAGCTGATTTATATACCATGTGTAGGTAGCCCATGGCCTGATAGCCCCCTCAGCAATAGTCAGTTCCCTGTTGGGGATGACCAGATCGGGGTCGATCTCCAGTTTTACACCCAGGCCGGTACAGGCCGGGCAGGCGCCATGCGGACTATTGAAGCTGAATGTTCGCGGAGCGATCTCCCCCAGGCTGAGCCCGCAATTAACGCAGGCGAAATGCTCCGAGAAGAGCATCTCTTCCCCATCGGCAATTGATACCAGCACCACTCCCCCACCCAGTTTTAGCGCGGTCTCAACTGAATCGGCTATACGTGCGCGATTGCTCTCATCACCTGTAACGATACGGTCAACTACAGCTTCCACCGTATGTTTCTTGTTTTTATCCAGCTGGATAACCTCGGAGAGATCGCGCACATATCCATCGATCCTGACACGTACAAATCCCGCCTTCTTCAAATCGTCTAATATCTGCAGGTGCTCACCTTTTCTATCTTTAATGAGCGGAGCCAGCAGCATTATGCGGATATCCGGCTTGATCTGGAGTACCGAATCCACGATCTGTTGTACCGTTTGGCGGGATATCTCCCGGCCACACTGGGGACAATGTGGCCTGCCAACCCTGGCAAACAGCAGACGCAGGTAGTCGTACACCTCTGTAACTGTACCCACGATGGAGCGGGGATTATGGGACGGCCCCTTCTGATCGATCGATATCGCAGGGCTCAGGCCTTCTATGTAGTCGACATCCGGTTTATCCATACGTCCAAGAAATTGCCTGGCATAAGCAGAAAGCGACTCGATATAACGCCGCTGACCTTCTGCATAGATAGTGTCGAAGGCCAGCGAGCTCTTGCCCGAACCCGACACGCCCGTAATAACGACCAGTTTATCCCTCGGGATAGTGACATCGATGTTCTTGAGGTTGTGTTCCCGAGCGCCCCTGACTTCAATTGCATCAGTAGACATATTTTTACCGCAGAGAATAATTTTAGCACCTGCAAGAGGGGTATAGAAACATACACAAGTGGGCGGCAGGC
>JAFGHL010000053.1 GCA_016930155.1 Dehalococcoidia bacterium | reverse complement strand
TTACCTGGCTGGGACTGGTGGACAGCAGCGTGCTGAGGGCAGCTATGACAGCGTCGATAAGGAATGCGTCTTGCGGCGGCCCCAGGTGCACGAACTGGTAATCGCATTGCAGGCTGTCATCTGGCGAGCCGAACAATGTAAAGATGGCGTCCCGGTTCATCGTGCATATATATAAGGGGACGTCAATCTCCGATATGCGCCAGTCGCTGCGGGCGGTATATGATTTCAACCGTTTAACCAGCCACCGGCGCAGCGGATTGAGGTTTGAGCGACCGTACAGGGGATTCGGGTTCAGACTGCGGATATCCCACCCATGCGCGCTGCTCAGGAAATTGCGGAAATCAGTCACAGCAGAAGCTGCTCTGCCCCATTTCCCCGGATTATTCTTGGATGCCAGGGCCAGAGCAAAGGCCGTGGCCGTTAGCGCCCCGCCGCTCACTCCGTAGATACGCCCTACGGGCTTGTCGCCGCTTAAAAGGGAAGAGGCTCGGTCCAGGTCATTGAGAATGAACGGCAGGTCACCAAGCTTGGAAGGCTGAAAAATGATCGAGGGCGTTGCAACCATAGGCTATTTTAGCAGACCTGCTGCCCGGTTTCATCATTGCTCGTAATGGTGATCCTGCGGCTTGGTTATTAGATATGGCGTTGATGCAGCAGATGACCTCTATTGCCTGCCCTTAATGACCAGCTTCTTTTCGCTCCACATACGCCGCATGAGCGGGTCGCCCTTGGCGTTGCGGTAATCGAAATCGCTGCGGGTCATCTGGATGAGATTGATGCCCAAGCCCGTGCGGTCTTCGATATCTGCGATGAGCTCGAGCAGTGAATCCTTGCTGATGTCGCCGACTACCAGCAGGTCTACGCCCTCGGCGGGAATCTCTTCTGACCTGGCTGCCTCGCCGTGGACAACTGCCAGCGCAACCTGATTAACATCGGCGAACCGTTCCTTCAGATAATCTACGAATGGCATTACATCTGCGGCCGGCTGTTCCTGCTCCTGTCCTTCTTCTTCTGCGGCAGCAGTTTCTTCAAGTCCGGATGTTTCCTCCTCCGATTCTATTTCTTCAGTGTGCTTCATAATAACATTGGACCCGGGGACGATAACGCCATAATCTAGCGGGTGTGTTTCCTGCCCCTCAAGGCTGAGGACCCTGTCCAGTTCATCGGCTTCCTCCAGCGGTGCGCTCATTGCGGGCTTTTGGGCAGGGGTTGCGGTATCATCCGTCTCCAACACGACCCTTTTCCATTCGGCCAGAAGGGGAAAATCCTCCATCACCCGATAATACTTCTGGTTGCCCTGCATATAGGAATGCAGCAGTCCGGCCTTCTCCATGTAGCCCAGCTCCCGCCTGACTGCATTAAGTGGCTCCCCCGTCAATCGCGCCAGTTCCCTGGTGTAAAAATCACCATTGCGGCTGAAAAAGAATTTCAGCAGGTTGCGCTTGGCCTTGGAAGTAATAAAATACCTTAAGACACTCATATATTGAACACCTATTATGTTCTAACTGTACAACAAATGTGGCCGTTTTTCAAGCCTGCCAGCATCATTCTGCATATTTACGCATCTGGAATTTGTGTTAAAATGGCTTCAGCCTTTCTGATGAGGGGGGCTAATGGATAAAGCCAGTGTGTACGGCTGCCGGGTACCCGTGAAAGGTATTTTTCAAATCAATAAATACTTTAACCAGAGGAGATATCACGATGGAAAAAGTCAAGATGGGAGCACAGCCTTTCGTTTTCCCCATGCCTGCATTCCTGGTCGGGGCCAACGTGGAAAAGAGGCCGAATTTCATGACGGTGGCCTGGTCTGGAATCGCCTGCGGCGAACCGCCGATGATATCCGTGGCGATAAGGCATACCCGTTATACGCTCAAAGGCATCGAGCATAACATGAGCTTCTCAGTTAACGTCCCCTCCGTTGAGCAGGCTAAGGAAGTAGACTATTGCGGAATTATCACAGGCGCCAAGGTGGACAAGGCGGCGGTCTGCAAGTTTGATGTGTTTTACGGCAAGCTTGAGACGGCGCCCATGGTCAGGCAGTGCCCGGTCAATCTGGAGTGCAAGGTCGAGCATATGCTGGACCTGGGCAGTCACGTGATGATCGTGGGAAAAATAGAGGAGGTTTATGTCTCGGGGGAATGCTTTACCGCTGATCAGCCGGATGTGAAGAAGATACGTCCCCTGCTCTGGACGACCCTGCCTGCCAATGTTTACCAGGGACTGGGCGATGTGGTCGCCAAAGCATTCAAAGTCGGCCTTCAGTTAAAATAGGTGGAGTACGGCAGTATCTGACCGGTGTATTTTAATGGTGTGGGATCTGGATGCCGAATGTCCTTAGCAAAAGCTCCGGCGTCATGATATCCTGTGGCTTGCCGAGAGCCACCACTTTTCGTGCCAGCAGCATCACCATATCGCAGGCGGACGCTTCTTTTATATCATGGGTGGCCGTCACCAGCGCCGCACCACGTGAAAGCTCGTCATGCATGGCCTGAAGGAAGACCTCCTGGCCTCCGGCGTCCAGACCGGCCGTTGGCTCATCCAGCACCAGCAAGTCTGCACGGTGGGCCAGTGCCTGCGCGATATATGTCCGTTGCTGCTGTCCGCCTGACAGATACCAAAGGGGTGTATTGGCCAGGTGGCTGATGCCCATACGTTCCATGGCTTCCCGTACCATCTCCTCATCGTGCTTCGTGGCCCTTCCCCACAGGCCGAGCCTGGCGAAGCAGCCCATGCGTACCACGTCTATGGCACGCAGCGGCAGCACGAAACCCGAAACGTGAAACTGGCTAAGGTAAGCTACGCGGCGCGGAAGGCTGCCCGGCTTCTGGTCGAAGATGCTGATCTTGCCCTGCTGCGGGTTGATCAGCCCGACCATCGTCTTGAGCAGGGTGGACTTGCCGGAGCCGTTGGTTCCCACCAGCGCCAGGGACTGCCCGGCCGGCAGCGCCAGGTCGATGCCGGCAACCACGGTATCATGGTTATAACCGATATGCAGGTGGCTGGCAGTCAGGCACATGCCGCTGCTGGACGGGTTATTATTTTCATGCATATTTCTATTCATTTAAACCTTATTCGTGTGGCGGGTGAAGCTTCAGGCGGCGTACCTGCTTGCTCCGCATATTCTGTATTATCAGTACGATGAAAAAAATCAGTACGGCCGTCAGTACGATGGCTGCCCCGGCTGCGATATTGAGGTAATAGCTTGACAGCAGGCCGAAATAAACCGACAGGATGCCGAATATGGTGGCCCATGCCATCATTCCGCCGATCCTGCGGGCCAGCAGGGCTCCCGCCCCAGCCGGCGCCAGCAGCATGCCGAATACCAGAAGGGTACCCACCGTCTGGAAGGATACCACGATGGTCAATGCTATCAGGGCCAGCATAATGTAGTGGTAGAGACGTTCTGGAAAGCCTGATACCTGTGCCTGCTCGGGATCAAAGCAGAGAAGCAGGAAGGGCCGTGAGCATGCCAATGTTACCACCAAGACGATGATGGCTGCTGCGGATTGGATGATTATACCCTGAAGGTTGACGCCTAGTATCTCGCCGAAGAGGATTCTCACCAGGTCGCCGCTGAAAGAAGTGGAGCGCGATACGATAATTACACCCAGCGCCAGCATGCCGACGAATAAAAGGCCGATGGCGGTATCCGAGGAAAGTCGCGACTTAAGAGTTATCAGGCTGACGCCGCTGATCATCACCACGGTGCCGGCGGCGGCACCCACTATGCCCGGTATGCCCAGAATAAGCGCTAGTGCAATACCCGGCAGCACGCCGTGGGCGATGGCGTCGCCGATGAATGCCATGCCTCTGAGAACAACGAAGGTGCCTATGATGGCGCAAGTGAAGGAAACTATAACACCGGCCATCAATGCATAAAGCATGAACTGGTTAGTCGAAAAAGGTGTTATCAGCCAATCAGCTAAAATCATCTGTTTTTCACACTAGATTATTTTAATCCGTTTACTATCACCCTTGTCAGATTGCGGATAAATGTGAAGTAGGAGCCGTCCGCCGGTAGTGTATGGGTGGCAAGCTCGATGACCCTGACACCGGTCTCCTGGCCGATGGATTTGGCCACCGCCGGTGATGTGCCGATCTCAGTAAAAATAGCTTTGACCTGGTTATCCTCGATAAGCTCCTTTAAGGCAGCCAGGTCGGCGGCAGATACTGCCGCTTGCGAAGTGATGCTGGGGATGATGGCTCCGATCTGCTTAAAACCATAGCGGTGAGCAAAATAGCCCATGGACTTGTGTCCCGTTACCAGCTTGCGGTCCACGGCCGGTATCTCCGAAACCATCTCCTCGATTTCCTGATTTACGTTATTGAAGCGGATCAACATATTTTCGGAGCGCAGACCGACGTCTATGCCCAGGTCTGTTTTCAGGGTATTCGTCAGGGCGGCTGACACTCTTTTCATAGCCAAAGGGTCTGTCCAGAGGTGGGGGTCGCTGGTGCCTGCTTCGTGATGATGGTCGCCGTCGTGTTCACCTCCGGCTTCAGCTTCGGGATTGTGGCTGCTGTGGTGCTCCTCTTCTTCTTGCTCAAACTCCTCCTCGCCCACAGTGAGGACCGTTATATAGTCAGAAGCAGTGAAAACATTCACTCCCCTCTCTACGGCTGTGGCAACAGTCTTCAGCAATCCGATTTCCAACTCAAGACCATTTTGCACAACCAGGTCAGCTTTATTGACAGTTTCAATGTCCCTGGCGGAGGGTTCCCACCCGTGGAGGTCGGCCCCGTTCGGCATCAAGACAGTTACGTTGGCATTATCTCCTACCAGCTCTTTGACCACCGAGCCCAGGATGGAATAGGTAACTACAATGGACTTTTTGCTGCTTTCAGCCGTCGCCGAATCCGATTGGCAGCCCGGCATCAGAGTAATTATGATGACCGATAATACTGAGATAGTTAAAGCCAGCTTCTTTATCATGAACTGTCCATACCTGTTTTTGCCGTCTCCAAGTGATAATGATATACTATTATCAATAAAGCTGTCAATTATACTTGCGCTGAATATGGTTAGCTCCGGCTTTTAGCGTTAAAATAATAGCTGATTATCGATTAGCAAAAAGTGAGAAACAGGCGATGAAGAGAAAAACGTCGCAGCGCGAGGCCATCCGCCGGGTGATTATCAGGGCAGACCGGCCTCTGTCGACAGATGAGATATTCAAAATGGCGCGCAAGCTAGTCCCCGGGTTGGGCATCGCCACGGTTTACCGCACTTTGAAATCCCTCAAGGAAGAAGGGTCCATACATGAGGTTGATCTGCCCGGGCAAACGTCCCGCTGGGAACTGTCTGATAAAGACCATCATCACCATTTCCTCTGTCGTACCTGCGATAAGCTGTTTGAAATTGAGGGCTGCCTGGGTGATATAGATAGGCTGCTGCCCCCCGGGTGTTCACTGGAGGCGCATAATATACTGCTGGAAGGCCAATGCCCTGACTGCCTTCAGGGCATGGACAATTAACCGTTGACCGGTATCGGCTCGTGGGCCTTGTGCCCGTAGACCCTCTCATAGGCCTGGCAACATGGGCACAGGCCGCCTTCAATCTTTTTCACGAGCCAGTATGCGAAGCCTTTCTGCTCTTTCCGTGCCTTCGCACATACCGTGCATTTGAGGCAGATATCCGCCCTTGCACGGTCTCTGGCGTTTATTTCTTTTTGCATGTCCTCACCCCAGCACATTATGGTATGGGAAATTACACATGACCAGCACATGTCTTACACACAGGGGGTCACAAGTTCAAATCTTGTATCGCCCTCCATTTGTTTCCATCGTGTTTTGGTCAGCCCCCGCCGCACGCCGTACATCACGCCAACCAAGATCAAAACAGCCTGCACCCCGGCGGGCGAGCGTCAAAGGGAGCGGCAAAACCCAATCAATATTGTTTGACTGGTGATATCAATAATGATATCATTCAATTGATGCCGGATTCGATAGCCAAAATTGTGCAACGGATGCAGGCAAATCCAGGCAATATTAGCTTTTCTGGTCTGTGTAAAGTTTGTGATTATTATTTCGGTAAGCCCCGTCAGGATCGCAGCAGCCACAGGATATATAAAATGCCGTGGCCGGGCGACCCGAGGATAAATATACAAAACGATAAAGGCAAAGCAAAAGCATATCAGGTAAAACAGGTATTAAAGGCTATAAGCAAGCTGGAGGCACAAGATGGTAACAAAACCGATGAAACAAACTGATAACTATACTTATCGTATAACCTGGTCTGAGGAAGATAAAGAATATATCGGCTTATGTGCCGAGTTTCCCAGCCTGAGCTGGTTAGCTGACACACAGGAAGCAGCGTTGCAGGGTATAATCAACCTGGTGGCGGAGGCCGTATCTGATATGCGGGCCAATAATGAAACTGTGCCTCAACCGATTGCAGCCAGACGCTTTTCCGGCCGGTTACTGGTGCGCATACCGCCGGAGGTGCATAAAGAGCTGACCATAGAGGCTGCTGAAGCCGGAGTAAGTATAAACCGCATTATCAGTGCCAGGTTGGCTAAGGCGTAGAGTTGTGTGATTTTTCTAACCCAAGCTATTAGTGTTCTTTGATCCATTTTATCAGGTCTTCTTTCAGAAAGACCCGTTTCTTGCCAATATTGTGTGAAAGCAAGCCCTCGTCCATGAGCTTGTATATGGTCTGGTGGCTGACACCTAGGAATTCCTGAGCCTCAGTGAACGTAAAGAATATCGACTGCGCTAACCAGCTGCTTGTGTCTGATATAATTTGACATCATTAATCGAGGAAAGGTAAGTCATGGATGAAGGAACTTTTGCCCGGGATAAATTCAAGACATTTGTCAGTAATACTGTCAGCCCTGAGGCGCGCCATTTCCAAACCGAGATGGCTGAGGTCTGGTGCTTCGACGCAACCAGGGATGATATGCCTATCATCAGGAACAAACTGGCAGAAGACTTCAAGCCCCTGGTCGAATTGGTGAAAAATACGTGCGTGGAGTCAATGGAAAATATCGAGATCGGCGGCGTGCCCGTCCTCGTCACCACGCCCAAAGGCTACAACAAGCAAAATGATCACAAGTGCATCTACTATATCCACGGCGGCGGATACACTGTCCTGGACCCTGTTACCATGCTGGTTTTCTCGAGCCCGATCGGTTTTGTGGCGGGCATTAAGACCTACTCCATAGACTACAGGCTGGCGCCCGAATACCCTTTCCCGGCAGCCGTGGATGATTGCCTGAAGGTTTACCGGGAGCTTGTTAAGCGGTTCGAACCAGGATCTTTCGCTCTGCTGGGGGATTCGGCTGGAGCAACCCTATCCCTGGTAACAGCCCTTAAGGCTTCGCAGCAGGACCTGCCTTTGCCGGCAGTCATTGCTTTAAGCTCGCCTGCTACGGATGAGAAAGAGATTGACGACTCCCAGTATATACTTGAAGGATGGGACTGCGGACTCAGCCGGGGCAGGTGCGTCCAGAAGATGTTTGAGGCATATGCGGGCAAAAATGATCCTGAAGACCCTGATATCTCGCCTATCTATGCGAAGTATCCCGCCAACTTCCCTCCGACGTTGATTATCACCGGCACACGTGACCTCTTTCTAAGCAACTGCTCAAGGCTGCAGCGCCGGTTAATCAAGACGGGACTTGAAGTCAGGATGGACGTGTGGGAAGGCATGTGGCATGACTTCGTGTTAATGCCGTTCATTCCTGAAGCGCAGCAAGCCGCCAAAGAGATCGGGGATTATATCAAGTCTAGACTAAAATAGCTTTATAAGCTCCAAATCCCCATTTGGTTGTTTCCCCTGAAACCGGGTCAGGCCGATTGATAGTCCATATAGTTGCAGTATTCGCATGATTACTGATACAGAAAAAGGGGCATCGCCAACAGCGTCAAACGGGCGCCAACCGGAAGCAGCCTTAGATTAAGGTCCAAGCAGCTATATAAGAGTCACAGACCTGTTACTCACAGGGGGGCAGAAGTTCAAATCTGCTATCGCCCACCATTGAATTCCATCGTGTTGCAGTCAAATTCTGCCGCACGCTGTATACCACCAAACTACAGATCAAAACAGGACATACCTCCGCCGGGGAGCGCCAGGGGGAGCGGCAGGTGGAGGAAAGTAAAGAGGATCATGGCAATTAGACTCCAGCTAACCACTCAAGTACGCCGAACTCGATAATGGATATGATAATACCGATGCAGATTCCAAATCCTATCCCCTTTGCTATTTCCCATTTACGTGTAATAACAAAACCAACCACAGCTAAAATAGCTGCTCCTATCAGGCCAATAGCGATGATGAAGCAAGTGTTTGATATACTGGATACCCATGTCATTCCAGCCATGTTGTGCAAAATCTGGAAGATGACAGCAACTATGGCAATAACAAGAATAGGTATGACTGTAGATAGAATGGCAACCTTACGAGGTATTGCCATATTCTTTGCAGGACGAAGTAACCATGCCAGAATAGCGGAAACTATAACCAAAGGGATAGTAATAATCATAATTGGTATCTCCTTCCACTAAATGCCGTAATCAGTGTTCTTTGATCCACTTTATCAAGTCTTCTTTTAGGAAGACCCGTTTCTTCCCGATCTTGTGTGAGGGCAAACCATCGTCCATCAGCTTGTAGATGGTCTGGCGGCTGACACCCAGGAACTCCTGCGCCTCGGTAAAAGTAAAGAATATCCGCTCGATCTTGCTGTCCGGCTGCTTCTTTCTCATAGTTATTCCTTGAGATGATGGTATAATGCTGCCAGCTATTAGGCACAAATAGATAATTATAGATTATTATTGACAGTTTAATTGTAGTGAGGGCAGGGCTTTATATTGTGACTGCTTGATAACCATTAATCAAATAGCGCATGCGCAGCTGCTACGACGATATCCTCAACCACCTTAAATCCCAATATGCCGGTATCAAGAGAGATGTCGTATTGCCTGGCGTCTGTCCAGTCTTCTCCAGTAACCGAATGGATATAATTTGCCCTGGAGTTATCCGTAGACTGGACCATCTTGCGCGCTTCGGGCAATGACAGGTGATACAATTCCTGGATACGCTGCTCCCGGAAGGCAGTTGATGCATGTAAAAAGACGCTCAGGCGCCTGGAATGGCTGCGTAAAACATGGTAACCGCCCCGGCCTATTATGACTGCTGAGCCGGTTTTTGCGATATCCAGGATTATATCAGACTCAGCCTGGTATAGCTCTTTATCATCAGGTATGTTGAGTGGAGGAGGAACATATGTAAAGGGGCTGCCGAATACGGATTGCTCCAGCACAGATTGCCATAACGGGGTAGTTTTTTCATCACGGGATATTAAACTATCCTCAGGTATGTTAAGTTGTTGTGCCGCCCGCCTCACAATTTCACGGTCGACGTATGATATGCCGAGCTTGCCGGCCAGGCGCTTTCCAATATAGGCCCCACCGCTTCCTATCTGGCGGCTGATTGTGATTACATATGGTGCGCTTTGCTGCCTATCTGACATTTTGAAACACTATAGGGGAAACCAGCCGCGTGTGTCAAAACATACAGGCTGCGGGAAAGAGTCACAAAAATCTATCGTCCTGGACTGCTTACAATAATTGAACATGGGTTGACCTCTGTACGCAGCAATTTCACGACTTCATATTTCGCCTGGGCAGGACAAAGCCCGTGTTTTTCATGTAGTTCAAATAGGCCTCACCATAGCGGATGACCAGGTCTTTCTCCTCTGCCCGGCAAAATATATAAAATACAGGCAGCCAGAGGAATGAGATTATAGCCAGGAAGGGTGAATTAAGCATAAAAGAGGCGACCCACCATAGTGTAACTTCGCCAGCAGCCTGCGGATGCCTGATTTTCTTGTAGATGCCGCCATAAAGAGTATGTTCCTTCTTAGGTGCCAGCGACTCCTCCCCAGCGTCTATCAATCCCTTGGTCATGAGCCAGCCGCCCGGAATCCCGATACCAAGTGCAATGAGGACAGATATCCAGTACTCCCAGGGAAAAGTCAGCGGCAGAGAAAGGGGTAACGGGTAAAAGAAGTATATTATGTAATTTAACAGAGCTATAGACTCAAATGCAGAGGCTATTAACCTGTATTGTTTGCACCTGGCATAGGCTACTTCACCTATTTTCCGTTCCAGAGCAGCCGGTCCTACGCTCTTTATATAGAAGTACAGGAAGAGCACGGCCGATACAATCAGCACAGCCAGGTTGATCCAGGCTATCATCACTGCCAGTTCCATAGTCAGAAAGGCTATATAATGCTCAATTAAAGCAGGCCGCTTGCCGGCAGTACCGCCACGCCTGCGCCCGTTTAAATCTTATCACGCAGGGCATTATCCGGTATGTCCTGCCCCAATGCCATTATGAAGGTACCTGGCAGAGCAAAGCATCAGGTCAGGCAGTAAATATGTAGTAACCTTTCTTTAGATAGGAGTATGTAGCAAGCAGGGTATAGATAATGGCAAGATACATCAGAATAGCAAGCAGCAGGTCCGGCCCAATAGCTAAAACCGCTAACAAAGACGGCGCTAGCCAGAACCAGTGTATAGCCTTGGCTATCTTGGTGGGACCGGGAAAGTCAAATATTTGGCTGCGGCGCTTCCAGATATAGGTGAAAATAGCTATGAGCATTGTAACACTGGCCCCTATCAAGACTATTGCAAACGGATAGGGATTCCACGGCATCAGGTGGTCCGTTCTATCAAACAGGCCTACTGCTATGGCTATAATGAGATTTGGCAGAAATAGTATTTGATCGGCAACCAGGTCAAAGAGCACCCCGCCGGGACTTGATTGACCGAGCCTGCGGGCCAGAAAGCCGTCCAGTGCGTCTGTCAATGCGGCTATGATGATTACAATTCCCGCCGCCAGGAATTCTCCAAAGCATAAAAGGAGCGCAATTACGGGTGACAGGATAATCCTGATTGCGGTTATTGTATTGGGGACGTTAAAAATAAGTTTTAATTCTTGTTGTTGCGCCTCGTTATGCATTGGCCTTGTCCCGTAAAATTGTAGCAGTTATGCTGCTCTATTGTCGTGAAGCACAATATTGCAAGTTTGATAGTTTAATCGCACTCACCGGGCAAATCCGCTGGCGTTAGCGGGATAGTAATTCTGATATTAGAGTCAGCGAGATTACCTGCGGCTGATTATTAGACACGGGATCCCGTATGACGTATATTAGTGTACACCATTTCAAATAATCTTGCTTCAAGCAGACGTCGAATACTTCCTCCGCTGAAGCATGACACGTTACAGCGTACTGCGTTTTATGAGAATGATGGGGAGGAGCTATAGTATGCCCAGTTCTTAATGATGGCTTTGCTTAGATAAATAATGGTTAAAGAAATTAGCGGCGGCAGGTAATCAGCAGTTATTCCAGAGGATAATAGAATAGCGTCGCGCCGATATGAATATCTGCAGGCAGCTCCGGACCGGCCCACAGGACCCCTCCCAAAGATATCTGTGGCAAATTCCCAGGCAGTGTAAAGACAGGCTCTTCATAGGTTATCCGTATTATTATTTTCGTCGGTGTTACTTCTTGTCCCTTCTGCCAGAGTCTGGAGTACAAATATGAATATTTCCAATTACAAGCAAATTTACTATAAGTCCATTTGCGCCACAGCCTCTTCCAACTTTTCGACCCCTGTGTTTGCATGCTGACTGATATATAAGGTTTGCGCTTTTCCCAATAGTCACAATCACATCCCGATTCGGGGACCAGTTGCGCTAAATAAGTAGCTATACAACCAACCTCATACCCGCATCTTATATCCGTTGTATCGGACTCAAGATATATGGATTCACCTATAGGGAGTCGTAACTGTTTGGTGACTGGTTTTTTTGATTCACTACAGGTATCTTTTTTCTTTCCATTGCACTCGATATCAGAGCAGCAATCCATCGAGCTGGAAGAGCCGGAGGTGCTGGAGGCATAAAGAACAAGGCTTGAAAATACCAGCACAGGCAATACTACAGAAAGATACCATTTGAATCCCTTTGGCCGCATTATCCGCTACTGCTTACCCCCGTAGATGAACTACCTAGCCGGTACTAACATGTCTCTTACGACTTATGATATGATACCCTTGAAGAGTTGTCAATGAGTGTTTGCTGACCTGCATGACTGGCGTATATATCATTGTAAATGAGGTTGACCCGGTGGCATTTGCTGTCGGCGGCTACGAAGTACGCTGGTACATATTGATGCTCAGCATGGCCATCCTATTGCCCCCGGTAATTTTTGCTGTTCTGGCCAGGAAGGAGGGGATGGGATGGGCACACATCTTCCGCCTGTCCGTCTGGTGGATTGCCGTTGGACTTATCGGGGCGCGGCTGTTTTATCTGCTGGAGAACTGGCAGTTCTTTATGGGACATACGGACAAAATCTTCGGCCTGGCCGGTGAGCGGATGTACGGCGGAATACTGGGCGTCATACTCGTTTCCTGGGTATATTCAAGAATAGCGGGGTTGTCCTTTCTACGCATAAGCGACCTGATCATCCCCGGCGGCGTGCTGGCGATGGTCATAGCCAGGATCGGCTGCACCCTTAACGGCTGCTGTTATGGCGAAGCGTGCGACCTGCCCTGGGCCATAGTCTATACTGCCCCGGACAGCCGTGCCCCGCTCCATACGCCCATCCATCCTTTCCAGATATACCAGATATTATGGTTTGCCGTAATGGCTGTGGTTATATGGACGCTGCTGGGCAAGACACACATAACCGGACTGGTGACGCTGACCTACTGGGTGATGCTGGCAGTCGGTGACTTGTTGACAAGGTTTCTGCGTGCTGATGAGCCTAAGGAGTGGGGCATCAGCCAGGCGCAGGTCATCGATATCCTGATACTGCTGATAATAATTGTCTGGGCAATTGTCAGAAAGGTGAGCTCAGGCAGGTTGCGGGACGGTGCACAAGCGGCTTAGATTGACTGGGTAGCTTTAAATTAGGGGAAATGAATTTTCTGCAATTATAAAGATCGGAAAAAGAATAAGAATAAGAATATACGAAGTGATATCAGGCATCATGCTATTGTGATAAGAACGTATCCGGTGACATCAATGCGGGTATCCCAGCCTTTGCAATATCTGGCGGGCGGCTATGACTCCGGAAGCAGAGGACTGAATTAATCCCCTGCTTACGCCGGCACCGTCGCCGACGGCAAAGAGATTATTTATCTCTGTTTCAAGAACGGATGTTAGTGACAGCCGGTTGGAATAGAACTTGACCTCTACACCATAGATTAACGTATCGTCTTGGTATACTCCCGGCACCAGGTTGTCTATCGCTTGAAGCATTTCGATTATATCGGTCAAATGACGGTATGGTAATGCAAAGCTAAGGTCGCCCGGCGCAGCATTTTTCAATGTGGGACGCACTGTCCCGTGCTCAATCCGCGATCGGGTAGAACGATGTCCTGAGAGTAAATCCCCCAGACGCTGTACCAGTACGCCGCCACTCAGCATGTTGGCCAGCCTGGCCAGGTATTTGCCATAAGCGATCGGTTCGTGGAAAGGCTCGGTGAAGTCGGTGGTCACCAGCAAGGCGAAGTTGGTATTGTCGGTTTTGTGAGTCGCGTAGCTTTGCCCGTTTACTGTAATTACAGGGTCGTCACCACCTGTAGTTTCAGTGACAACCTCCCCCATCGGGCACATACAAAAAGTCCTCACGCGGTCGTTAAAAGTTATCGTCGAATACTCCAGTTTAGCTTCATAGAGGATGTCAGTTATCTCCCGCATTACCTCTGCTTTCAGTTCAACCCTGACACCAACATCGACGGGATTGTTATACACAGTCAGATTGAGTCGTCTGGCCTCACCGGACAGCCAGCTGGCGCCTTCCCTGCCCGGGGCCAGGATCAGGTATCTGCATCTATACTTTTCTCCTGTGGAGGTTTCAATACCTGTGACCTTACCTCCGTGAACGATAACCCTGGAGGCTGTGACTTGTAGGCGAATCTGAATATTGGGACCCAGACTGTCCCGCATAACCTTAAGCGCTGAACGGCAGCGTTCAGTGCCGAGATGGCGGACCGGGACAGTCTTAAGATGCAGTCCAGCCGATGAGCACCGCTGTCCTAGCTTTTCGATATCGCCGCCTGTGCCGAATAGCCTGGTTGACCCGCAGAACCGGAGGTACACGCTGTCGACATGATTGATAACGGCACTGGATGCAGCCGCGCCGAGATATTCCTTGAGATTTCCCCCTGTCTCTGCTGAAAGCGTCAGCTTGCCATCGCTGTAAGCCCCGGCGCCACCCAGTCCGCTTACAAGGTTTGAGCGTATATCTATATCCTGACCTTTCTCGATAAGCAGGACATTCAATGCGGGGGCTTTGGCCAGCTCTAACGCTGCAAAAAGACCGGCCGGTCCGCCGCCGACTATAATGACATCGTAATTTATTGTCATATCACTCACCTTACCAGCTTATTTTATAATCGCTTTTACTAGGCATCAAATTCGGCCGGATATGCACGATAAATATAATCGGCAGTTCAACCGCTCATGTCCGCCATGTTGAGCCACCTTAAACCGCAAAATCCTTTTTATTTTGCCTGTCCGGCAGGAGTCCATGCGGGTCAACAATGTTGACAAATGCCTGCCCGGTGAAATAATATAACGTGTTGCCATGGCGAGAAAAGGATCCGGTCAGACCCGCCAGCGGATACTAAAGGCTGCCGCTGAAGTTTTCTATAACGTTAACTATCACGAGGCAGGATTGCGTGATATTGCCAGGCTGTCCGGCGTTTCGCCGCGCTGCATCTACAAGTATTTCCCTAACAAGGAACAGCTGCTGGTGGCCATGAACAACGCCGGGCTGAAGATATTTATGGAGGAGATGAACCGGCAGCTGGCAGGCGTTAGCCCGGCAAGTGCGCGCCTGAGCAGGATGACGCATTTCTACCTGGAGTTCTTCCAGAGGCATTATATGGCCGCCTGGCAGACCTACGTTACTACCAACCTCAGCATGTGGCATAGGTCTGAGGAGGCTTGGCAGAACCTGACGCGTACCGAAGCTATTTTGAATGAGATACTGGCTGACGGCCAGCGTAGCGGAGAGTTCCGCAGCGACATCGATGTCAACGCCGTGAGGCTGCTGTTTTTCGGCGGAGTACGCTTCGCTATCCAGAGCTGGCTGGCTTCGGAAAGGCGCTGGGACCTGACATCCGTAGCTGAAGGTTTGCACAGCACTATCTACGAAGCCATCATAAAACGGGCGGAACAGCCTGTGTCTGGCAATTTACCGCCGACCCGTGAACAGGGCATCAAAACATCAGAACAACCGGTGTAGTCATTTGCTAAATTCGATTTTGGAGGGTTAATCATGAAGATTGCTGTGCTCAACGGCAGTCCCAAGGGTGAGATCAGCGTTACAGTCCAGTATATTAAGTTTATTCAGAAGAAGTTTCCCCTCCATCAGTTTAAGCTCATCAATATAGCTCACGACATCATCAAGATAGAAAAAAATCAGTCACTCTTCCAGGACGTCATTAACGAGATAAAGACTGCGGACGGCGTGATATGGGCTTTCCCCCTGTACGTCTTCCTAGTGGCATCGCAGTACAAGCGGTTTATCGAGCTGATCTGGGATAGGGGTGCCGGGGATGCCTTTAAAGATAAATATGCCTGTGCGCTGTCTACTTCCATACATTTCTTCGATCATACGGCACATAATTACATGCACGCGGTTTGTGACGATCTGGGCATGAGATACACCGGGTTCTTATCCGCCGATATGGATGATATTTTTACCGATGAGGGCAGGGCAACTCTGCTAAAGTGGGCGGGCGATTTTCTGGTAGCTATCGAAAAGAAACCGCCGGTCGGTAGGGCCTATGCGCCGCTGATTCATAATGGGTTCGCTTATACGCCGGGCCAGGTGGACGGAAAAGTGGACAACACGGGGCTGAAAATACGGCTGCTGGCGGACATCGAGGATGAAAAATCCAATATCGCTAAAATGGTCGGACGGTTTGTCTCCGCTTTTAACGGCAACGTCGAAGTGACCAATATCAGGGATGTCAATATCAAGGGCGGCTGTCTGGGGTGCATGCAGTGCGCCTTCGATAATATCTGTGTCTATAAGGATGATTTCGTTAACTTCGTTAATTCGACCATGAGGGATCAGGATATCACTGTCTATGCCGGACCTATCAGGGATCGCTTCCTGTCTGCCAGGACGAAGATGTACTGGGACAGGTGCTTTTTTAACGGCCACGTGCCGCTACAGGTGGATAAGCAGATCGCGTTCTTGGTATCAGGTCCCTTGTCCCAGATTGCCAACCTGCGGGAAATAATGCAGGCCATGGCCGAGGTAGGCCAGCATAACCTAGCTGGCGTGGTCACAGATGAATGTGCCGATTCACAGCAACTGGATGCCCTCATCGATGACCTGGCAGGTAGGCTGGTCGATTATTCGCGTAACAAGTATCTGAAGCCAGCAACTTTCCTGGGCGTGGGAGGTCACAAGATATTCCGCGATGCCATCTGGGCCAGAATGCGCTTCCCCTTTGATGCCGATTACCGATACTACGAGAGCCACGGCTACTTCGATTTTCCCCAGCAGGATGAGCGCTACCTGGAGTTCAACAAACAGATGATCAAGATGATCCAGGACCCCCGGATGAAGGAGATGGTCCGCAAGATGATGAAGACCGAGATGATAAAGGGCTATCAGAAGATCGTCGAAACCAAGTAATGAAACCTTAGGCATATGAGCTAGTTTCGGCTGTGAAACTAAGAGTTTCGCACTCGCGGATTTGCCTTTCGTATTTAACTGACATACAATTCACTGTCATCGGAAAGTTGAATGTCGGATTTATTCAAACGCACGGAACGGGGCGTCAAACGCAGCCGTGAGGGCTTTTTCAGTAAAATCTCGGGACTGTTTAATAGATCAAAGGTCGAGGACTCCCTCTGGGATGAACTCGAGGAGCTACTCATCTCCGCTGATGTCGGCATTGATACCACGGAGAAGCTGCTGGTGCGTGTTAAGAAGCGTGTAAAGGACCTGAAAATAGATAATGGGGAGGGGATACGCTCGGCTCTCAAGGATGAGATGGCCCGCATGCTGGATGTGTCTGCTAAAACCACCGGCTCCGACGGTAGTATAAAGGTAGTACTTCTGGTTGGTGTTAATGGCACAGGCAAGACCACCAGCATCGCCAAGCTGGCTAGCGAGTATAAAAGCAGTGGCAATAAAGTATTGCTGGGCGCAGGCGACACTTTCCGGGCCGCTGCCATCGACCAGCTGAAGATGTGGGGGCAGCGCATTGGCGTGGAAGTGATTGCTCAGCAGCCCGGCGCTGATCCTGGGGCGGTTGTCTTCGATACGCTTCAGGCGGCTCAGAACCGTCATGCCGATGTGGTGATTATCGATACGGCAGGCAGACTGCAGACCAAACATAACCTGATGGATGAGCTTAAGAAAATCAGGAAGGTGGCAGGCCGCTACGAGGCAGAGCAGGAGGTGCTGCTGGTTATCGATGCCACCACCGGACAGAATGGCCTTTCGCAGGCATATAGCTTTACAGAAGCTACGGACGTGACCGGCATCTTCCTCTCCAAACTGGACGGCACGGCCAAGGGCGGCATCGTCCTGGCTATTTGCGACAGGCTGCAGATACCCATCAGGTATATCGGAACTGGCGAGTCGGTCGAGGATATCGCCCCTTTCGATGCCAGGTCATTCGTCGACGCTATTTTTGAGTGAGGCATAAATTGAATGCTGAACATCGATCTTAACCCTATAGTGTTTTCCGTAGGTACTTTTGAGGTACGCTGGTACGGCGTCATGGTCGTTCTGGCCGTTGTCGCCCTGATCGGCATTGCGCTGCTAGAGGCCAAACGGAGGAATATTTCTCAGGATACTATCTGGGATGTCGGTTTGTGGGGCGTCATCGGCGGGATTCTGGGTTCACGTATCCTGCATGTTATAGATCAATGGGAGTATTATTTCAGCCACCCGGAACAACTGCTGAACTTCGCCGGATTGGCTGTCTGGGGGGCAGTGCTCGGCGCGGCAGCGGCTTTACTAATTTATTGCCGGGTAAAGAAGTTGTCCTTCTGGCTGATGGCCGACCTGGTTGCACCGGGCGCTATTCTGGCCCAGGCCATTGGACGCATCGGTTGTCTGATCAATGGGTGCTGTTACGGCAATACCTGCGAGCTGCCCATTGCCGTCATTTACCTTCATCCCGCCAGCTATGCGCCGCAAGGGGTGCCTCTTTATCCCACGCAAATTTTCCATTTTATCTGGAACATGGGAGGATTTGTTCTGCTGTGGCTGCTGCGCAAGCACACCAGGCCGGACGGCGTGCTCTTCTTTATCTGGATGATATATTTCTCCGCCGGCGATTTTGTCATACGCTTCTTCAGGGGAGATACCACACCATTCATGTTCAACTTGCCGGAAGCGCAGGTGGTGGATATAGCGGTGGTGGCGGTGTCTATAATCATGCTGGCGGTCCTGCTGGTAAGAAATAAAAAGGACGTACCGGCGGCGGAAGCTGCAGAAGCTAGTACGAACGGGCGAAATCAAGCAGGTTGAGCCTGAGCTGACCTTTGCCGTTAAAAGTGTCTATTTCCACGTTGTATACGATATCGATATGTCGTGCCAGCTCCCCTATGTAGCCGCCCAGACGGAACCCGATGGTGTCCCAGGTTATACCGTCCTGCTTCAGCTTCAGCTTGATGTGGTCGTTCTGTCCGCCCACCAGCTTCTGCTCGATCACCTCTACCTTGCGGCTGAGGAAAATGGGTGCCGGATTGCTCATACCGTAGGGCTCTAGGCAGCGCATGTTTTCAAATACGCCTTTTGAGAACGCCGATAGCGATACTTCGGCGTCTATGTCTATATGCGGCCTCAGATCCAGCCCTGCCAGTTGTTCTGTCGCCAGTGTGCGCAGATTTTTCTGCAACTGCGGCAGATCGCGGGTATGCACGTTGAACCCTGCTGCCCGGGCATGGCCGCCGTACTTGGTAAGCAGATGGTGGCATGTCTTGAGCGCTACCATCAGATCGAATTCCTGTATGCTGCGGGCGCTGCCGCGGCAGCTTTCCGAGCCGATTTTGACCATGATGACGGGGCGGTAAAACTCATCGGACAGCCTGCCAGCTACCAGCCCTATCACGCCTGCAGGATAGTCCGCATCGCAGGCCATCAGCAGCGGCCTGTCAACGCCGTCCTGCACTATCTGGGCGCGTGCCTTCTCATAAGTTTCCAGCACCATTTGTTGCCTTTCCTTGTTTTTCTTATCCAACTCCATCGCCAGCATATTGGCCTGTGCCCTGTCCTGCGTCATCAGCAGCTGGTAGCTTGTGCCGGCGTCATCCAGCCGGCCCGCCGAATTCAGCCGCGGGCCGATCTGGTATGAAACAGTGTCTGTAGTGAGTGTGCCTTTTGCAATGCCGGCGACCTGCATGAGCTCTACCAGTCCCACGCGTTTGGTCCGGTTCAGCAGCTGCAGGCCCGCCCTGACCCAGTGACGGTTTTCGCTCAGCAGAGGAGACATATCTGCGATGGTGCCCAGCGTTACAAGTTCCAACGAGCTGTTGAGTAGTTCTTCCCTGGGAGAGCCTGAGAGCAAGGCTTGCAACAGCTTGAAGGCTACCCCCACGCCGGCGAACTCCTTGAATGGGCACTGTGAATCCACTCTCTTGGGATCAACTATAATACGGGCCGGCGGGAGCTCCGGCAGGGGCTCATGGTGGTC
>JAFGHL010000052.1 GCA_016930155.1 Dehalococcoidia bacterium | reverse complement strand
TGTCCCACTTCATGATGCCCGGGTCTGCGGAGACCGCTGACGGCGCCGCGACATTCATAGGTACCACGAAGGAGGCAACCATCAATAAAACCAGTAAACCGGAACATAGACGCTTATACATAAAACCCTCCTTAGCCTGTTTCTATTATCTTTTATTTATGTGAGTAATGCAGAAGTGATTTCATCTGCCGGCATGGCAAGGCCGTGTTCCGCCAGCAACCTTTTATCGCTGAGTATCCGCTCTGCCACACCATCCGCTACGATCTTTCCCTCATCAAGAATAACAATTCTGTCACACAGACATGAGACCAGATCAAGATCGTGAGAAGCGATAATCTTCGTCACGCGAAGGGTGCGTAGCAGTTCGGTCAGGGCCCATTTGCCACGTGGATCGAGGCTGCTGGTCGGTTCATCCAGGGCAAGTATCCCAGGATCCAGGGAAAGCACGGTTGCGATGGCCACCCGTTTTTTCTCACCGATGCTGAGATGATGTGACGACCGTTTCTCATAACCCTGCATACCCACTTTTTGCAGCGCCTGCCTGACCCTTCGATCGACCTCTTCCCGTGTGAATCCCATATTGACCGGGCCGAATGCCACATCCTCATAAACGTTCAAGGAAAAGAGCTGATCTTCAGGGTCCTGGAACACCATGCCCACCCTTTTCCTTATCTCCCTGAGGTTTTTATCAACCACCTGCAAACCCTGAACGCTTATCGCCGTGCTGCCACGAAGAATACCGTTTAAATGCAACAAAAGCGTAGATTTGCCGGCGCCGTTAGGCCCGATCAAAGCCACGCTTTCTCCGCAATATACCGTCAGGTCGATGTCCTTCAGGCCGCGCTGGCCGTCGGGATAAACATAAGAAAGTCCTTTTATTTCAATTGCTTTATTAACTGTCATTACTTACCACCACAGTATTGCCGGGCAAACGAGCAGCAGGCACAACGATAGTGCGAAATAGGCATCGGGCAATCCATATTTGAGCTCGTTAACCACAACAATGTCACCGTTATAGCCCCGCGATAACATCGCGGCATAAATCCTCTCCGCGCGTTCATAGCTGCGGATAAAAAGCATGCCGATCATATTACCCATCGTTTTAAAAATGTTGCTACGATTCAGGCCGAAATTGCGGCTGTCCCTTGCCATCTGCATGCGCATGGCCTGATCGGCCAGCACGAACATATAGCGGTACATAAATGAAGTAATCTGCACGAATATTTGAGGGACTTTTAACCTGTACATGCCATGTAACAAGTCTTCAAACCTGGTAGAGGATGACAGCACGATCAGGCAGAGTATACACAGCCAGGACTTGATTATGACATTAATCAGCACCGACAGCCCCTCATAGGTAACAGCGATATGCCAGGCGCCTATATTATAACCAATAGCCTCCTGTCCCTGTTTAAAAAAAAGCACAAAAACAACTACCATAATGACAAACGGGAAGATGACCAGCGACCTTTTCAGCACATAGCCGATCGGCAGTCTGGAGAGCAATATCAATACCAGCATTGTCAGCAGGTAGGCTGCAAAAGCCCTCCAGGTTCCTTCCGGCGTCAATACCACAGCCAGTATGAACGCAAGACTACAGAGCAGCTTGGTGCGCGGATCGAGGCGATGCACAAAGCTGTCAAGGCCGCTGTACTCGTCGACGTAACTATGCTTCATTCTTTGATTTCAATAAACTTGCCAGGCCGAATGCGAAGCCGAATAGTATCAGCGTGCCCAATACGCCCGCAATTATCGTGGCGGTCGCGTCGTTGCTAACACCGGGAAAAGAATAATCCGGTATCACCGTAAAAGCAGGTTCATTGGCTTGATCACCGAAGTTATTATCCTCGGCAAACCGGTCCAACCCATCGGGGAATTGAGAGGCGATGGGAGAAATAATGGCCAAAAGAAGCGCTATTGACAGCCCTATAATCCACCATTTCGATTTCATAAATCAGCCCTCCTAAGCAATTTGAAGTTTCAAGAGATCCGCCCGGGTAGCCATGATCAGGCTGAGAACAGCCACCGTTATCAATCCTTCACCGACACCGATCAGCATATGCACTCCACCCATGGCAGGGACAGCTATCGCCCAGGGAGATGTGCCTGATATGGAAAGCTCGGCGGCGCAAAACAGAGAGGCCAGCACCACGGAAATCCAAGCCCCCACTCCGGCGCCTACAAGCTTGCCGGCCTTATTGTATTTAAACAGAATATCTATACCTTTATATATATAGTAGCTGCTGAATCCGGCGATTAAACCCATATTCGTGATATTGGCGCCCAGCGCCAGCAGTCCGCCGTCCTGAAATATCAGACACTGCACGACCAGCACACTGCTTAATATGAGAACTGTGGCCCACGGTCCGAGTAATATAGCCGCCAGCGCAGCCCCGATGAAATGTCCCGAGGTGCCGCCAGCCACCGGGAAATTCAGCATCTGAGCAGCGAATATGAAAGCCGCCAGCACTCCCATCATGGGCACCTGCTTCTCTCCCATTTTCTTGTTTGTCTCTTTGACCGCCACTGCAATTGCCGCAATTGCTACCACTCCAGTTGCCGCCGCAACAGGCGCGCTTAGAAAACCATCGGGTATATGCATGCTAACCTCCAATTTATTAGTTTTTAATGAGGCAATAACCCTACACCTGATACCCTGGGCACAGCCCCAAAATAACCAGGCGCCTCATGCAGGCTTTAAACCTGTATTTTATCAGCGCTGAAGTTGCTAGCGGTTACCGGTCAGCCTCGGGCAACTCATCGGATGACATTATTACATATAATAGTGGCAATTGCAACTGGTCGCATTTAGAACCGATTGCCGGTCAGCCGAGTTTATCTTTGCTGTCCAGCATAATGGTGACAGGGCCGTCGTTAACAATATTGACCAGCATATGTGCCCCGAATATGCCGCATTGAGTTTTTAAACCCGTTTCCGAGATGCGCCGGATGAAGTAATGATAGAGTTTTTCCGCCATCTCCGGCGGCGCCGCCGAGGTGAAGCTGGGACGGCGTCCCCGGCTGGCATCCGCCAGCAGCGTAAACTGGCTTATCACCATCATTTCAGCGTTTATCTGCAAAGCTGAAAGGTTGAATTTACTATTGTCATCACTGAACACCCTGAGGTTGACGACTTTGTCAGCCAGGTAATCCGCGTCCTTCTCGCCGTCATCCACGGCCACACCAAGCAGTATGAGAAAGCCCTGGCCGATCCGGCCGGTCACCCTGCCGTCAACCGTAACCTCTGCTCCGGCCACACGCTGTAAAAGTGCTTTCAAGTAGTATCAATCCTCATTACAATCCTCACTATTTTATTAAATACTAAACCGGATAACAACGATGAATACCTGAATTCCGGATCAGACACAGGAGGACATTTTTGTGCACAGTATTGTATATCGCACATGTATATTTCTATAATTGACACTACTGGGGTCTTGCGTTACAATCAATCCTAACCGAGCGACGATGCTCACGAGGTTCCCTATGAAAGAGATGCAAATCGACAGTATACGTGTCAGCCTGATGAATTATCAACATGTGGTTATTCTCAAAGAAAGGCAGACAGACCGCTACCTGCCCATCTGGATAGGTCCGGCGGAGGCCGATGCAATATCCATGAAGTTACAGAACGTGGATGTTTCACGTCCTATGACACACGACCTTTTAAAAAATACCTTCTTTGCCCTTAAATCACTGTCGGGAACCAACATATCGAGGATTGTGGTCAATGACTTGCGTTCAGATACTTTTTATGCCCAAATAGTGTTTGAATTCACCGAGGGTCCACCGGTGGTTGAGATTGAGGCGCGTTCTGGACGCAGCCGCTTGCAGGATATAGACAAGGAGACCAAATTATCTCTGGTATGGCAGGGTCATGAATTTAAATCCACTATTGTGAACAGGTGGCAGGACGGAAAAAAACACTTTATGGAAATCGACGGCGGGGAAGGCTGGGTATTTGAAGTGTTCTACGATGAACATAATAAACGATGGCTGCTCACCAAGATGAAACTCGATTCCCGTCCCAGCGATGCTATAGCGCTGGCTGTGAGGGTCACCGCGCCTATTTACGCGGAGGAATCTGTCCTCGATAAGGCGGGTATCATCCTCGATGGGGAATCCGGTAAAATCACAGCTCAAACCCAACAGGCCGGAGATGGCACTGTCAATCCTGAGAAGATTAACGAGCAGGAAATAATGAAATACCCGGCGATTTACGATTTCATTAATACGCTCGACCTGGATGATTTCGGCAAAAAGAAGTCCTGATCATTGAGCACCTGCAATATATGATACCCGGCCGGATATTTACTATAGTAATCGCTGCCACTTCTTAAAATGCGTAGTTACTAAGGCGTATACTATGTTGCCAAAAATCAATGGATTTTCCGTTGACTGTTAAAATACAGGCTTGTTATAATGCAGTGATTAAAAAAGACGGCGAACTGAAACCAGACAAAAGACAGCTGCTCAGAGGATTTTGGTTTCTCTTTAATGTCGGTTGGTATGTAGCACTGAGCCTGATACTGCCAACAGCCCTCGGCCTGTGGTTGGATGCTCCAGAGCGATTGAACAGCCGGCCACTATGCACGTTAATTGGCTTTGTAGTTGGGACATCGGCAGCCGGATATGGATTGTATCGCATGCTGCGCCAGTTTATTGACGAGCAAAAGAAGATGGATGCAAAAAAGAACTCGATAAAGGAGCAGGACAGTGAGTAAACTTGGTTGCTCCAGCCGTTTAATGGTTATCCTGGGCATAGTCCTCCTGGCATTATTACTGACCTCATTTGTGATGGGTCCCCTGGGCAGTAAATTCTTTAATATCAGCGTGCCGCAGGACCTTCAGGTCAGCAAGCCGCATGTTGTACTTCCCTCAGAAGCGATGTTCCATATAGGTGAGTTTAAAGTCACCAATACGCTTATCTCATCCTGGGTAACCATCATTTTGCTTTTCCTTTTATTCTTCTTCGCCACCAGAAAGATGAAGATGATACCCGGCAGGCTGCAGAGCTTTGCCGAAGTGGTCGTCGACGGCATTTACAATACTATCGAGGGCGTTTCCGGCCCCAAGCATGTGCGTACCTTCTTCCCCATAGTCACAACAATATTTTTATATGTTGTCACCAATGCGCTGCTGGCGCTTGTTCCGCTCTGGGGCACGTGGGGTCCAGTCGAACATATTAGTGATGGACACCATTCGGCCACCGTTGTCGTGCCTTTCCTGCGCGCCGCCAATACAGATGTGAACCTCACGCTTTCGATCGCGCTTGTATCTTTTGTGTTTATCGAATACCTCGGGTTTTCCAAAATCGGCCCGCTCAAGTACGTGGACTCATTCTTCCAGTTCAGCTCACTGGGCAAGGCATTCGGAGAGCTTTTCAAAGGCAACGTGAAGCCGTTCCTCAGCGGACTGGCGTTTGGATTTATCAATATATATGTCGGGCTTCTGGAAATATTGAGTCACTTCATCAGGATCGTCAGCTTTACCTTTCGTCTATTCGGCAATATGACTGCAGGGGAAATCCTGCTTGGCGTCATGACTTTCCTGGTGGCTTTCATAGCACCTGTGCCGTTTTATGGCCTGGAGACCCTTGTCGGTTTCCTGCAGGCTATGATTTTCGCCGGCCTGACACTCGTATTCGGTGTAATGGCGGTAACCTCGCACCATGAAGAGGGTGCTGAACACAATTAATCTGTACTCAAGTAAAAGGAGGGATCTAATGGACGCTGAAACTATGAAAATGCTGGGTGCTGGCCTTGCCGGTGGACTGGGTATGCTTGGACCGGGCATCGGTCTCGGCCTTATCGGTCTGGGCGCCATGCAGGCGCTGGGCCGCAATCCTGAAGCCAGGGGCGTGCTCCTGACCAACATGATCCTGATCGGCGCTCTGACGGAGGCGGTCGGCATCTATGCTCTGATCATAGCCATCCTGCTTGCCATGGTAGTCTAATTCCTGTTATTACTCGGGAAGGATCAATATAATTTTGTCCTTCCCCGGCGCCGTCAATAAATGCCGGCGCTACCGGAGAAAAAACAGGATTGGAGCATTGAGGTAAATATGGAAAGTATCGGAATAAATTGGCAACTGCTGGTTGCATTTCTGATCAATTTCCTTGTCCTCTTCGGGCTGCTCACTGCGATCCTATACAAGCCGGTCCTTAAAATGCTTGATGAGCGGGCCGCCAAGATAAAGGAGAGCCTTGAACAGGCCGAGAAGATAAAGGAGCAGACGAGCCGCAGTGAAGAGCAGATCAAAGCTGCTGTCGAAGCTGCACGCAAAGAAGGTCAGGTGATCATCACCCAGGCTTCTCAGATAGCCGACAAGATCAAAGAAGAGGCTAAAGAAGGTGCGCGCAAGGAAGCAGACGCAATCATAAACAAGGCCAGGGATGAGATCAAGCTCGAACGGGATAAATCCATCGCAGAGCTGCGATCGGAGTTCTCCAGCCTCACTATCCTGGCGGCTGAAAAGGTCATCAATGAGTCTCTTGACGCGCAAAAACACCGCAAACTGATCAACGAGGTACTGGACCAGAGTAATACGTTTAAACAGAATTAGGCGGGATAGATAAATGATTTCAACGATTTCTGCCAGGCGCTACGCGCAAGCGATCTTTCAGATCGCACAGGCGAACAACAACCTGGACGAATGGAAAAAGGAGCTCCGCAAGCTTGCTGACCTGATGAAGGACAGAGAGATTGTGGACCTGATAGATCATCCCAAGGTCTCATTCAACCTTAAAGCGGAATTGATCAAACAGAAGCTCAATACGTCTAATGAGCTTGTCCTTAACCTGTGCTACCTGCTTATTCTGAAAGGCAGAATAAAGAACGCGGAACAGATAGCAGATGAATATGACAACCTGGTCGACGAACAGCGCGGCATCAAGCACGCCGTAGTCACGACCGCGGTCCCACTGGATGAAAACGATAAACAGAAGATAACCGGTCAACTCGAAAAAATAACCGGCAGGAAAGTTACCGTTAAGCTCAGGGTCAATCCTTCCATACTCGGCGGCATGGTTGCCCGTATTGAAGATACTTTGATAGACGGCAGTATCCGCAACAGGCTGGAACTGCTGAGGAAAGACCTTGTAGAAGCTACGAAATAAACAACCATTAAGGGGGTGAGCAGATTGAAATCCCAGGAAAAAGATATAGTATCGGTAATCAAGGAGCAAATCGAGCGCTTCGGCGCCACTGCCACCATGGTAGACGTTGGAACCGTGGTGGAGGTCGGCGACGGCGTTGCCCGCATACAGGGCTTGCGCAAAGCCAAGAACAATGAACTTCTGGCATTCCCCAACGGCATCATGGGACTGGCGCTCAACCTGGAGGAAGATAATGTGGCCGCCGTGATCCTTGGTGAATACAGCCATATTAAGGAAGGAGACGAGGTCCATTGCACCGGCCGCGTGGTAGAGGTTCCGGTCGGCAACGAGCTCATCGGCCGCGTCGTCAACACACTCGGTCAGCCCCTTGACGGCCTTGGCCCCATCAAGACCTCCAAATCCCGGCCTGTCGAACGTATCGCCCCCAACGTCGTTGACAGGCAGCCGGTCAATGTATCCGTGCACACCGGTATCAAATGTGTCGATGCCCTGGTACCCATCGGGCGCGGACAGCGTGAGCTGATCATCGGCGACCGCTCCATCGGCAAATCCGCGGTTGCCATCGATGCCATCATCGCCCAGAAAGGCAAAGACCTTATATGCATATACGTGGCGATCGGCCAGAAGACGGCCAAAGTTGCCAATACTATTGAAACGCTGAGGAAATACGGCGCCATGGAACACACCGTAGTGGTGGTTGCTACATCGTCCGACCCGGCGTCAATGCAATACCTGTCGGCATACGCCGGATGCGCAATCGGCGAGGAGTTCATGGAGCAGGGCAAGGACGCCCTCATTATATACGACGACCTTTCCAAGCATGCATGGGCCTACCGCCAGGTATCGCTCATTCTGCGCCGTCCTCCCGGACGCGAAGCCTACCCCGGCGATGTTTTCTACCTGCACAGCAGGCTGCTTGAAAGGGCGGCCAAGCTCTCCGCCGAGCTGGGAGGAGGCTCGCTTACAGCTCTTCCCGTTATCGAAATTCAGGCCGGCGACATGTCGGCATATATTCCAACCAATGTCATCTCCATCACCGATGGACAGATTCTGCTCGAGACCGACATGTTCAACGCAGGCATCCGCCCTGCGCTTAACGTTGGCCTCTCAGTTTCCCGCGTAGGCGGCAATGCCCAGACCAAGGCCATGAGGCAGGTGGCCGGCAAGTTGAGGCTCGATATGGCGCAATATGCCGAGCTGGCTACTTTCGCTCAATTCGGCGCTTCGGACCTGGATAAGGCCACCCTGGCGCAGCTCGAGCGCGGCAAGCGCATGATTGAGATACTCAAACAGCCGCAGTATGACCCGCTTTCACTGGAAAATGAGGTCATGATACTGTTTGCCGTCACCAACGGATATATCGACGATGTCCCGGTTGAGAAGGTTTCGGCCTTCGAGAATGCATTCTATAAATTCATGCTCAATAACCATCCTGCGGTCGGCAATAAAATTGCGGCCGACAAGGCATTAAAACCTGAAACTGAGGCAGAACTCAAAAAGGCCATAGCAGAATTTAAGCAGAGCTCTGCTTATTGAGGCGATTAGATGGTAAGTCCAAAAATACTTAGACGGCGGATACGCAGTGTTCAGAGCACGGCCAAAATAACCCGTGCCATGGAGATGATCGCCACTGCCAAAATGAAGAAGGCCCAGGATATGGCAATCGCAGGCAGGCCTTACAGCGACAAGATCATGCACGTCATAGCCGACCTGTCCGCCCAGGCTGCCGCCGGAGGAGCCGTCCACCCGCTGCTGCTGGCACGCCCCGTAAATAAAATAGGTATCGTGCACATAACGACTGACCGGGGTTTATGCGGCGGTTTGAACACCAACCTGAACCGGCTGGTAGGCAATTTTATTCTCGAACAGAAGGTTGCGGTCACAGTAATTACGGTGGGCTCCAAAGGACGTGATTTCATGCGCCGATCGATGCGTGAGATCCGCGCCGAGTTCACCAAACTGGGTGACCGGCCCAAGATGGCGGATACCATGGCTATTTCGCAGATTGTGATAGACGACTACACCAGCGGACTCTATGACCGCGTCTATATCGCATATTCCAGGTTCGTCAACCTGATGAGCCAGAAACCAGTACTGGAACTTTTACTGCCCGTGGAGCCGGCGCAGTTGCCCAAGACCGTCAGCCCGGAATATATTTTCGAACCCAACGCTATGCATGTCCTCGGCGAGCTACTGCCAAGGTTCGTCGAAATGCAGGTGTATCACTCCATACTTGAATCGATCGCCAGCGAACAGTCGGCGCGCATGATGGCTATGCGCAATGCCACCGACAATGCCTACGATGTAATCGCCGAGCTTACGCTGACAATGAATAAGGCCCGCCAGGAGATGATCACCAAGGAACTGCTCGATATCGTCGCAGGCGTTGAAGGTCTCAAATAGGAGGTGCAATTTGGCAAAAGGTAAAGTAATTCAGGTCATCGGCACGGTAGTCGATGTCGAGTTTCCCCAAGAGGAACTGCCTGCGATTTATAATGCCCTCGAGATAATGCAGGACGGCGAGAAGATCGTGCTGGAGACGGTGCAACATATCGGCAATAACTGGGTGCGCTGCCTGTCCCTCTGCCCTACCGAGGGCCTTGAGAGGGGCGCGGTGGCCGTCGATACCGGGGCTCCCATCTCAGTACCGGTCGGCAAAGCCACACTCGGACGCCTGTTCAATGTGTTCGGAGATCCACTGGACAGGCTGGGGGAGATAAAGACTAAAGATAAGCTGCCCATTCACCGCGATCCCCCCAGCCTGGCAGAACAGGAGACAACCATACAGATGCTGGAGACAGGCATCAAGGTTATCGATCTCATCACTCCTTTCACCAGGGGAGGCAAGATCGGAGCCTACGGCGGCGCCGGAGTGGGCAAGACGGTCATCATCCAGGAGCTCATCCACAATATCGCCACCGCTCATGGCGGCTTCTCGGTATTTGCCGGAGTGGGAGAGAGGTCCAGGGAAGGCAACGACCTCTGGCGTGAAATGAAAGAATCGGGCGTCATTGAGAAGACCATCATGGTTTTCGGCCAGATGAACGAGCCTCCCGGCGTCCGTGCCCGCGTGGCGCTCACCGGGGTAACATTTGCAGAGCACTTCCGCGATCACGAGGGCCTGGATGTTCTACTTTTTGTAGATAATATTTACCGCCATATCCTCGCCAACATGGAAGTATCGGCACTGCTTGGCCGCATGCCTTCGGCTGTAGGCTATCAGCCGACGCTGGGCACCGACGTGGCCGAGATGGAAGACCGCATCACATCGACCAAGAAAGGTTCGATCACTTCGTTCCAGGCCATTTATGTGCCGGCAGATGACTACACCGATCCCGGCATCGTTACTACATTCGGCCATCTCGACGGCGTGGTATCGCTCGAGCGCGCCATCGCGGCACAGGGTTTCTACCCGGCGGTGGACCCCCTGGCCTCCACCTCACGCATTCTCGACCCGCAGGTCGTGGGGGAAGATCACTACCAGGCTGCCCGCGGCATTCAGAAGGTGCTGCAACGCTACAAGGACCTGCAGGACGTTATTGCCATCCTGGGCATGGAAGAGCTGAGCGAAGAAGACAAGGTGACCGTCAACAGGGCGCGCCGCATACAGAGATTCCTCACGCAGCCCATGTTCGTGGCGGAGCCGTTCACGGGCATACCGGGCAAATATGTAACGATTAAGGAGACCGTCCGCGGGTTTAAAGAGATACTTGAAGGCAAATGGGACCACCTTCCGGAATCCGCATTCGTAATGGTGGGTACCATTGAAGAAGCTGCAGAGAAAGCACAAAAATTAGGGGCGTAATCATGCCGACTATGAAGTTAGAGATTGTCACTGCCGAGCGCCAGGTCTTTTCGGGCGATGTCACTACTGTCATTGCCGAGGGTACCGAGGGGCAGATGACCGTTCTTCCCAATCATGCCCCGCTCATTACTATGCTTGCCCCGGGCGAGCTTGTCATACGTAAAGACGGAGACGAGCAATATATGGTTATCACCGGCGGTTTCATGGAGGTCATGCCTGAAAAGGTGATCGTGCTGGCCGACTCCTGTGAGAGATGCGATGAGATCGATCTTGAGCGCGCCGCAGCGGCAAAGCAGAGAGCCGAAGAGCGACTCAAGACACTTACCCCTGAGATCGACTTGACGAGGGCGGAGGCTGCCCTCAGGCGCTCACTTGCCCGCCTGCGCGTTGCTGAAAAACGCCGCAGAACACCCGGCTACAAGCCCCGCGCATAGATTGTAGAAAAAATAAAAGCCGATATCGATCGTCCGGTCGATATTGGCTTTTTTATTGCCAGATAGTATTAGATTATCTCGAGTCTGACTCTGGTGCCTTCTTTGGTGGCAACCACGCGCAAAAGAGTTCGCATGGCTTCCGCCACCCTTCCCTGTTTGCCGATTACCCGGCCCTTGTCCTCTGCATTGACCTCCAGCTTGATGACCACACCCCCCGCATCAGTCTCCTGTGTAACCTTGACGTCATCGGGCGCGCTCACGATACACCGGGCAATGTATTCGACTAACTCCTTCATGATGCCTTCACCTCAGTTGCAGATTTGGACTTCTTCTTCACCTTTTGAGTAGTCTTCTGTACTGCCTGTTTGAATTTTCTTGTAGGATGCGCCGCGTTAAATTTTGCCATCACGCCGGTTTTTGCCAGCAACCTGTATGTCGTATCCGTAGGCTGGGCGCCTTTCTCCAGCCATGCCAGAGCCTTTTCCTCATTTATATTTATAGTCTCGGGGTCATTAAGAGGATTGTAATTCCCTATGACTTCGATAAAAGCGCCTTCGCGCGGCGACCTGCTGTCCGTCACCACGATCCTGTACATGGGCTTGTGCCTGGCGCCTGTCCTTCTTAACCTGATTTTAACCATGATTTCGGTTTACCTGTAGTCCTTTAATTTTTACTGGTTATTATGCCGCAAGCGTTCGTACCTGTCAACAAAATCGCATATTCTATCCATCGTTAATGCTCGTGCCCCGACATATATCCGGCCATGAAATCAGGAGGTGCAATGGTTTATAATCCCTTCAACGCCTTTATCCGGAGGTCCTGCCTTACGCTCGATACTAGAGCAGCTCACTGCATATCCTAACCTGAATCCACTGGCCGGGTACTCCCGGCTGCGCTGTTTATCAGCGATATAATTAAGTAATATGCGCAATTACTCCACATCGAATGGTACTGTCAGCTTTTCCGTAGTATTTACATAAAGAACAACTTTATAACTGCCCTTGTACCAGCCGCCTGCAGGCATATGTTTGTAAAACGCCAGGTAATAAGCCTCTTCGCCACTCTGTGCGCTGGTATATATCTCATCAAGCAACTCGTTTTCCTTTCCGGCAGCCTCGCCTTTGATATAGTACCAGCTGGCTTTGATCAAATCCTCCTCCGTGACACCCGAAACCTTGAACGAGCAATAGATGGCCGGCGTATCGGGTGCGAACACCGTGCTTACGACACTGGTGGGTTTTGAATCGTTGTCCACCGAAGTGGTCATCACGCCTTCAGTTATGGCGGACTTGTCCGGCTGGCTGACCTCCGTGGCAGGACTGCATCCGGCAAATGCGCACAGCAGAACCGCCGCTACAACTGAAATAATGATATAAGATCGTTTTGAATTCATATCTGTTAGCCCCCTGTATTCAATCCTCCGATAATATCCTCTAATAAACGTGAATAATTTTATAGTTAACCGATCATTTTTCAAAATTGCGGCGGCTCCGCGGATCACTTCGTCTGTTATTGATGCAGACTTAACTGCAGTTCGATCTGCACAGCGGGGCCGTCCGCTGCAACCTTATCACCAAACAGCCGTTATTTGTAATGTGCGGCGTGCAGCCTTTATAATCAGCTTTATGAGAATCCCCCCTTGTCATCGCTGGGACCTCGATTTCAGCCAGGCACGTGAGCTACAGGTACAGCTCTCACATAAGGTCATCCGCTGTCATGACAGTATAAAAATCAAACTGATAGCCGGCGTCGATGTTTCCGTATCACGGTTTTCCAGAACCGGGCGCGCAGCAGTAGTGGTATTAGACTATTACAGTCTCGAGATTCGCGAAGTCTCCGTCGTCGAAGGCGCTATCAATTTTCCATACATCCCGGGCCTGTTGTCGTTCAGGGAAGCGCCGCTGGCTTTACGTGCGTGGGAAGGATTAAAAACGCGACCCGACCTGCTTATGGTCGATGGACAGGGCATCGCTCATCCCAGGAGGCTGGGAATTGCATCCCATCTGGGACTGCTGTTAAATATACCCGCGGTCGGGTGCGCCAAGTCCCGTTTAACCGGCACACATTACTCACTGCCCGAGGAATCAGGAAGTTACCGCCTGCTCAAGGAGAAAGGTGAGATCATCGGAGCAGCGGTCAGGACGAAACGCGCAGTTAAACCACTTTATGTTTCGATCGGGCACAGAATCGACCTTGACAGCGCCATCTCACTGGTTCTGAATTGCTGCCGGGGTTTCCGCCTGCCGCAACCGACCCGCCTGGCGCACTTAGCGGCCGGAGGTTCGTCCGAGTTAAACGTCCGTCTAAATAATAAACTGAAGATTAAGTAGTCTATGCTGGAAGAAAAAACACGCATTGAAGAGCTGCGACGCAGGATCTCCTCGATCATGGAGCATCTTTGACATCGCGGAAAAAGAGAAACGACTATTTGAGCTGGAGGCAAAGACATCCGATCCCGGCTTCTGGTCCGATCAGCAAACCGCCCAATCGGTTATGCGTCAGATCGGTGCGCTTAAAGCCACCGTTTCACAGTGGCGTGATATAGAAAAGAGCGTCGCCGGCGTAGCGGAGGTCATATCCATCGCCCTTGCCGAGAATGATCAATCCTTGAAGACTGACCTGCATGCCGAGATCGATCGCATAAAGGCGAATTTCGATGATATCGAGGTGCAGCTCATGCTGGACGGCCCGTATGATGACAGGGATGCCATCCTCGCCATACACGCCGGCGCAGGTGGTACGGAATCACAGGACTGGGCACAGATGCTGATGCGTATGTTTCTGCGCTGGGCCGAGCGGCACAGGATGCAATCCGACGTCCTGGATGTCTCCCCCGGAGACGAGGCCGGTATTAAAAGCGCTACCATCGGGATCAAGGGCAATTTTGCATACGGAAACCTGAAATCCGAGCATGGCGTACACAGGCTGGTACGCCTCTCGCCATTCGACGCCGACCATGCGCGCCATACATCTTTCGCACTGGTGGAGGTCATGCCTGAAGCAGAAGCCCGCACCGATCTACAGATCAACCCCGAAGATATCCGCGTAGATACGTTCAGATCGAGCGGACCGGGGGGACAGCATATGCAAAAATCCAGCAGCGCGGTGAGAATCACACATGCCCCCTCCGGCCTGGTGGTAAGCTGTCAGAGCGAGCGTTCTCAACATCAAAACAAGGAAAGCGCACTCAGAGTGTTGTACGCCCGCCTGCTTGAAATAGAGATCGTAAAAAGGGAAGCTGAGCAAGCCAAGATCAAGGGAAAACGCATAGACGCGGGCTGGGGCAACCAGATCAGGAGCTACGTGCTTCATCCTTATAAGATGGTCAAAGATCACAGGACGGAATACGAGACCAGCAACACGGCCACCGTGCTGGATGGCGAGATAGATGAATTTATCAATGCGTATTTGCGCTCAAAAGTTGGAGAGGAGAAATGATAAGGCAGATTACTATTATCCTGCTGCTGTTGATATGCCTGACGCCGGCTTCCGTGTCTGCAGCAAGCGATATCAGACTGCTGGATTCGAGCACGGAAGCAGATTTTCCCAATCTGCTGACATTTAGAGTCAAGGCTGCAAGCGCCGATACCATAACGCGTATCAGGCTCCGCTACGAAGTTGACAAAAAAGTATACGCGCCCACCTTTGCAGAGGCCTGGCCTGAGTTACAGCCGGCTCATAATGTCGAGACCACCTGGAGCTGGGATATGCGCAAAGGCATATTGCCTCCCGGCGCCAGAGTCACATACTGGTGGGTGATCGAGGACGCCTCAGGCAACAGGCTGACCACCCCCAAAAAGGTTATTTCTTTTGACGACACACGCCACCAGTGGCAGAAGGTTAGCGATCAGAATATCAATATTTACTGGTACCGGGGAAGCCGATCATTTGCTGGTGAACTGCTCAAGGCGGCGACGGATGCAAAGGAACGGTTGGAGCGAGACACTGGTGTAACGCTGGAACAACCGGTCCATATTTACATATATGCAAATTACAGCGATCTTCGGGATTCGATCGTATCACCCGACGAATGGACGGGGGGTGTGGCCTACAGGGGATTCACCATCATCTCCATCGGGATCTCTACTAACAACCTGGCCTGGGGTAAAAAAGCCGTGGCGCACGAGCTGGGCCATCTGATGACGCAACAGGTCACAGTCAGCCCCTATGGGGAAACGAGACCGTACTGGCTGGACGAGGGACTGGCCATGCATGCTGAGGGCGAACAAAGCGAAGTCGACAGGGAAGAGCTGCGAAGCTCTATCGAGGATGGCCGTATCGCTACTTTGCAATCCCTTACCAGCCCTTTCCCCGCAGATTCCCAGCAAGCCTATTTCGCCTATGCCCAAAGCCAGAGCGTAACAGAATATCTGATAAAAAATCACGGCAGGGATAATATCCGCAGGTTGCTTGTTCTGCTCAACGACGGCTACAGCATGGACGACGCTTTGACCACTGTCTACGGATTCGATTTAAGCGGCCTGGACGACGCATGGTTGGAATACATGACAGCCGCGCCGCAAGATAACACTGTACCGGGCGAAGTCCTTCTTCAAAGGACAGAGCCTTACCACATACACAGTTTATCCCCTGTCTTATGCACAGCGTTCGGGGGAGGCGCTTAAATGAAGGCCGAAAGGGCTTACACGGTCCACGATCTGCCTGCTTCTGACAGGCCGAGGGAACGACTTAAAAGGCTGGGAGCCGATGCGCTTTCAACAGCAGAGCTGCTGGCCTGCATTATGGGCAGCGGTACACGGGGCGAATCGGTCGTCATGACCTCTCAAAAACTGCTGTCGGAGTTCGGCAACCTGCAAAATATCGCCTCGGCATCCATCCAGGAGTTATCCAGGTCGCGAGGCATCGGCGAGGCCAGGGCTATACAATTGAAAGCCGCTTGCGAGATCGGCAAACGACTATTGGATCCGGACTATGCAGAGAAAGGCAAGCCCGTGCAATCTCCCGAGGAAGCTTTTACATCCATGCAGGAGAAACTGCGCGGAAAGAAAAAGGAGCATTTCTATGTGCTGTGCCTGGATACACGCAACCGTGTTAATAATAAAAAACAGGTCTCGATGGGCAACCTGGATAGCAGCATAGTACACCCGCGCGAGGTGTTCAAAGACGCCATCTCGTCCCTGGCGGCTGCGGTCATCTTCGTTCATAATCACCCCTCCGGCGATCTCGAGCCGTCGTCGGAAGACGTTAACCTGACTAAAAGGCTGGTTGAAGCGGGCGAACTGCTGGGCATACCGGTCCTCGACCATATCATCGTCAGCGATCAAGGTTACACCAGCCTGAAATCGAGGAATTTAATATGAGACCGACAGAGAAAAGAAACCTTTTGATCAAGATGATCGGCACGGCAGCCATCAGCGTATTTCTTATATCTTCGCTTGCAGGGTGCGGCCTGCTGGGAGTCGATAATACCGATATCCAGGAGGGCCCGGGCGGTACCCTCAAGCTCTGGGATACGGGACCGCTTACGCTCGACCCGGCAATTTCAGGTGAGATGTCGTCCCACCTGTACATCATGCAGATCTTTAACGGACTGGTCAAATTCGACGAGAACCTTGAGCCCATTCCCGACCTGGCGGAGCGCTGGACGGTAAGCCCTGACGGCAAAACATATACCTTTTTCCTTCGCAGCGACGCACTTTTCCATGACGGCAGGCCTGTGACAGCCGCTGATGTTAAGTATTCCTGGGAAAGAGCCTGTAAGCCCGCAACGGGATCAAAGACGGCATCCATTTATCTTAATGATATAGCCGGCTCGGCTGAAGTTATGTCGGGCCAAGCTCAAAACCTGAACGGTGTATCCATTGTCGATGACCATACCCTTGCGGTTACTATTGATGCGCCCAAAGTTTATTTTCTATCCAAGCTGGCCTATCCTACCGCCTTCGTGGTAGACAAACAGAATGTCGAAGCGGGCGGAGACTGGTGGTGGTACAGCCCCAACGGCAGCGGGGCTTACAGAATGGCCAGGTGGAACGTGGGCTCTCTTATTATTTTGCAGCCCAACCAGCATTATTACGGCCGGAAGGCAACCGCCCGCCTGTATTTCCAGTTGCTGGACGGCGTGCCCATGTCCCTTTACGAGACGGGAAAGATAGACGTGGTTGAGATCAGCCAGCTATATTTGGACCGTGCTACAGACGAGATGGGGCCTTTCTATGATCAGCTCCATATTTATCCGGAGTTCAGTCTGCAATACATCGGATTCAATACCGCCAGGCCGCCTTTCGACGATCCCCTGGTGAGGGAAGCTTTCAGCCGCTCGATGGATAAAGATCACATCATCAGGATCATTGAAAAAAACATGGTCGCACGGGCTGATGGAATTTTGCCTCCGGGCATGCCGGGTTATGACAGGGATTTGAAAGGGCTTGATTACGACCCGGTTTACGCCAGGGAACTGCTGGCCAAAACCAGGTATAGCTCCGGCTTGCCCCCTATCACCATTACCATGCTTGGATGGGGAGGTGTGGACGTCACCCCTTCGCTGGGCGCCGTCATACAGGATTGGAAAAAGAACCTGGGGGCGGATGTGTCGGTCAGGCTGCTCGAGCCCGACCCGTTTCATTACAACCTCCAGCAGGAGGCCGACGAAATGTATGTGCTGGGCTGGGTGGCGGACTATCCTGATCCGCAGAACTTTCTGCAAACACTTTTTTACACGGGCACAGAGTACAATCACGGTCGATTCTCAAGCAGTGATCTCGATAGTCTGATCGACAGGGCGGCTGTGGAGCAGGACCGTGACACACGGATGGAGCTTTACCGTCAGGCGGAGCAGGTCGTTGTCGAACAGGCGCCCGTTATTCCTCTCTGGTTTAATAAGAATTACGTTCTGGTAAACCCGCGGGTCAAGAACTACAGTATCGATCCGCTGGGAGTGCCGCGTTTAAACCTCGTAACAATTGAACATTAGCTATATAATTAGCATGCTCCCGAGCAAAACGATTGTAAAAAGGAGAGCGCTTTGGACAAGAATGCACTGGCAGCGCCCTGCGGAATCCACTGCGGGCTTTGTCCTCTCAATCTGGCGATCAACGATGAAAGGCTGAGAAACAGGCTCTCCGAAACATTGCAGCTGCCTCCGGAAAAGGTCAGTTGCACCGGCTGCAGGTCTATAGACGGGCGTTGCCCTGTGATAGGAGAGCAGTGCGCAACCTGGATATGTGTCAGGAGCAAGGGGCTGGAATTCTGTTCGGAGTGCATTGATTTTCCCTGCGTAAAACTGATGCCGTGTTCCGACCGCGCCGAAAGGCTCCCCCATAACATCAAGATCGCCAGCCTGGCGCTGAGGAAAAATAAGGGGTCGTTTGAATGGGAGAAGACTATTAAAGACGTTTACTCGCGATATTTCCATGGCGTAATGGTTATAGGACGGGGTCCGCAAGTTAAAGATACGTCTACCGGGAAAACTATATAAGGAAGCCTTAAAACAAATGCCAGTCGGCTATATAAACAGCGAGTTATATCAGCTTCATGAGACGGGCAGCCACGTCGAGAACAAGGAACGTCTGAAGGCCATAGATACCATACTTGAGAAGACGAAGGTCAAAGAACAGATCCTTCAAATCTCACCCCGCGCCGCCGGCATCGACGAGATAGCGGCAGTGCACGACCGTGAATATATCAGGAGCCTGAAAGCCGAGATCGACAGCGGAGGCGGATGGCTGGACCCGGATACCTATGCTTCCCCCGGATCGTGGGAGGCGGCTATCTATGCTGCCGGAGGCGTTATGACGGCGGTTGAGCAGGTCATGAGCGGTAAGGCCGACGGCGTTTTTGCCGCGGTCAGGCCGCCGGGCCATCATGCCGTGCGTTCCCACCAGATGGGTTTCTGCCTCTTCAATAACGTGGCCATCGCCGCCCGCTTTGCACTGGCCAACTATGATATCAAACGTATACTAATAATCGATTTCGACGTCCATCACGGCAACGGCACCCAGGAGGCGTTTTATAATGACTCACAGGTATTATATTGTTCCACCCACGAATATCCCTGGTATCCGTTCACAGGCGCAGCCGAGGATACGGGCAAGGGGGAGGGAGAGGGGTATACGGTAAATATCCCGCTTGAAGCAGGCCTGGGGGATAATGAATACCTTCAGGTTTTCAACGACGTGCTGGCGCCCGTTGCCGGGCGTTTCCAGCCGGACCTGGTGCTTGTATCGGCCGGATACGACGCCCACTGGCAGGATACGATATCCAATATGACACTCACTACCATGGGATTTGCGCGCATTACCAAGATCATCAAGGCGATTTCAGACCAGTTTTGCCGCAGCCGGCTGGTGTTCAGCCTTGAGGGAGGTTATAACCACACGGCGCTGGCCTATTCCATCACCGCAACCATCGAACTGCTCATGGGTCACGCCGAGGTTTATGACCCGCTGGGGCCTCCTCCCATGTCATACTCACCCCGTGATTTCGGTGATTTCGTTAAATCCATCCGTAAAATTCACAAAATACAGGATTAGCCCATTAAAAAGAATGCGGGGCGCTCGCCCCATATTCTTTATTATGCGCAGAAAACAGGTCAGCCTTCCTTGCTTCCAATGCCGAGGAAAAGGATTACCGCAACGCCTAATATCATGCCCGCTATGCCCATGAATGTGGCCAGCGGGACCATGAGCAAGGCCCATAAGCCGATAAACATGTTCCTATCCATAAAGCCCCCTTGGAATCTCCATCGATCGATAAGTATAGATCATCGTTGTCATGCGGCCTTCGATCCAGTCTTCAGGCCCCGGTCCCACAGCACAAGCAGCGGCCCGGCCACAAATATAGAGTCGTAGATGCCGACCACAACACCTACCAGCAGGGCCATAATGAATTGCTGAATTGTCACTCCGCCGAACAGGAACAATGCAAGTCCTGTTAAAATCACCACGAGGCTGGTATTTACACAGCGGGCGATCGTCTCAAGTATGCTCGAGTTCACGGTTACCGCGAAATCCCTGCTTATTCCTTTGCGGACATTCTCTCGTATGCGGTCATAGACCACGCAGGTATTGTTGATGGCGAACCCGACTATGGTCAGCATGGCCACGATGAACATGGAATCAACCTGATAGCCCACAAGCCAGCCGAGTATGGAGAAGATGCCCATAACGATCAACACATCGTGCAGCAGGGCGATCACAGCGCTGACGCCCCATTTGAAAGGGCTGGGCATGTGGCGGAAGGCAAAGGCAATGTAAAGTATCATGAAAACCGACGCTACCAGAACTGCGATGGCCGCGTTGCGCGCCACCTCGCTGGCCACCACCGGCGACACCGTCTCTAAGTCCCTGACAGTCACATCTGCAGTCAGCCCTTTCTCAAGACCGTCGATCAGAGCAATTTTTTCATCGGAATTGATGTCCCTGGTACGGATGAGGAAATCGCCTTCGCTGGTTTTCTGAATCGTGGCATCGTCGTACCCCAACTGGGACATCTGCTGCCTGAGCACACCCTGTTCGACCTGCTGGCTGAAGCGCAGCGTCATAACGGTCCCGCTGCTGAAGTCTATGCCCAGTTTAAACCCGAATGCCAGCATCGAGATGATGCCCGGCACAAGCAAACAAATGGAGATAAGAAAGAACCACTTGCGGTTACCTACTATGTCGATCATGCTTTTACTCCGTATAACCAGGTATTCTTAACAGCCCTCGCCGTTATGGAGAGGAACAGCCTGCTGACGGTGATGGCGGTAAACATGCTCAGGGCTACACCTATGAAAAGTGTAAGAGCGAAGCCCTTGACCATGAAAGCCCCGAAAGTATCGCCGAACCAGAAAAGAACAATACAGGCTATGAATGTGGTTACATTGCTGTCGCGTATGGCCAGCCATGCGCGGTTAAAGCCCGCGTCCACAGCGGCGCCCATGGTGCGTCCTGCCCTGAGTTCCTCCTTCATACGTTCGAAGATAAGGATATTGGCGTCTACCGCCATGCCGATTGACACAACACCCGCCGCGATACCGGCCATCGTCAGCGTAACGGGCACCAGTTTAAAGATGGCGGTAATAATTATGCTGTAAATGATCAGCGCCAGTGTCGCTACCAGGCCCGCCATGCGATAGTACAGGATCATGAACAGGGCTACCAGGATAAGGCCGATGGCGCCCGCCACGATACTCTTTTTGATCGAGTCCGCTCCCAGGGTTGCGTCAACGGTCTGCTCCAGAATAACAGCCAGGGGCACATCCAGTGAACCTGAATTAAGCTGGATAGCCAGGTTCTGCGCTTCTTTCATATCCATGCCTTCGATGATGCCGGCGCTCTTGATCACGGCGCGTACCGTAGGATACGATATGAGCTGGCCGTCCAGGAATATGCCCAGGGGTTTATTTAAATTGCGCTTGGTGATCTGCTCGAAAAGCACCGCCCCCTCATCGTTCCATTCGAATGCCACATTCGGCTCGTTGGTGTTGGCTGTAAGCTCAACCCTCGAGTTGGGCTTGAGGTATTTACCGGTCAATTCCCTGGTCTGTCCGTCGCTGCCGACGCCTGTGGCGATGGTCCAGATATATTCGCCTTGTTCATTGGTTTGCGGCTGTCCCGACAAGTCCGTGGTAGTCTCTTTAAACTCCAGAAGGGCGACCTGCCCTATCAGCTTTTTCGCCTCATCCACATTTTTTTCGCCGGGCAACTGAACCAGGATACGGTTCTCGCCCTGGCGTTGAATAATCGGTTCTTTTACGCCGAATGCGTTGGCGCGCCGTTCTATCTTGTTGAGTACGCTGGTCATGACCTGGTCTACCGTCTGCGACGGGTCTTTCTTCGACAGGTCGGCTTCATACACAAGGTATGCGCCGCCTTTCAAATCCAATCCCAGGGTGAGACCCTGCCGGCCGAAACGGTCACCCTCCAGCGGCACAATAGCCCAGAGGCTGAATCCGACCAGCACGGCTATAAACAGAAGCAGCAATATATCACTTGTTTTCAATTATCCTTTTACCCTCCTGAGCAATGTTTAGATCGCAATCCGGTACATGTACCTTACTCACGCTGCACAACAGGCGCCCCTGTCAATTTCATTCCTGACATATTGCAGGGCGTCCTCCCTGGTGCTGATCTCGCCGGCAGCCTGGGCTTCCCTGACCATCCTGAGCAACCTGCCGACGTCTTTTCCAGGGCGCATCTTGAACTCGTTTATTAAATCGTCACCCGTCAGCAGGCGGACCGGCAATATCTCACTTACCTGTTTATTATGAACATCTATTATATACCTGACCTGCTCAGTATGCATCTGCCACTCGTGAACATCGACGCGCGGGCCCGCCACCGCCAGGTAATCCGCCAGCGCCAGGTAAATAATATCGATACCGGCGCCCTCGGTGTCCCTGAAAAAACGGTATATGGCCCTGTGAGTGGGTAAACCCTCGTGGGACATCTGCGCCGGATGAAGATGATGGTAAATCAGATTCTCCACATAGCGTATCTCGCTGGTGCTGAACCTCAGCCTTCCCAGCATGGCGGCGGCGGTAACTGCGCCGTCCTTGGTGTGCCCCAGAAATCTTATGCGGCCGTTTTCCTCGACGGTCCTGTCCTCCGGCTTGGCGATATCGTGCAGCAGCAAGCCCAGCTTCAACAACGTCCTGCGGCTGCTGCCGCCGGCAATTTCTTCGGCGAAGTGCTCCTCGACCTCCGCATGCCACGGGACCGCCTCCAGCAGGCCGCCTTTAGCGTAAACCCAGTCGCTCTCCCTTAATATATACTCGAGGGCGGCTATGGATTCGATGGAGTGATCGAAAACATCCCAGTAATGCTCCTTCGGCTGCTTCACTCCCTTCATCGCCTCGATCTGCGGCATGATCCTGCACAGCAGTCCCAGGTCATCAAGGCAACGCACCGAGTTGCCTGCATACGGCAGAGACATTATTCTGAGCAGCTCTTCCCTGACTTTTTCGCTGGGCACTATCTCCACCAGATTGCTGTTCAAGCGTATAGTCTCCTCGGTAATGGGCTCTATCTCCAGGTTGAGTTCCCTGGAAAGCCTGACGGCGCGCATCAGCCGCGAGGGATCGCTGTCGAATATTCTATCGCTGACCTGCCTCAACAGCCCCTTTTTCAGGTCCTCCTCTCCGCCTGCAGGGTCAAGCAGGGATATCTCGCCCGCCACGAAGGCAGCCAGGTCAAGCCCCATAGCGTTTACTGTGAAATCGCGCCGCAGCAGGTCATGCTCGATATCACCTTCGTACGACGTGATATCTATATGCCACGGCTCTTTTTCCCCGGCTACCACCACCCGCCCCACGCGGTTTTCCTCGTCCAGCATAACGTAACGGCCGTCTACAAGCTCGGCAGCTTCCTGGGAAATAGCCAGTGAATCACCGCTGACCGCGATATCGAGGTCGATCGTATCCCTGCCCACCAGCCAATCACGCACAAAGCCACCTACCAGGTAAGCCTTACATTCAGGAGCCGTGCAGACCGGGGTAAGCCTTGAGAGGACACCCATCAGGTCCTGGTTGATTTCGAACACAAGCAAAGATTATAGCCCCGCCTAATAGCCTTGTAAAGTTGACTCTACGATATCTGCATAGCCACCCACCGAAGCTCGGTCACATTTATTGCTGTGATATAATTTAGTCGCCATGCAATACAAACGCATCGTAATCAAACTCGGGACCAACCTGATCACCGGGGGAGGCGGCAGGCTGGATCTGAAAGTCATGGCCGATCTGGCCGGACAGGTTGCGGAGCTGCACCGTAAAGGGCATGAGATTATCATAGTATCATCCGGCGCCGTTGCCGCAGGCCGCGAGCTGCTCGGCATAAAAAACAAACGCAGGGACATACCTTTTAAGCAGGTCATGGCCTCCGTAGGCCAGAACCGCCTGATGAACATCTATTACGGCCTGTTCCTGGAGCACGGCATAAACGTGGCGCAGGCTCTTCTCACGCGGGCAGACCTGACCGACCGGGCGCATTATCTGAATGCGCGCAACACACTTCTGGCCTTGATCGACCTGAAGGTTGTTTGCATAGTCAACGAGAACGACGTGGTATGCACCGATGAATTGGGTGAGCAAAGGTTCGGCGACAACGACAACCTCTCTGCCATGGTAGCCAACCTGGTGGATGCCGACCTGCTGGTGCTGCTCTCCGATGTGGAAGGCCTTTATACATCCGATCCTCAGCAGGATTGCAAAGCAAAGCTGATACCGGTTGTCGAAACGATAGACATTAAAATAGAGGAGATGGCGGGCGGCGCAGGCAGCGCGCGCGGCACAGGCGGAATGGTGACCAAGCTCGAAGCGGCGCGCCTGGCCACGTCCTCCGGCGTGCCGGTAATCATTGCTAAAGGCTCGCTTCCCCGGGTGATCGCCGAGTCGGCATCCGGTAAAAGCGTGGGGACATTTTTCAAGGCACGCGACAGCAAGATCGAAAGCCGCCAGCGGTGGCTTCTTTCAGGATTATCCTGCCTGGGACGAATATCGATAGACAAAGGCGCTGCCGCCGCCCTGCGCAGGCAAAAGAAAAGTCTGCTACCAGCCGGTATCGTTGAGGTGGAGGGCAGCTTCGAGCGCGGAGATGTGGTCGACGTATTTGAGAAAGATGGGGAAAGGGTCGGCAGCGGCATAGTCAATTACAGCTCCGCCGATCTGATACGTATCAAGGGTGAGCGGTCGGGCGTGATAGCCGACATGCTCGGATACGAGTATGGTGACGAGGCCATACACCGCGACAACCTGGCGCTGGTCTGAATATTAATGGAGGCTATTAATGCAGGTAGATATAAATGAATTGGAAGAGAAAGCTGCGCAGGCCAGGCTGGCCTCCAAACGGCTGTCATTTGTTCCTTCCGATGTAAAGAACGAGGCGCTGATGGCTGTTGCCAGGGCTCTGCTGGAAAAGGAGGACTTCATCCTCCGCAACAATGAGAAGGATTACAAAGAGGCTGAAGCCTCGGGCATGAGTAGAGCCATGCTCGACCGCCTGATGCTCGACTCCAAACGGATAAAGGGCATATCGGAGGACGTGAAGACCGTTGCGGAGCTTCCCGATCCGGTGGGAGAGATCATTGAGGAGCGCACCCTGCCCAATGGTCTGGCATTAAGCAAAAGACGCGTGCCGCTGGGCGTAATAGGCGCTATCTACGAGAGCAGGCCCAACGTAACGGTGGATATATCGGTTCTCTGCCTCAAGGCCGGCAACTCCGTGATACTGCGCGGCGGCAAAGAGTCGGCGCGATCCAATCTGGCGCTGGCCGGTACGGTGCAGGAGGCGGCGTACAGATCGGGCATTCCGGCCGGATCTGTGCAGTTCATAGAATCCACCGACCGAAGCTTAGTTGATCGACTGTTGAAGATGAAGGACTACATCGACCTGGTTATCCCCAGGGGAGGGGCCGCTCTCATCAAGTTCGTAAGAGACAACGCCGCCATGGCGGTGGTGGCCGGCGGCATCGGCGTATGCCATCTGTATGTAGACCGGACAGCGGATACCCGGAAGGCTGCCGCCATCACCTACAATGCCAAGGTACAGCGTCCTACGGTGTGCAATGCCCTCGACTGCGTACTGGTGCACAAAGACATCGCGGCCGGATTTCTTCCTGCGATGGCAAAAGATCTGGCTAAAGCCGAGGTGGAACTGCACTGTGACCACCGCTCTTTGGGCATATTAAAATCGGTTCCCGGGCTGAATATCAGGCCGGCCGTGGATGAGGACTGGGGCAAGGAGTACCTCTCATTGGTAATGGCTGTTAAGGTCGTGGATTCTCTGGATGAAGCGCTGCAACATATCGACCGTTTCGGCTCGGGCCACTCCGAGGCGATCGCCAGCGAAGATGAGAATTCGATCCAGCGCTTTTTAAACGAGGTGGATGCCGCCTGTGTCTACGCCAATGCCAGCACGCGCTTCACAGACGGGGCGCAGTTCGGCATGGGGGCGGAGATCGGCATTAGCACGCAGAAGTTCCATGCGCGCGGCCCCATGGCTTTAAGAGAAATCACCAGCTACAAGTGGTGTATCAGGGGCAACGGACAGGTCCGACCTTAGTGCAAATTCTCTAATGCTTTCTTCTGTTCCTCGAAAAGCTGTTTTATTCCCTTGTCTGCCAGCATTATCAGGGAATCGATAGTATCCCTGGAGAAGGGCTTGCCCTCTGCCGTACCCTGCAGCTCCACGAACTCGCCTTTATCTGTCATGACCACGTTGAAATCCACGCCTGCGCGGAAATCCTCATCATAACAAAGGTCGAGCAGCTTTACCCTGTCGACCACACCCACGCTGGTGGCGGCGACTGCATATCTCACAGGCATGACCTTGTATACGCCCTGCTTTCTCAATTTTGCTATGGCCATGTAGAGAGCGACGTAGGCGCCTGTAATGCTGGCCGTGCGTGTTCCGCCGTCCGCCTGCAGCACGTCGCAGTCCACAGCAAAGGTCCTTTCCCCCAGCGAATCCATGTCCACAGCTGCGCGCAGGCTGCGACCGATCAACCGCTGTATCTCCTGTGAACGTCCCTGTTGCCTGTCGGGGCTGCGTTGTGTGCGCGTATGTGTGGCGCGAGGCAGCATGGCATACTCGGCTGTTACCCAGCCGCTGCCCTGCCCCTTGAGGAAGGGCGGCACCCTCTCCTCCACGCTCACGGCGCAGATCACCCGCGTGTTGCCTATCTCGATCAAGGCCGACCCCTCGGGGTAATCCTGATAGCCCAGCGTTATCTTCACCGGCCTCATCTCATCATTTGCGCGTCCGTCCGATCTCGCCATAATACTTCCTTTTTGTGCAAATTCCCGCGCAAGTATAACACCTCGCAATGAGGTTATGAAAGTGTTATGCTTGCACTCACCATGCCGGCCGACGTCAATATCTGGATACTGGGCGGCGCCGGCTTTGCCGCCGGCCTCTTGGGCTCGATGCTGGGCATTGGCGGCGGCTTCATTATCGTGCCCGTGCTCACGCTGGCGCTGGGACTGCCCATCCAGTATGCCATCGGCAGCAGCCTTATATCCATCGTGATCAACGCCTGCACCGCCACCAGTGTCTATATACGCCTGCATATGACCAATCTTCAACTCGGGCTGCTACTCTCGTGCGCACTCGTACCGGGCGCGGTTGCCGGAGCCTTTCTGGCAGCGAGTTTATCCTCGCCCGTTCTCACCACCATCTTCGGATTGCTGATGGTCTACGTCGCCTACCTCATGATGCCGAAGAAACATCGCAGGCTTGCCCCGGAGCAGGCAGAGGCATCGAAAAAGGTGAGCGAAAAAGACCATGCCCCGCACGCATGGCTGGACGGCTGTTATTACGATCCCGCCGTAAACAGGGAGATCGACTATCAAGTTCACCGCCCTGTGACAGGGCTTGTGACCAGCTTCTTCGCGGGCGTTCTGTCCAGCCTGCTGGGCATCGGCGGGGGCATCGTCAACGTTCCCGTTATGAACCGCTTCATGAAGGTTCCACTCAAGGCCACTATCGCCACCAGCGCCCTGCTGCTTGCTTTCACCACCATGACCGGCGCAATCATCTACATATTTAACGGATATGTTGTGCCCTATATAGTGGCGCCGCTCATCATCTGTGTATTCCTGGGCGCCAGGCTGGGCGCCGCCCTGGCGCACCGCTCACGTAGCGTACTGCTCATGTGGTTATTCACATTTTTCATGGCCGTGACCGCGGTGCTTATGATTCTCAAGGCACTAAATTTACTGGGGTGAAACAGATATGGAATGCCGGTACGACAACCGCCACGAAAAGCTGCACCGCCTCAACCGGCGCATCAGTCTGGTGCTGCGCGCGGGTATAGCGGTCAGCCTTATATTGATCGTCTGTGGACTCATCATTTTTCTGGTGAGCGGCGCGCCGCATACTTCTCCACTCATTCCTGTAGCTTCCCTGATAGATGGGTTTGCCGCGCTCAATCCAGCGGCTTTCATAACTGCGGGCGTGATCCTGATCCTGCTCCTGCCTATATCTATGCTGATACTATCGCTTGCGTACTTCGCCGCCGTTCGCGAAAAGCAACCCGTCATTGTTTGCATCGTATTGCTGGTTATGCTGGCATCCAGTCTCATTTTAGCATTGAAATGAATTGACCGCAGGCATGGCCTGTGATATTATTCGAATTAGATGTCGCCTCTGACTGAACTTCACGCGGAAATAGAACGCTGTAAGAATTGTGACCTTGCCAGGCACCGTACCAGGGTTGTGCCGGGCGAGGGGCCCGATGACGCCAATCTGCTTTTCATCGGTGAAGCGCCCGGCTATCATGAAGACCAGACCGGGCGGCCTTTCGTAGGACAGGCGGGCCAGTATCTGGACCAGCTTATCGATATGATCGGCTACAAGCGCAACCAGGTATTCATCGCCAACGTAATCAAGTGCCGGCCACCTGAAAACCGTGATCCCCTGCCGGGCGAGCTGATGGCCTGCGGCAAGTGGCTCGAGCGCCAGTTGGAGCTGATCAAGCCCCGCGTGATCGTTACCCTGGGGCGCTATTCCATGGCTAAATATTTCCCCGGTGAAAGCATCAGCAAGGTACATGGCCGGGCCAGGCGTTCAGGAAACGTAATCTACTTCGCCATGTACCATCCGGCGGCGGCGCTGCACCAGGGCAACCTGCGCCGGGTGATAGAGGCCGACATACTCAAATTGCCGGCGGTACTGGCAGAGGCCGGCAAGATGGAGGAAGAAAAAGACAGGCCGGCCCAGCTTAATCTTTTCTAAAATGCAATGACCCGTCACAAGTTAAGAATTATCCCCCTCGGCGGCCTCGGCGAGATCGGCAAGAACATGATGGCCGTCGAATACGGCGAAGATATCCTCATCATCGACTGCGGCATGATGTTCCCCGAGGACGAGATGCTGGGAGTCGACCTGCTGATTCCGGATATAACCTATCTGCTCGAGCATAAACATAAGCTGCGCGGCATCGTCATCACACACGGCCACGAGGACCATATCGGCGCCCTCCCATATATACTGCCACAGCTCGACCTCCCCATCTACGCTACAAAACTCACGCAGGGACTTATCTCAGTCAAGCTCAAGGAGCACCGCTCCCTGATCAAGGCGAGGCTCAAGCTGATAACGCCGGGCGTGCGCTTCCAGGTGGGAGGCTTCAAGGTCGAGGCCTTCCCTGTCTGCCACAGCATACCCGACGCGGTGGGGCTGATCATCTATACGCCGCTGGGGGCTATAGTCAACAGCGGCGATTTCAAGATAGATTACACGCCGGTGGACGGCCGTCCCACCGACCTCTCCAAGCTGGCCAAGCTGGGCAACGAAGGCGTGCTGCTGCTGATGGCCGATTCCACCTACAGCGAACTGCCCGGCTATACTCCTTCAGAGAAAATCGTCGGCCAGACCCTGGAGCATATCATCGGCGATGCGCCCGGCCGGGTCATCATCGCCACTTTCTCATCGTTGATATCCCGTATCCAGATGGTCATCGATGCCGCCACCCACCACAAACGCCATGTCTTCATCGTCGGGCGCAGCATGCGCGATACGGTCAAGATGGCCCTGGAACTCGGCTACCTGCATGACGCGGGTCAAGTACTATGTACTGCAGATGACCTTAAGAAATACAGCCACAGCCAGACCATCCTGCTCACCACCGGCAGCCAGGGCGAACCGACCTCGGCGCTGGTGCGCATCGCCAACCGCGACCATCCCGAGATACGTGTACATCAGGGCGATACCGTGGTCATATCCGCCACACCCATTCCCGGCAACGAGTCGCTTATCAACCGCACCATCGACAATCTGTTCCGCCAGGGCGCCAACGTTATCTACGGCTCGCGCTCCAACGTGCATGTGCACGGCCACGGCAGCCAGGAGGAACTCAAGATGCTGCTCACACTGGCCAAGCCCAGGTTCTTCATGCCGATACACGGCGAGTACCGCCACCTCGTCATACATGCCGGCCTGGCCAAAAGCCTTGGTATACAGGAGAGCAATATCTTCGTCATGGATAACGGGAATATACTTGAGGTCGACGGCGAGAAGGCGCGCATAGCCGGCAAGCTGCCGTATGGAAATGTTTACGTGGACGGCCTGGTGCTGGGCCGCCATGCGCAGGTGATACTGCGCGACCGCAAGCTGCTTTCCCGCGACGGCATCGTGGTGGTTATAGTGGCACTGGACAAGAATAAAGGTTGCCTGGTGGGCACGCCTGACATCGTATCACGCGGCTTCGTGGACGCCGAGCATGACGGCACTGTGATCAACCAGGGGCGCGAGCTAGTGGCCAGCACGCTGGGCAAGGGGCACCACACCGAGCAGAGCGCCATTCATACGCGCATCAAGGAAACCCTGAGCAAATTCTTCTACGAGAAGACCAAGCGGCGCCCCATGATAATTACAACTGCTATCGAGGTATAGTAGAATAAACCTATGCCCGCCAGGAAAAGCAGGAGTACCAACAGTAAAAATCCATCGCAGAAGAAATCCGGAAAAGGCTCCGGCAATGCGTTTCTCCACTTCCTTTTCTCTCCCCCCGTGCTGCTCGCCATCATATTTGTGATAGTAGTCTGCCTGATAGTGGCCCTGTGGCCGCTCATCACGCAGGCCATGGGCGAGCTCGGCGCGGAAATTTCCTCCGCTCTCGACATAGCCGGAGCTAATATCGTAAGCCTGATGGGACTGGGCGTTATCTTCGTGATAATAGCCATTATAGGTCTGCTGGTCATCATAGGACGTCCCTCGTTTTTCGCGCGTAGCTGGAACTACTTTATAGCTGCGGCCGCCTTTATGACGGCCGTCTGGGGACTCCTTTCCTATCTTCGCCCGGCCGGTTCCGGGATACTGGCACAGGTTACGCTGGGAGGCCTGATCGGGCAGGCTATTGTTACCGATTCTCCGGTTATAGGCGCGTTGATTATTTTAGCGCTGGTTCTGCTTGGCGTATTCCTGGTGGCGCCCGAATGGACGCTGGGACTTTTCAAGCGCACGGCTAAAGGAACGGCGGGGGCGGTCGGCGGCATAGCGGAGGCAGTCAAAGAATCCAACTCAAAGAAAAAGGGGTTGCCGCCTGTAAAAGCAACGGAAGAAAAACAACCTGCGCCGATTGAGAAAGGTGAGGAACCGGTCGCGCCTATCGATACCGCTGTGATGGACAGGCTGCGTTCCGGCATAATCGTTGGCGGCTGGTCGCTGCCCAATATAAATATTCTTGACAGGATAGCCGAGACCGTCATCAGCGACAGCGAGATAGAGAAGCGCCGTGAGACCATCGAGGAGGCGCTGGCCAGCTACGGTGTTGAAGCCAGGGTGATCGAGGTGAACCGCGGCCCTACTGTCACACAGTTCGGCGTAGAGCCCGGCTGGGACCGAAAATTCAAAGAGGTCCGGGAGAAGGACCGCGACGGCAACGTCTCCTCCAGGCAAGAGGAGGTCGGCCGCACGCGAGTCAAGGTTGAGCGCATCAATTCGCTTTCCAACGACCTGGCGCTGGCGCTGGCTGCTCCCAGCATCAGGATAGAGGCGCCCGTGCCCGGCAAGTCCATGGTGGGCATAGAAGTGCCCAATACCACCTTCGGCTCGGTCGGCCTGCGAGGCGTAATGGAGAGCACCGCTTTCCAGAAGATGTTGGCTAAATCCCACCTGGCCATTGCGCTGGGCAAGGGCGCGGGAGGTGAGACCATCGTGGCCGACCTGACCAAGATGCCGCACCTGCTGATCGCGGGCGCCACCGGCAGCGGCAAAAGCGTCTGCCTCAATTCCATTATCTGCTGCCTGATGATGAACAACACGCCCGATGCCGTGCGTTTCGTAATGGTGGACCCCAAGCGCGTCGAGCTGGTTAACTACAACAGCATCCCGCATCTGGTATCGCCCGTTGTGGTGGATACCGAGAAAGCCGTGATGGCCCTGCGCTGGCTGAGCGCCGAGATGGACATCCGCTACAAGCGCTTCTCGGCGGGCAAGGCGCGCAATATTGAGGACTTCAACAAGAACAAACAGCCCTCGGAGTGCATGCCCTACATTATTGTGATCATCGACGAGCTGGCCGACCTGATGATGGCCGCTTACGACGAGGTCGAGCACGCCCTCTGCCGCCTGGCGCAGCTTGCGCGCGCCACGGGCATACATTTGATCGTAGCCACACAGAGGCCGTCCGTAGACGTTGTGACCGGACTGATCAAGGCCAACTTCCCCACGCGCATGAGCTTCGCGCTGACCTCGCAGGTGGACTCCCGCACCATCATCGATTCCGCCGGCGCCGAGAAGCTGCTGGGCAGGGGCGATATGCTTTATATGCCGCAGGACGCTTCCAAGCCCAAGCGCCTGCAGGGCACCATGGTCAGCGACGCCGAGATCGAGAGGCTGGTCACCTTCTGGGGCAACCAGCGCCGCCAGGAGACACAACCGATAAAATTCGAGGAGATGGCAAAGGCCAGCCCCGAGAGCAAAAAATCCGCAGAGGACGAGCTGCTGGATGCCGCCCGCCAGCTTGCCCTGGAATCAAAGGAAATCTCGGCTTCATATTTACAGAGGAAACTGGGGATAGGGTTCCCTCGGGCGGCCAGGATCATGGACAAACTGAAGGAAGAGGGGTTTGGGAAGGAGAGAAGCGGAGAGAAAGAAGGGCAGGGGGGAAGTGCCTAATTTATGATCTCTTTAACTCGACCAACCTGGCCGCTTTCCAGCCGGACCTTGATGCCATGGGCATGAAATGAGGAGTTTGTCAAAATAGCTTTGACTATCCCTTCAGTTGATTTTCCAGACCGTTGATCTGCCTTCATTACTATTGAGACCCGCAAGCCCACCTTTATATCCTCGCGCTTTATAACGCCCATATTGTAATTCTATCTCGTATCACTCAAGTTTACTGTGAATATTTTCTGATCGGCTTAAGGAGATATCCCAATCCGTTAAGTCTAATCTCATAAAGAGCAGCTAATAGCGCGCCAATTTTTCCTGGAGGGAAACCTTTCCGGTGAAACCAGACCAGATAAGGTTTAGGTAGATCACAAAGGATATAGTCTTTGTATTTTCCAAAAGGCATTTTTATTGATACCAGGTCAACTAACATTTGGGGATTGATAGGACTGGCTATATTTTCATCCATCATTACTCAGTCAAAATACAATACATACTATATCCGATGACCTTCCCTCTGTAAACCGTAATGACCGCACTTAGATTCTCACCCATTTTCCGATCTTCATATCAGTTCGTTTAACATACCCGTATACTGCGGTATAATAGCGGAAAATCCCCGCTTAAAGGAGGCAGAGCATGAAGATTGAGCCGATCACCGCCAAACCCAGTAAAGAGGAGCTGGGCGCACGCCTTGAGAAAGTGCGTGCTTTGATGGAGAAGCAGAAGCTGGACTACTACATCTCCTTCTCGCCGATCAACATCTACTACCTGACCAATTTCGCCAATATAGTGCACGAGCGTCCCTTCATACTGGTGATACCAAAGAAGGGCACAATGAAAATGGTCTGCCCACTGCTGGAATCTACACACGTCAAGGCCAGGGCGCGCTGCGACCTTGATTACGTCATCTATTACGAGTTCCCGGCGCCCGCGGGGCAGAACTGGTTCGACGTTTACAGGCCGTTGTTTAAGGACGGCGACCGCATCGGCATCGAATCGGCAATGCCTTCAGGCATACGAGAGGAGACGCGAGGCACAACCATCATCACAAATATCATAGAGGAGGTCCGCGTAATCAAGACAGATTACGAGATAGGACGCACTGTGCATGCCTGCCAGGTGGTGGACGAAGGTATGAAAAAGCTGCTGGAGCTCACACGTGTGGGCGTACCCATCATCACCATCTACAGCGGACTGGTGCAGGCCATGATGGCCAAAGCGCTGATTGAAGTGCCCGACATCAACCTGATGGCCAGCAAGTTCCAGGGCGCGGTCTGGCCGCCGTCCATTTCTCATGACCCGCATATCATACCCACACCTTTTATGACTATGGAGGAGGGAGGGCCCTCCTGCTCCATCGTCGGCGCTATTGTGGACGGCTACGGCGTCGAGATCGAGCGCACGCTGTTTCTGGAGCATGTGCCTGACCATGCCAGGAAGCTGTTCGACTTAATGATGAAAGGGCGCGCGCTGGCCTACAAGCTGGCGCAGCCCGGCACCGTGCTGGAGGAAATCGACAAACAGGTGCGGCAGGTCTTCATCGACGCCGGATACGAGAAGAACATCATTCACCGCACGGGACACGGCTTCGGCATCACCGGACATGAAGATCCCTTCCTGGCGCTGGGGGACAAGCGCAAGCTGGCGCCGGGCATGATCGTCAGCATCGAGCCGGGCATCTATTTCCAGGGGAAGGGCGGCTACCGCCACTCCGATACCGTGCTGATCACCGAGAATGGCAACCTGAAATTGACCCATGCGCCCGAAGAAATCGAGGCGTTGACCTTCAAAAAGTAGGGGCGTTGCTTTAGCTGCGCCCGATTCGGGCGGGTTTGAAAACCCGCCCCTACACGGAAACAATAGAAGAATTAACGTTGAAGAAATAGGAGATATATGATGGAAGAAAAAAGCCAGCAATCCGCTCTGTATAAAACCGGCGGCGCGAGCGCAATGTATATCCTGGTAATCTGCACACTGCTCTACGTCATCAACTATATCGACAGGCAGGTTTTCTCCGTGGTGCTGCAGCCCATGAAGGTCGAACTGGGACTGACAGATACCCAGTGCGGACTGGCGCAGACCCTGTTCATACTGGGCATGGCGCTCTTCTCCTTCCCTGTGGCCTACCTGGTCGACCGCTGGAGCCGCAATAAGACTATCGGCATCATGGCTCTGCTCTGGAGCCTGTTCACCTTCCTGACCGGATCCGCTAAAAGCTTCACCTCTTTGATCGTACCGCGCAGCCTGGTGGGCGTTGGCGAGTCCGGCTTCACCGCCGGCGGTGTGGCCATGGTCAGCGCAGCCTATCCTCCGGAAAAGCGCGCACGCATGCTGGGTATCTTCAATATCGGCATTCCCCTGGGCGCCGCCATCGGCGTGATCGCAGGTGGCGCTATCTCCGCATCTATGGGCTGGCGCTGGGCCTTCTATATCTTCGCAATTCCCGGCGTCATCCTGGGCATCATGGCTTTCTTTATGCGGGATTACAAGACAACGGCCGGCACCGGCACAGCCGGCGCCAAGATCAATTTCGGCAAGTCCATCGCATCGCTGTTTCGCATCCGCAGCCTTGTTCTGTATTTCTTCGGCTACGGCATTATGTGCTTTATGACGGTATCCGTGCTGGTCTGGGCGCCGGCTCTGATGATGCGCCTGATGAATATCTCAGAAGCGACGGCCGGCATGATCGTGGGTGGATGGGCACTGACGGCCATCATCGCAGCCCCGTTCGGCGGCTGGCTGGCCGACCTCTGGCAGAAGAAGACCGGCAAAGGCCGTCTCTACCTGCCCGCACTGGCCTCCGTACTGGCCGCCATAGTGCTGGTCATCATGGTGATACTTAAATTCGGCCCCATCGGTATAGCCCTAGGCTTCGTCTACGGCTTCCTCTCGGTGATCGGCTCGCCCGCACTCAATGCCGTCTCACAGGACGTTGTGCCGACGGCCCATAAGGGCCTCTCCATGGGAATGGCTGTGTTCGCCGCCTATATGTTCGGCGGCGCCTGGGGTCCCTCCGTCGTGGGCGCAATCTCCGACGCTCTGGGGGGAGACGCCCAGGGCCTTATGATGGCTATGCTGAGCACCACCATCGCAGGCTTAGTTGCAGCTCTGCTGCTCTGGCTGGCTGCCCGCACTTACCCGGCGGATATGGCCAAAGTCCAGCAGGAAACCCTGATCGCTAAATAAGCGTGGAGAAATAGACATGAAACTGAAAACGCTACTTCTACTGCAGGTTATTTACTTCGTACTGGGAATACTGTACAACGGCGTCAGCCTCTTTCTTATATCGCAGGGAGAGCCGGGTCTGGCGCCCACACAGCCGGTCATGGGCACGATATCTATGATAACCTACGCGCTTTTCCTTATACCGGGCTTCCTGCGTAAAATCACGCTTTACAGGATACTGATGGGAGTGGCTATCATCGTTATAGGCTATGGGGGCGTGGTCACTCACATCATCAACATCTTCACCCAGCCGCAGCTTTACAGCTCTATTGTTTCATGGGCACTGGCAGTGGGAATCAACCTCTTCGGACTGGTATTGAACATCATAGCTGCATCGGGTAAGTTTAAGACATAACATTTATGTAAATCGAATGATCCGTGATATGATTGAATCATCCGGTCGATAAATTCCATATATCTATTCCTATCATAAAGGATACGAAGTATGGCTGGCAGGGCTGGGAAAAAAGAGGCCGGCAAAAGCAAGACAAAGCCGGCGGTGAAAAAGGGCGTTGGGCAGGTGAAACGCGAGAAGCAGGTCGAGGAACAAACGCATATCGCGCTGGAAAAATACCGAATCCTCTTCGAATCATTCCCCCTGGGCATCAGCATCACAGATGCCGCCGGCAACCTGATCGAAACCAATAAAGAATCCGAACGGCTGCTGGGACTCACGCGTACTGGACATTTACAGCGCAAATATGACAGCCCGGAATGGCAGATCGTCCGCCCGGACGGGACACCCATGCCGCCCGAAGAATATGCCAGCGTCCGGGCTTTGAAGGAAAACCGCCGCATCGAAAATGTGGAAATGGGGATCGTTAAAAATGGAGACGAGATCACCTGGATCAACGTCACCGCCGAGCCCATCCCGCTGGAGAATTTCGGCGTGGCCATCACCTACGGGGACATCAGCGCACGCAAGACTCTGGAGGAGCACTTTGAAAAACAACGCCGTGAATTCAAGCATATTATCGATTCTGCGCCGATAATAATTTTCTATAAAGACCTGTACGGAAGATTTATACGCGTGAACAAGGCATTTGCCGATGCGCTTAAGATATCCGAAGAGGAATTTAAAGGGAAAACGGTCTTCGACTTGTACCCGAAGGCCATGGCGCAGGCCATGGCAGACGACGATCAGGTGGTTATTAAATCGGGACACCCCAAACTCAATATAATAGAACAATACGAATCCGCGAGCGGCACAAGGTGGGTGCAGACGGATAAAGTCCCGATCCTGAACGAAAATGGCATCGTAATCGGTCT
>JAFGHL010000008.1 GCA_016930155.1 Dehalococcoidia bacterium | reverse complement strand
GTGGCTGCATTCTGGGTAACGCTGGATGCTGCTTCCGTGGAGACTACAATGTTGTTTTCACCCAGGTAATGCCCCTGGCCAGGTACTGCTTCAGATGGCAGGCCCGTTGCCAGCGCCGGTGTCGCAACCAGCATGACCAGTATGCAAATACTCACGATGTTAACTATTCTGTGTAACATAAAGTCCTCCGTACTCGTTGCCGGCCGCCTGACAATCGTTTGCCTGTCCCTGACATTATGTACCTAAACGGGCGCAGATTCAATAAAAATCAGACCGGATGCGCACGCGGGTTAATGATACTCAGCGTTGCTTTCATATGTCAATGGCCTGCTGATGGTGCGGATGCGGCTGTTTACTTTAAATCAGGCAAAATTGTACTTGGTTTTAGCGGGGTGCTAAAATTTCAGCAGATGCCGGTCTAAATATGTTGAATAGTTGTGCGTCAACTAAAGTTCGAGGTACCCCATGAAGATTAATATGTATAAATATGCCCATGCGGCAATGGTATGTTTTTTAATTGCACTTTTTGTTGCAGTGGCCTCCTCATCCGCCTGCCAGCCTGCCCAGCAGGCCTATCAGAGCAACGAGGAAGCCATGAAGCTGAATGAAGAGGGCATGCAGATGTACAGCTCAGGCCAGTACAGCCGGGCGACCATGTATTTTGAAAGGGCTATCGAGGTTGATCCCTCCAATCCGGCGCTATGGTTCAATAAGGGCATGACGCTGGACGCCGTCGCCAAGTACGATGAGGCACTGGATGCCTATTCACAGGCTATTGAACTGGATAATAATTTTGCCGATGCCTGGTCCAATAAGGCCATCGCTCATTACAACCTGGAACAGAATGACAAGGCGCTGGAATGCGTAGAAAAAGCGATCTCTATCAGCGACAAATCGGCTGTATACTGGGCCAATAAGGGGCTGATCTTAACCAACCTTACTAAATACGACGATTCGCTGACTTGTTTTGATAAAGCTACTTCGCTTGATCCGTTCGTCGAGTCTTACTGGACTTCAAAGGCCTATGCCCAGATGAAAACCAAGCGGTATGACGATGCTCTGGTATCCGCCGACAAGGCGCTTTCTATCAATATGAACAGTGCCCTGGCCTGGGGTTACAAGGCCAAGGCTTTGCATGAGCTGAGGAGATACGACGAAGCGCTGATCGCTTTTGACAAGGGACTGGCGCTGAATCCCGATAACCCTGCCCTCTGGTACAGCAAGGGACTGACCCTGGAAACACTCAAACGCACTGCGGAGGCCCAGAAGTGCTACGATAAGGCCAGGAACCTGGGCTACAAATTTTAGCTGCCGGCGGATATTATCCTGTTCGTCCGGTACTTATAGTGATATGCTGTTAATGGAGGGTTTATGACAAGCGACGACCCTGACGGGTTATCTAAGACAAATGGGGCAGGCAAGCCCCTGTCAGTGCCTGCGCACGTAGTTGCGGAGGAAAACGGCGTTAAAAAGAGGCTGGATATTGAGATACGTGAGATGGAAGTGGACGATATACCGGAGGTATTTCACCTCGGGGAGAGGGTGTTTACCGCCGAGAAGACGCCCACCCTTTACCGCACGTGGGACGAGTTCGAAGTCGTCTCTATGTTTACTTCAGACCAGGACCATTGCCTGGTTGCCGAGCTGGGCGGCCGTATTATCGGCTTCATTCTCGGTAACGTCATCACCAAGAGGAAATCGGCCTGGAAATACGGGTACCTGGTCTGGCTGGTGGTCGCCCCCGAATTCCAGCGGCATAGTATCGCCAGCAGGCTGTATAACAGGTTTGCTGACATAATGATCGAGGAAGGCGTCAGGATGTTCATCGTCGATACGGAGGCCGACAATCTGGAGGCCCTGTATTTCTTCCGTGCCAAGGGGTTTAACAATCCCCAGCAGCATATTTACATGACATATAATCCTGCTTCACAGGAACAGCAGAAAGAGAAAAAGCGGGGCTTAAGGGTCAGGAAAAATGGGAACGAGCACAAGCGCGGCGTCTGAAATTCAACCTGTAAGGCTGAAAAAACTCCTTAAGGACATGGTTGATATCTACAGCCCGTCCGGCAAGGAGGAGGATATACTCCAGTTTACCGAAGAGTATCTCAGGGCTGCCGGCCTTAATGTCAAGCGGCAGCCAGTGGACGAGAACCGCTATAACATCGTGGTGCTGCCCCCCAAAACGGACGAGGTCGACCTGTGTTTCGTCGGGCATCTCGATACCGTGACGGCACATGACCTGGACGATTTCGGATTCTCCGAAGAGGATGATACAGCCTTCGGCCTGGGCAGCTCTGATATGAAGGCCGGCTGCGCTGCCATGATAGAGGCGTTTACCGTGCTGGCCGCTAAGAAGTCTAGGTTTCCCTCGGTGGGCATGGCGCTGGTGGTGGGTGAGGAGGAGGAGAGCGACGGCGCCAAGACGCTAGTGAGGGAGTACCGCTTTCCCTGGGCGGTGGTTGGTGAGCCGACCAACATGATCCCCTGCCTGGGGCATTTCGGTTACCTGGAGGTGCTGCTGAGGACACGCGGCAAGAAGGCGCATTCCTCCATGCCGGAGCTAGGGCAGAATGCTATTGAGAACATGCTGAAATTGCTGCTGGAGGTCACTGGCTACGCCACGTCGAACTCCAACGGGCTTGTCTATAACATACGCCAGCTCTCCGGGTTTCCCGGTGGTTTCGTGGTGCCGGATACCTGTGAGGCCTGGCTCGACCTGCACCTGCCGCCTGATTCACGCATGGATGTGTTGAAGGCCGAGCTGGAACACCTGGTGGAGGACTGCTCTAACAAGATCGACGGTCTGGATGCTTATATACGTTTTGAGAACACGCAGTCTGGCTACAGGATATCTCAGGAACGGCCGCTGGTGCGCAGGCTGCGCGACGTATGTAAAAACATGAAGCTGCCCTGGGAGACGCAGGATTTCCGAAGCCACTCGGACGGCAATGTGCTGTGGGGCGCCGGCGTAGATCCCATCATCTTCGGCCCCGGGCGGCTGGAGACAGCGCATACGCCGGAAGAATCGGTTGTATTTAAACAGGTTGTGCAGGCCGCACAGCTTTACCTCAACTTCGCCCTGGCCCTCTGATCTCCCATTGTGATAAAAGTCATTACGCGCGGCAGGGGATGCTGATATTATCCTTGAAGAGTATCAGTTTTAAGGAGGATATCGGGGCCATGTCAAAATCTGAAGAATACCTTAAAGAAGCGTTTGCCGGGGAATCACAGGCTAACCGCAAGTATCTGGCTTTTGCAGAGGCGGCGGAGAAAGAGGGATTCAAGCAGGCGGCCAGGCTGTTCAGGGCTGCCGCCGAGGCGGAAACAGTGCATGCTATCAACCATCTGAAGGTGTTGAAAGGTATTAAAAGCACCAGGGAGAACCTGCAGGAAGCCATTGGCGGAGAGACGCACGAATATACCGATATGTATCCCGGGATGATCGGGGCGGCCAAAGCGGAGAATAATCAGGATGCTGAGATCAGCTTCTCCCGGGCCAACGATGTGGAGAAAGTGCACGCCGGGCTGTATCAAGCGATGCTGGATGGCCTGGGCAAGGACACGGAGGAGTACCCCTATTACGTCTGTCCGGTCTGCGGCTATACCGCTGAAAGGGAGGCCCCCGACATCTGCCCCGTCTGCGGCGCACGTAAAAAAGCCTTTAAAAAAGTGGAATAGACGTTAAATACGAAATCCTAAACAAATTCAAAGCATACACCCTTCTTGCATAAACCCGACCAGCGGAGATATGGGAAGGGCTGCAGGTCCTTCCCGGTAAATAGTACCCCTCTCCTCTGGGAGAAGGGACAGGGGCGGGGGTATAAATTACCTCATTTCACCGGCATTCACAAAGGCGTGATATCATCGGGAGTCAGCAGCTTTATTCCTTTAGCTGTCAGTATAGCGATGGTTTTTGCCAGGTCGCTGGTGCGCAGTATGAGTCCTGCCAGTCCTCTGCGGGCGTCTATCATGCAGTATATGTATTCTACGTTTAAATTTTCGCCTGCTATAATGTCCAGCGCATCGGCCATCCCGCCCGGGCGGTCGGCGACCTCAATGGCGAGCACATCATTCTCCCTGTGATGATATCCGGCTTCCTGCAGTACCTCGATACATTTATCGGGATCTGGTACGACGATACGAGCCGTGCCGAAATCCCCTTTCTCAGATACAGACAATGCCCTCAGGTTGATGCCTTTGGCGGACAGGTGCCTTGTCAGTTTGGCCAGGTTGCCCGGGCCTTTGTCAAGAAAAACCACTACCTGGCGTATTAAAAAAGGTTCTCCAGACATATTTGATACCTCCTTTCCAAAACATTCAACTGCCTCTGTCTATGCTAGGTACCCGATTCCGGTGTTTGGTATATATTTACAATTTTATCAGATGCTTTTCTCGTCGCCCATTATATCCAGGTAGATATCTTCCAGCGCCGACTGCCTGATGGCCAGGTCCACCAGCGCCCAGTTGTTATCCGAGATCCGGCGCAGCAGGTCCGCCATCTCCTCGATGTTGGGCGTGGTCACCGAGTAGTTACCTTCCTTTTGCCCGTAGTCCAGCTTCTCATCCGCCTTGAAGACGATCTGGAACTCTCTTTTGCCCATGCTCCTGCGGATATTGTCCATGGTGTCGTATACCATCAGCTTGCCGTTCTTTATGATGGCGACGCTGTCGCAGATATATTCCACGTGAAAAAGGTTATGTGCGCTGAGCAGGATGGTCTTGCCCTCCTCTCTCAGTTTCTTGCAATAATCGATGATGAAGAACGAGGTGAGCGGGTCCAGCCCCGAGTTGGGCTCGTCCAGTATCAGCAGATCGGGATTATGCATCAGCGTCCGGGCGATCGATACCTTGCGCTTCATGCCCTTGGACATCTCGCCGATCAGTTTCCTGCCTGTGTCCAGCTTGAGCGATCCCAGCAGCGATGCGCCGCGCTTTTTTGTCTCTGCCGCCGACATGCCGTAGATGTTGGCGAAGAAGCCCATGTACTCCATGGCCGACATGTTCTCATAGAGGGCGTTTTCTTCCGGCAGGTACCCCAGCGACTTCTTGATCTTCAGCCCCTCCTTCTGGATGTCCATGCCCATCACCCTGAGCTCACCCGAGGTGGGGGCTATCAGGCCGACGATCATCTTGATGGCGGTGGTCTTGCCGGCCCCGTTGTGCCCGATGATCCCCACGATCTCCCTGCGATTGATTTCCAGGTCGAGGTCTTTTACGGCGTAAACATCATTATAGACCTTCGAGATGCATGAAAGTTGGACAATTGGCTCTATCATTGGCGTCATTACAGATTTAAACTTGCTTTAGCCCATGCGTAATATTTTGATTATAGCAGGTCGTGAGATAAAGCGCCTGCGCGCCCGTTTCGGCGGCAAGATGATTGCCACCG
>JAFGHL010000051.1 GCA_016930155.1 Dehalococcoidia bacterium | reverse complement strand
TCCCTGGGTATTTATTCACATACCATTAACGATATGCCTGATGTTATCCGCAATTCATTGGAGGCCATAGCAGCGAATATAGGTATTGTGATAGAGCGCGCCGGAACCAGGCGGGAGTTACAGAGAAGCGAGGAGCGCTATAACGTCATAGCCGAGAATACCAGCGATGTAATATGGTCTGCTGATAAACATCTCCGCTACACTTACTTCAGCCCTTCGGTTTATAAGCAGAGGGGATACATGCCGCAGGAGATACTAGAGATGAAGGCGGAACAGGTTATCGTAGCTTCATCTGTCGAACCGGTAATGAACGGAGTGGCAGACGCCATATCGCGATTTGAAAGCGATCCGGGCGGCGGCCCGGTCACATACACAGGCGAGATGGAAGTCTTCTGCAAGGACGGCTCGACCAAATGGACCGAGACATCCTTCACGGTCATCGGCGATGAGAATGGTAAATTCGACGGTGTGATGGGTATATCGCGCGATATTACACAGCGCAAACAGGCCGAAAAAGCACTGATCGAAAGTGAATCGAAATACCGCAGCCTGATCGAGACGTCTTCATCCGGCGTGGCGGTGGCCGACGAAACAGGAGTCCTGACACTGGTTAACGACAGGCTGTGTGAGATCTACGGCTACAGCAGGGACGAGGTGATGGGCAGGCAATTCTTCGATTTCATTCACCCCGATGATAAAAATAAAATAGTCAATGATTTTATGGAAGCGGTGGCAAAGTCGCAGACACTACCCGCCGTTGAATTCCGCGGCATGCGCAAAGACGGGTCGACCATCTGGCTGTTCACTAACCCCAGCACCCTGATAATAGACGGGCGGCTGGCAGGCTTCAACGTGATCATCCAGGATATAACGCAGCTAAAAAAGGCTGAGGCAGCCCTAAAAGAAAGCGAACAGCGTTACCGCTCGCTCTTCCAGCATAACCCAAATGCTGTTTATTCACTGGACCTTCAGGGACGCTTCACCAGCATTAACGCCGCCGCAGTTATGCTCTCCGGTTATTCTGAAGCGGAGGCGGAGACGATGTCTTTGCTACAGATTATAGCGCCTGAACACCTGGAGACCGTGCGGCGCCATTTCGCCAGAGCTTGTGGCGGAGAACCCCAGGCCTACGAGTTAACGATAATCACTAAAAACGGTAAAAAAATCGACTGCTTCGTCACCAGCACCCCTATCATTATTGACGGCAAGGTGATCGGCGTCTATGGTATAGGCGAAGATATTACCGGGCGCAAGAAGGCGGCGGAAGACCTGAAAACGGCTCTTGATAAGGCCAGCTCCACACTGGATGGGACCATTGAGGCCATAGCCATGATGAGCGAGTTGCGCGACCCCTATACCGCCGGCCACCAGCGTATGGTCAGCCAGCTTGCGGTGGCCATAGCTACAGAGATCGGCCTGGAGCAGAATCGGGTACAGGATCTGGCCGTGGCAGGCCTGCTGCACGATGTGGGCAAGGTCTACGTCCCCTCGGAGATACTGAGCAAGCCGGGTAAGCTCACCAGCCTCGAGCTTGGTCTGGCCAAGGCCCATGCCGAAGCCAGCTACAACATCGTCAGGTCGATTAAATTTTCAGGGCCGATCGCGCACATAGTGTGGCAGCATCATGAAAGGATGGACGGTTCCGGTTATCCTCAGGGCCTTGCCGGAGAGCAGATCATGCTGGAGGCGAGGATACTGGCGGTGGCTGACGTGGTGGAGGCCATGAGTTCTCACCGCCCCTATCGTCCCGCTTTGGGCGTGGAGAAAGCACTGGAAGAGATAACCCAAAACCGCTCCACCCTTTACGATGCGCAGGCGGTGGACGCCTGCCTGGTGTTGTTCAAAGAAAAGGGCTTTAAATTCCAGGATCAACGGGCAGTTTAATCGCATTTATTATAAAACATGAGCGCCGATAGCCAGGATTTCAGTCTGCTGAGCGAAGACGATATCTATCTTTTCAACGAGGGCAGCCACCTGCGCCTTTATGACAAGATGGGAGCACATCCTGTGCAAAAGAACGGGCACGATGGTACCTACTTCGCCGTCTGGGCGCCAAATGCACAGCATGTTTTTGTCACCGGGGATTTCAATGGATGGGAAAAGCGAGGCGTCAGACTCTCTCCCCGCAAAAATTCAGGTATCTGGGAGGGGTTCATCCCCGGCCCCGGTCAGGGCGCCTTATATAAATATCATATCGAGTCTAATATACGCCGCTATAAAATAGAGAAAGCCGATCCTTTTGCCTTCCACAGCGAAACCCCGCCTAAAACAGCATCCATAGTCTGGGATTTATCTTACACGTGGAAGGACCGGCAATGGATGGACGGGCGAGGCAAGGCAAACGGGCTGGATGCTCCCATATCCATATATGAAGTGCATCCCGGATCGTGGATGCGCCTGCCGGAAGATAACAACAGGCATCTAAGCTACAGGGAGCTCGCTCCCAGATTAGCGGATTATGTCAATGATATGGGTTTCACACATGTAGAATTGATGCCGGTCATGGAGCACCCTTTCTACGGTTCCTGGGGATATCAGGTAACAGGCTATTTCGCTCCCACCAGCCGCTACGGCACTCCCCAGGACTTCATGTACATGGTGGATTACCTGCATCAGAATAATATCGGGGTCATACTCGACTGGGTTCCCTCGCATTTCCCCAATGATGATCACGGACTGGGCTTTTTCGACGGCTCGCACCTTTATGAACATGCCGATCCGCGCAGGGGATTCCATCCCGATTGGAAGAGCTATATTTTCAACTACGGCCGTCACGAGGTGCGCAGCTTCCTGCTGAGCAGCGCTTTGTTCTGGCTGGATAAATACCACGTGGACGGGCTACGTGTGGACGCCGTGGCCTCTATGCTGTACCTCGACTACTCACGTAAAAAAGATGAATGGGTGCCTAATCAGTTCGGAGGTCGGGAAAACCTTGATGCGATCTCATTTCTACGCCGTTTCAACGAAGAGATTTATCTCAGCTATCCGGATGCTCAGACCATCGCTGAGGAATCGACCGACTGGCCAATGGTCAGCCGGCCTACTTATGTGGGAGGGCTGGGCTTTGGCATGAAATGGGATATGGGATGGATGCACGACACATTGGAGTACTTTTCCAAGGATCCTGTTCATCGAAAGTATCATCACGATAAGCTGACATTCCGCATGCTCTATGCCTTCAGTGAGAACTTTGTCCTGTCCCTATCCCACGACGAGGTTGTGCACGGCAAGTCCTCGCTCACAGGTAAAATGCCCGGCGACGACTGGCAGAAGTTCGCCAACCTGCGCCTGCTGTTTTCCTGCATGTTCACGCAGCCGGGTAAAAAGCTGCTTTTCATGGGAAACGAATTCGGGCAATGGAAGGAGTGGGACCACGAGAGAAGCCTGGACTGGCATCTTCTGCAGTATGCTCCACACAGCGGGCTGCAAAAACTGGTGGGGGACATCGCCCGGCTCTACAGAAGCGAACCGGCGCTCTACGAGCTGGATTTCGATGCCGGCGGGTTCGAATGGGTGGACTGCAATGATGCGATGCACAGTGTGGTAGGCTATCTGCGCCGCGGAAGCTCCACAGAAGATGTTTTTCTTGTGTCCTTGAATTTTACACCTTTGCCGCATTCGGGATACCGCGTGGGTGTTCCACGGGGAGGAAATTGGATAGAGGTACTTAACAGTGATGCCGCGGAATATGGCGGGAGCGGCCAGGGCAATCTCGGGGCAGCCGAAGCCGAATTAAAGTCCTTTCACGGCAGGCCGTATTCGCTCAGTATTACGCTACCTCCGCTGGCGGCGCTGATTTTTAAATCCTCCGGATAGTGACAGGCCGTCGCAGAACCCGGCTGACGGGCGGGCGATTATGTCCGTCTTTGCAGTTCGATAGACTCATTTCAGAGCGCTACCTCTACGTTAATGGTGGTGCCCCTGCCTCTGACCGAATCGATATCCACCTTTCCTCCGAGCATCTGCACACGCTCTACGATGCCGGCCAGGCCCAGCTTGCCATCCCTCGGCAACAAATCAATTTTACCGGCCAGGTCGAATCCCACTCCACGATCAATCACGCTAACATCAATGTGATGTTCGAGATATTTGATCAGCACGGCGGCCGATGAAACCTTGGCATGCTTGGCAGCATTAATAAGAGCCTCCTGGATAATGCGGAACAGGGCGAGCTCCGTGTCAGGCTGGAGCCGTTTATGTTCACCCGTGACTGTGATCTCGACCTCCATTTCATACATCTTCTTCAGTTCGCCTTTGAGCCACTCAAGCACCGGGAGCAGGCCCAGGTCATCCAGAACCGGCGGACGAAGCTGCCTGCTGAACCTCCTGACCTCTTCAACCGCCGTCTTCATTCTCTGATATATGGCATTGAGCTTTGCCGTCTCCTCCTCCGTAAGAACAGGTTTGCCCGACCGGAAATTATCCATCTGATAGATCAAAGCCACCAACGTTTGCACTGTTGTGTCGTGAAGTTCTCTGGCGATGTACTTGCGCTCTTCCTCCTGTACCCGCGTGATCTGCCTGGCATAGTAGCGCAGGTTCTGCTCGGCTATATGCCTCTCTGTTACATCCTCCAGTATTTCGATGGCCCCTATTACCTTTCCCCGGCTGGTGAGAGGGCTGGCAGTGAAGTGGTACCACTTACCGTCTTCGCCCAGCAATGGAAAGAAATCCTCGGCTTCATAGGCGCCCCTGATAAGAGCCGATTTTCTGGCGCTGCCCTGATAGCGAGCAGATATCTCCTCCTCCGAAGCTCCATCCGCTATAAGGTCGGCCAACACCGGCCTTTCCTTCCCATAAAAGGCTTTCCACTGATTGTTTGTACCCATCACTTCTTCCTTGCTGATGCCTGAAAGCACCTCCAGCGCCTTGTTCCATTGAATGACATGGTGCTTTTTATTTACGGCAAACACGGGAAGGGGGAAACGGCCCAGCACACGAGCCAAAATAACGTCCGAGCTGGTGCGCAGGTCCTCCCTGTCAAGATAAAGTTTGACTACGAAAAAGATGAGCAGCCCTGCCGTTACAGCCAGGGCAATCAACAGTATTAAGATGACGCTGATATAAGGCATGGCCGCCCGGTCAGCTCAGGTCCTTAAGACTCAACCAATTTCTCTTCATGGCTTCGACCACCGCCTCTGTCCTTGAGCCTACACCCAGTTTACTGAAAATCGTTCTGAGATGGCTCTCTATAGTGCTCACGCTCAAATGAAGCTCCTGTGCAATGGCGTTATTGCTGAGGCCGCCGGCGGCCAGCTTCAGAACGGTAATCTCCCTATCGCTGAGCAGATCCGCCGCCGGTTCTTCCACAGCCTCGGCCTTGCCTGTGCGGAATTTTTGCAGAACCTTCTTGGCTATATTGGGATGCAGCACGGACTCGCCTTTATATACGGTCTTGATACCTTCCACAAGGTCAGACACACCGACGTCTTTCAGCAGGTAGCCTGCAGCGCCCGCCGAAAGCACTGAGAAAATATACTGCTCATCGTCGTAGGCTGTGAGCACCAGTATAGATACACCGGGGTGAAATGACTTGATCTGCCTGGTAGCTTCAATCCCGTTCAGCCCGGGCATAGCTACGTCCATGACTATTACATCTGGTTTCAATTCGCGAGCAAGATTGACAGCCTCGCTGCCGTTGCTCGCTTCACCAACAATCTTGAACTCCCGCTCGCGTGTCAACGCCTCCCGGATGCTCTCCCTTACAACGGCATGGTCCTCGGCAAGCAGTATCTTGATCGAATTCACTACAAATTTATTCCGTCAAATTTGCAGTAAGTATACAACTGAAATTAAACGTAAGCAAAGCGTCGGCCGCTGAAAGCCTTTGCCATGTATATTGAATTTTTTACAGGCCGGCCGTAATTTTAATCTTTTATGTATGACAACATCTGAATCAAGGCATCAGGTTTTACGCTTACATCGCCCGAGTAGGGATGATCCATGGCCAGTATGGTGAAAAGCATAAGACCAATAAGCGCCGACAGCAGGGTGGTCATCACCAACTGGAGGATCAGGTTATCGGACCCAAAGAAGAAGGTAAAGCTGATCGTAATGCATCCGCCCATGATGAGGACAAGCCAGAGAACAGGATTCAGTCCATTGCTTGCATCCATTAGACGCTGCCGCCTCATCTCACCGGCCTCATTCATTTTCCGCACAGACTCGGCCAGAAATATTTTCTGGGTCTCGGTTTGCGGTTGATAATTGCTGTAAAGCTCCCATATCCGCGCCGCCAGGGCCTGAACTTTTTCGCTGCGCTTTCCGTAGCCGATCCCTTTCCATTCGTCATTTATGACTGCATCTATATATTCATCCATTGCCGCCTCGCCTTTCTCCTTGAATTCGGGTGAAAGTCCGTTCATGTCCCGATAAATATCGGCGTAGTAATTTGCCTCCTTGTTCAACGTTATATTAGCATCTTCATACTGTTGCCAGACAATAACGGTGGTGAAGCCCAGTAAAACGGCGTAGATAACACCCAGTGTGGCAAAAAGCGGACCGGCAATGTCATGGTGACTTTTCAGCTTCGAGCGATCGACATAACGACGTACAATCAATACACCGCATATGCCAAAAGCTACCGAGATAACAATTATTGCGATGCATATGGCATACGACGGGTAAGTCATAAGTACCCATTGCGAAAAAGGCATTACTCACCCCTGCTAAAAACCACGAGTACTATTAAACTGCCATTGCATCGATCAGTCAAGCAGCAGGCATACTCACATAAGGAAAATTGCCGGATTGAAAGTCACGCCCTGCATTTGTAAAATGTTTCTTTTATTGTCATAATGCACAATCGGATACAGTTGAAGGCCTTTAATATAACTAGGAGAAAAAGCATGGAAGAACTAAAGCAGTTGGTAATAGACGGCAAGTCTGACAGGGCAGCAGCCATGGTTGCCAGGTTACTGGACGAAGGCGGATCGGCCGAAGTATTGATGGAGCAAGCATTGATACCAGCCATGGACGTGGTTGGCAAGCTTTTCCAGGACGGCGAGTACTTCCTGCCTGAACTGCTGGTATCGGCCAAGGCCATGCAGAAAAGTGTGAATGTTATCAAGCAGCGCTCAACAACCGGAACGGTCACCAGAAGCGGCAAAGCCGTGGTTGGCACGGTCAAAGGTGATCTGCACGATATCGGCAAGAACCTGCTCATCATGGCGCTGGAAGGCGCCGGCTTCGAAGTGGTGGACCTCGGCTCGGACGTTTCAACCCAGCAGTTCGTGGAGGCCGTCAAAGAGCACAGACCCCATGTAATGGGCATGTCCGCCCTGCTCTCCACCACAATGTATATGATGAAGGACGTTATTGAAGCTATTGACAGGGAAGGATTACACCAAGGTGTAAAAATCATGGTAGGAGGAGCCCCTCTCAACGATAACTACGCCAAAAATATAGGGGCGGATTTTTATGGCCCGGACTGTATAGCCGGCAGAGAATACGCGCGCTCTATCGTTGCTCGTAAGAATTAGACAGACTTCATACCCATCAGGAGACAGGCCATGAGTAGCCGGAGCAAAGTCGCTATGACACCTAAAGAGAGGATTCATGCGACTGCAAGGGGGCTGCCCTCTGACCGTGTGCCTGTATTCTACTGGATCGAAGCACACACAGGCTGCAGGCTGATGGCCGAATATAAGCCCTCCGGTCAATGGAACAGGGACCTGGCGGCAAAATTCCTCTGGAATCGGCTCAAAAAGGGTGGATATATGCAGGCCGCCGAGCTCTGGAGGTTCCTGCCCCTGCTCTGGGACATTCACAGCTATAATTTCGCCAATGCCTACGGCATTAATCTGGGTGCGGACATGGTGCTGGCCTCTTACGCCACACCGAATTACAGCAAATGGAGCTATAAAAAAGGCCACATCGATATCATTGATATCTACAATGTCGGCCGCAAGATAGGCGGAGGTATCTATCCCGACATGATAGACCCCCCCGTCAAGAAGATTGACGACCTTAAGAATTACCGTTTTCCCGATGCAACCAGGGACAGCCTCTACGACACCTTCCGCCGGTACAGGAAGCAATACCCTGGCCACAGCATAGCTGCAGAAGCCTGGGGTCCTCACGATTGGACCAGCAACCAGATGATAGGCCTGGAAAAGTACATGACATGGCTAATTGAATATCCGGATGAGATCAAATCGTTCATGGACAGGTTCATCGACCACGAAATTGAGATCGCCCGCAGGAGTATAAAGGCAGGGGCGGACGTTGTATTTATCTACGATGATTACGGCTATAATAACCGCCCGCTTATCTCGATGAAAATGTGGAAGGAATTCATGTACCCCAGGCTGAAAAAGCAGGTTGACGCCGCACACGAAGATGGAGCTCTGGTATGCCTGCATTCCTGCGGTTACCAGATGCCGTTCCTCGAATATTACGTAGAAATGGGTATCGATATGCTGCAATCATTCCAGCCGGCAGCCGGAAACGATTTCCATCTCGCCGTGGACAAATACGGGGACAAGCTGTGTTTCGTGACCGGCATCGATATTCAGAGGGGAGAGTCTATGACGCCGGAGGAGTATAAGCAGGATATTATCGCATGCTATCGCATCGGCAGGGCTAAAAACCGCCACATACTGGGAACCACGCATGAGATACAGTATACTATGCCCGAGGATAATCTCAGGATCCTTTTCAAGACCGTCGGAGAGATACAGGCCGGTTATTACGATTAGCTGCTGCCTGAAACTGCATGTTCAAATAGTACGGCTCAATATGTTATAATCAGAAGATTATTTCTTAGCCCGTGTGTATAAACAGCTGATAACTCACTACGATTTATGCCGGTCCGTGATGCAGGTTGAAGTTTAGGTATGAGGTAGTTATAGAGGCGATACATGGCAAACCCGCGTAAACCGACCCAAAAGAAATGCGCAAGCAGCGGGAAAATCACTGCCAACCAAGCTGACCAGGCCGCTCTGGGTCAGGCTCTGCTCCAGAGCACCAGCGCCGGCATCTACATAGTTCAGGACGGTGAGTTCGTCTACCTCAGCCCCTTCTTCGAAACCCTGACGGGATATTCTATTAAAGAGCTGCTTGGGCAGGAATCTCTCAAACTCGTCCATCCCGATGACCGCGAGATGGTACGCAGGGCAGCCATCAGTATGCTGAAGCAGCGTCGCAAGCAAAATCCATTTGAATACCGTTTCCTGAAAAAGAACGGCGATGTGATGTGGGTGATGGAGACGGTATCACCGATTGATTACAAAGGTCGGCGCGCTACTCTGGGCAGCTTTATGGACATCCACCAGCGCAAAATGCTTGAGGAAGCCCTGGCCGTATCAGAACAGATGCACAGCGCTATGCTTTCACAGATGTACGACGCCTGTTTTGAGGTGAATTTGTCGGGCAACTTCATTTTCACCAACAACTCTATGTGCGTCAGCCTTCGCTACAATCTCCATGATTTGGATGGCAAACATTCCGACCTCATTATACCGGAAGAAGATCGAGAGATTGTCTATAATGCCTTTAACCAGGTTTTCAAATCCGGCCAGACCAACACAGGTTTCATACACAGGGTCAAACGTAAGGACGGCATCGTAATATCGGTTGAGACCTGTATCTCACCTCTGAGGGAATCGGCGGGCAGAATAACGGGGTTTATCTGTGTCAGTCGCGATGTCACAGAGAGCAGGCGTCTGCAAACAGCTCTTTCACGGTCTGAGGAATTGCACCGCACAATCCTCGAGCAGATGTACGACTCATATTACGAGGTGGACCTGGCGGGCAATTTTACATTCGTTAACGATTCTGTTTGTGCAAATCTTCTCTGCTCCAAAGAGGAGCTGCTGGGGAAGAATTTCAGCTTCAGCGTCCCGCCGGATGAAATCAAGAATATGTTCCTGGCATTCAACCAGGTATTCAGGACAGGGCAACCCAACAAGGCCTTCTCGCATAAAATACTGCGCCGTGATGGGACAATTATTTACGCAGAGAGCTCTATAGACCTGCGCAGGGACGAGACAGGCCAGCCGATCGGCTTCCGCAGTATCTCCCGAGACATCACCGAACGGAAACAACTCGAAGAGGCCTTACTGGAGGAGAAAAACTTCACGGACTCGGTAATGGATAGCATGCCGGGCATTTTCTATACGCTCAACGAAAAAGGAAACATCATAAGATGGAACAAAAACGAGGAGAAGGTTACCGGATATTCAGCTATGGAGCTGAGCAATATGAATGCGCTGAACACCATAGCTGAGGAAGACAGGGAGAGGGTTGCGTCTAAAATTGGTGAGGTATTCTCCAAAGGCTACTCCTCCATTGAAACCCAGGTACTGGCGAAAGACGGCAGCAAAACACGATACCTGCTGACCGGCGCCCGGGTCGATATCGGAAATAAGCCTTATCTCGTCGGCATGGGTATAGACATATCGGAGCGTCTGCAGGCCGAGCAGGCGTTAAAACAGAGCGAGGAACGCTACCGGGCACTTTTTGACAGCTCTCTTAACCTAATATACATCCTCGATTTCGAAGGCAGGTTTTTGGATGCCAACCACGCTACCATGGAACTCATCGGTTATAGCAAAGAGGAAATGTCCACACTGAACGTGGCATCGCTTTTTGATCCTGAGGACCTGCCGGTGGTACTGGCGATGTTAAATAAGGCCGGCGTGCCGGGGCTGTACAAGGAACTGATGGAATTCAAGCTGCGCTGCAAGGATGGCACATATTTATATGTGGAAGTTCAGTCTTCTCTTATCCGGCGTGACGGCAAACCATACGCCATCCAGGGCATCGCCCGCGATATAACCGAACGAAAGATGTTCGAACAGAAGCTGTCGGAGATGGCTACTCACGATTTTCTGACAGGCCTGCCCAACCGGGTATTGCTCAATGATCGCTTTACTATGGCGCTGGCACAGGCTCACCGCAATAAACACAGGCTGGCCATTATTGCGGTCGACCTCGACCGTTTTAAATCGGTCAATGACACTTTAGGACACCAGGCCGGGGACGATCTGCTCAAAGCCATAGCAATACGGTTAAAAGAGAGCGTCCGTTTAAGTGACACGGTAGCCCGTATGGGAGGCGATGAGTTTCTCTTGCTCATGCCTGAGCTGCATATGATAGAGGATGCCAAAAAGATCATCGACAAGATCGCTCTTGCCTTCAAGGAGCCGTTCTCCCTACAGGGCAGCCGCTTGAATATGTCGGCCAGTATGGGGCTGGCCGTCTACCCCGACGATGGTGAAGACATGGAGGCTCTGATGCGCAAGTCCGACGCCGCCATGTACAACATCAAACGCCATGGCCCCAGCGAAGGCCGCCCCCGATACACACGTGAAGATGCGTAATTAAGACCGTCCCTTTCAACCAGGTCTCACACAATCCAATTAATTTACTATTCACATTGGCTATCGGGTATACTTTGTTCTAATACAGCTCTCTATCAATACTATCAGCCGGACAGCGAATGATAAGCAAAAAGAAATTGCATTACGGCTGGGTGGTGGTGGCCTCCGCCTTTGTCATCACCTTCATTATGAGCGGGGTGAATTTCAGCTACGGTGTTTTATTCCTGCCTATAGTGAATGAGTTCGGCTGGTCGCGCGGGCTGGCCTCGGCCGTTATGCTGGTTTGTGGTACCGCATATGCCACCACCCTGCCTTTCACAGGCATACTTGCCGACCGTTTCGGTTACAAATGGGTCCTGGCTGTATCGGTTGGCTTTCTGAGCCTGGGGCTGATTCTAAGCTCCCAAATTCATGAATTGTGGCAGTTATATGTATTCACCGGGCTGCTGGTGGGACTCAGCATCAGCGCTTCGTTTGCCATCCCCGTTGCTCTGGTATCAGTGTGGTTTACCAGAAGACAGGGCCTTGCCGTGGGAGTTGCCACTCTGGGTATAAGTCTGGGAACGGCAACCATCCCTCTCCTCATAAGCTGTCTCATCACGTCGATTGACTGGCGATCAGCTGTTCTCCTGTCAGGTATAGTTGTGGCTGTTTTCTGCATACCGGCTACTCTGCTGATGCGCAGCCCTCCGCGCAGTATCTCTATACCGGACTCATCCGACGGCAAGGACCCGACTTCGACTCAACAATCCGCTACTTCGGACCTGGAAATCGGGCTGACAGTCTCGCAGGCCGTCCGCACCGGCCAGTTCTGGATGCTCTTTGCCATGTTTCTGCTTTTTCTATCCAGCCTGGGATTGGTTATGCTTCACCTTGTTCCTTATGCCGTGGATTCAGGAATAGACTCAGTACATGCTGCTATTCTGATTACACTGATCGGAATTTTCGGTATAGTCGGCAGGCTATCCTCCGGCGTCCTTTCCGACAGAATCGGTATCAAACCGATAATGCTATTTTGCACCGTTTTGCTGGGGTTGAATACTGCCTTTATCGCCCTCTGCAGCGAACCCTGGGCATTCTACGTCTTTGCCTCGATCTACGGCATCACTTACAGTGGATTCGTCACACAGATGGTACGTATTACACGCAGTGTTTTCGGTGGGAAGGCGCTGGGATCCGTATTCAGCGCCCTCATGGTCTCGGACGGCATAGGCCTGGGAATAGGCCCCTGGGTAGCGGGCAGTATTTTCGATGCGACGGGTGACTATCAAATCCCTTATTTAGCTGCAGCCGCAGGACTAATCATAGCCACCGCTTTTGTGATTATCATCAGACCTGCTACTGCCGGAACGTAAAGCCGAAAACAGATTCACGATTAAGCAATCAAGCCCGGGCAGCTCGTCAACCCACTGCGCCGGCCCGGCCGGTGATAGCTTTAATCTCCTGGTAGAGTGGTCTCAACCTGTTATACATCTTGAGATAAACATCGTGATAAAGCTTTTCATAAACGGCCTGTGTATCCTGATTGGGCTCGAAACAATCACCCAGATGCGTCATCTCGCTTACAGCCGATTTATAATCCCCGTGTATCTTCACTCCCACAGCGGCATCTATAGCGGCCCCCAGACCTGATGCCTCATAGACGTGTGGTCTGGCGGTGGGGAGTCCGAAGATATCCGCAGTTAGCTGCATGGCGGCGTTGCTCTGGCTTCCTCCGCCTGCGATACGCAGGTCGGTTATCCTCACACCGCTGCGCTTCTCTGTTTTCTCTTTGCCTTCTCTCAGTGCGTAAGCCAGACCCTCCAGTATGGCGCGATAGATGTGGGCGCGGGTATGCGAATCGCCGAAGCCGATTATGGCGCCGCGAGCTTCAGGCCCGGGAAACCGCAGCCCGGGGGACCAGTAGGGCTGCAGCACAAGCCCTTGGGAACCGGGCGGGACTGCTTTGACCAGATCGTCGAAGAGGACCTCCGGCTCCACGCCCTTTTCATCCGATATTCTTTGTTCCCGCAGGCCAAATTCCTGCTTGAACCAGCTAACCATCCAGTAGCCGCGGAAAATCTGTATCTCAAAGTTATAAAGTTTCGGCACAGCAGCCGGGTAAGGGGGTATGAGAGGTATAACCTCTATATACTTATCGTGAGTAGTATTGATGGTGGCAGTTGTTCCATAGCTGAGACAGGCTACGTTCGGTTCAAGGGCGCCTGATCCCAGTACTTCGCAGGCCTTGTCTGCGGCAGCGGCGATTAAAGGCAACCTCGCCGGTATTCCCGTAGTCTCCGATGCTTTGGCCGTTATCTCTCCCAGCACTTTACCCTGCAGTATCAAGTCGGGCAAAATCCTGGGATCCATCGGGATAGCCTGCCATTTCCAGCTGCCCTTGGCTTCCCAGGACTGGCTCTTATAGTTGAAGGGAATATATCCGACTTGGCAGCCGACGGAATCTACAAATCTGCCTGTCAACAGGTAGGTCAGGTAGCCGGACACGAAAAGGTATTTATGAGTTTTCTTCCAGATCTCCGGCTGGTGCGTGCGTATCCAGTTGGCCTCCGCCTCGGCCTGCAGGTAAGCGACAGTCTCACTGGCCCCGGCCACAGCAAAAGCCGCGCCCCAGAAGCCCCCCACCGGCGGTTGCCCCAACGTGCGACGCTGGTCAAGCCAGTGGATGGCCGGCCTGAGAGGTTCGCCATTCTCATCGACATTTATCATGGTCGCCCGTTGCGTGGTAAGCGACACCGCGGCAATACTGTCTTTCTTTACCTCAGGCTTCTGCCAGAGGCCCTGGCAGGCCTTGGCCAGAGATTCCCACCAGAGCTGCGGCTTCTGTTCGGCCAAGCCCGGCGCATCGGAGTAATAAGGCTCGTAAGGCACGCGATGTTTAGCGATCAGCTTCCCTCTGGGATCAAACAGCAATACTCGTACGCTCTGTGTTCCAACATCGATTGCCAGCAAGTTCTCAGCCATGGCAAACCTCCACGTTATATTCGATTATCTATAAAGTAATGACGGGAATCAACTCCTGCCCATGTAACTTATTTCCTGAAACCCCATCGTTTTGCCATTTGTTCTTCCGACATATCCAGACCCAGTGTGCCGCCAGGATTCATGATATGGTGCGGGTCGAAATGGTCGCGTAAAGCACGTATAACGTCGACCTGAGCCTTGCCGATCTGCCCTTCCAGCCAGGGCGCGGTCTGTTTGCCCACGCCATGGTGATGGCTCATGGTAGCTCCGGCTTTCTGAATAGCATCCAGCACGCCGTATTGAAGTTCAAGGTACTCATTGATCTCCTTCATCTTGGCAACAAATATGAAATACAGGTTCCCGCCCTGAGGATAGGCATGCGAAAGGTGCGTCATGCAGATGGTTTTCGGTCGTGACTTGATGAACGCCCTGACGTCTGCATGCACCTGCGCAAGATTGTCCCAGGTGACGGCGCACTCCAGGGTATCGATCAGCACACCGTAATCCATCAGGTCCTCACGTATGAAAGGATCGGTGAAGCGGGTTTTCTCCCAGGACTGGGTGACTTTGGCTATGCTAAGGTTGAAGACGTCGTGTTTCCTGAATATCCTGTCTAACTTTTTGGCCACCAGCCGTGCCAGATCACCGTCTCCTTCGGACATGCCGATAAACATGCAGCGCTGCATGGGCTTATAGCCCAGCGCCCTCAGCACCGAGTCGACAGGCGTGCCGTGAACGTGGTACATGCGCAGGGCCACGTCGGTTTCTTCGGGATCTGAAATCCGGAAGACCGAGGGGAATCCAAACTCGCCCTGCATAACCTCGCGACAGGCTTCGAGGGCTCCCTCCCAACTCTTGAATAGATAAGAGAACCTGCGCCTGTTCTCCGGCATATAACGGCACAGACGGAGCGTACAGCTGACCAGAATGCCGAATGTCCCCTCGCTTCCGATCATGATCTGGTCGAAATCCGGCCCGGTTGCCGACCTCGGAAATTCCAGTGTTTTAAACTCGCCGATGGGCGTGACATATTCCTGTGATATCACCATATCTTCGATTTTGCCATAATAGGTTGAGTTCTGGCCGGCGCCTCGTGTGACCACCCAACCACCCACACAGGAATGCTCGAAGGACTGAGGGAAATGGCCCACGGTATAGCGCCTTTTAGCTTTGAGTGTGGCAGGCGCATTATTTAATATCCTTTCCAGGTCCGGGCCCATAATGCCGGCCTCCACCGTGACGGTCTGGTTGTTTTCGTTGATGGAGATGACCTTGTTCATATGCGTGTTCATATCCAGGCAGACGCCGCCTTTCACCGCTTCTTTGCCTCGTGTAACGCTGGAATTGCCGCCGACTACGTACAAAGGTATACGATTTTCGTCACAGAACCTGACAACTTCCCGGACATCCCTGCGGTCGCGCGGACAAAGTACTATATCCGGCAGGTTCTCAAATATATGGTTTCGCAGGCGCAGCACGTCGATAATTCCCGAGCCATATGATGTGCGTGTTCTGTTGTAAGTGTCCATAAAATAGTTACCGGCGCCCACGATGTTCTTAAGTACCTCAATCTGCGATGCGGGCAGCTTTGGAGGTATTTCGATTTTTATCTCGTCCATGCAAAGGCTGGGCTGTTTAAAATCGTCGTTCGTCATGCCGAAGTTTTCCTTGATCAGCTGGAACATGCCGGGATTAGGGTGTTTGAAACCTGCGGGGTCGCCGTATTTAATGAGACTACGAAACGAGCGGGGAGGTGCTTCCTCTTCGCACCATTGGGGGTAAAAACGGTCTTTGTGTGACATGAATCCTCCTGCAGATAAATATATTCAGTGTTTTGAGATACAGCGCCTCGATATTATTTTCAGCCGGGTTTGGGGCTGTAATATCTTCGCCAGGTATCCATATAAGCGGCTGACTCAGCCTGCCACTGCTCATCGCCCCATCCGAGCTCAGCCTGCACTGCTTTGCGTATGCGAGCCAGCAGGTCCTCCGCGCCTCCGGACAGCAGCATTCCAATCCTGACCCTCCTCAGCAACAGGTCGGAAAGATGTATCACGCCCTCTGCGCGAGCCGCCCAGCGCAACTCAGCCCAAACATTGGGCAAACTGCCTATTCGTTCAAGCTCTCCGGCGCCTGCCGTCTTAATCAGCTCAGCCGTGTCATTGCCGTACCGCCCCAGCAGGTAAGCCAGGGTAGAGGGATCAATATTGGGTGCGCTTATGCGAGGCAGCTTGGGAAAGATACGCTTGTTCTTCACCACCGGCAGCCTGCCCAATTTCTTAAGCACGGCCGCCACTGTCTGGCGCGACATAATACAGAAAGTAGTGTACTTGCCGCCCGTAATGGTAATAAGGCCATTCTCTTCCCACAGAGCATGTGCGCGCGACTCTTTGCCGGGCGTGTCGGCGCCTCCCTTGATTATGGGACGCAGGCCGGCGAACGATGAAATCACGTCGCTTTGATTGAGGGCCAGGCCGGGGAAGAGAAACGCCGAGGCATCCAGTATGTAGCTTATCTCATCCTGGCTGGCAAACGGTTCGCTGTGGTTTACATCCAGAGCCGGATCGTGGTCTATGTCCGTAGTACCGATCATGGTGGTCCCCTCCCAGGGAATAACGAACATGGCACGATTGTCCTTCGGGTGCAACAACGTAAGCGCATCCTTCATAGGCAGCTTCTCGCGTTGAAAGATGAGGTGGCTGCCGCGCAGCCTGCGCAGCCGGGCGGATTGGCCGATCTGCCCTCGCAGTTGATCAGCCCATGGTCCGGATGCATTAACCAACACTCTGGCATTAACTTCGAAGGTCTTGCCGGACGGCGATGACGTATCTTTGAGAGCTACGCCACGCACCTGTCCGCTGCCGTCTGATAAGAGTTTTTCCACTTTCAGATAGTTTATGGCAGTGCCGCCGTTCCTGACAGATTCCTTCAACACGCGCAGGACGATACGGCTGTCGTCCATAGCCGCATCATAGTACAGGTAACCACCAAGCAAACCCTCCGACTTCAAAACGGGATATTCTTTCAGTATTTTCTCCCTGCTGTAGGCCCGGTGGTCCCATTTGGGCGCCAGCAGGTCGTAGACAGCGATTATCTGTCCGATCTGACTGGTTTTAACGTGATAACGTTCGAAGTTTGGGAACACAAATCCCAGCTTGGTCACCAGATTGCGGGCTTCTTTCAACAGCCACTCCCTTTCCCGCACCGATTCCTGAGTCACCTTGTACTGCTTGTTCAAGATATAGCGCAGGCCGCCGTGAATCAGCTTTGAAGATCGGCTCGAAGTGCCCGAAGAAAAATCGCCTCCTTCCACCAGCAGTGCTTTGAGCCCCACCGCAGTGGCTTGAAACAACACCCCGGCTCCTGTGATTCCACCCCCTATAACGATCAGGTCCCAGGGCTGTTCGATCTGTGATAGAGCCTGTTCGCGCCATCCTTTACGCCACATAGTGTCTCCTATCGAATCCGGAATAGATTTGCTGGCTGCAGAGCGCCGGGTTCAAAAGATATTGTAACGTTTTTTATAAAAACTTTCAGTCGCGACTATTTATAAGGGAACATGGCCGTCCAGACAAAGGCATCAATGATACCGGCCTGAACAAAAAATACGACTGCGCCTGATACTGCCAGCCAGTAGCTCCAGGCCGGCTCTCTCTGACTGATCATCAGTAATGCACATAATAGTGCCAGGGAGCCCAGGGCGACAAAGAAAAGCACTATACGAATATAAACCCACCAACCCCGCCATTGAGTCTCGATCAATTTATATGTCAATGGCATCCAGAAGGCCGAGAAAACCAGTATAACTGCGAAGATTATATCCAGGACAAGGAAACCATCGAAGCCCCAGATCCGGGCAGTCCCTGCATCGAGCTGAAACAGAATGAAATAGAGGAAGAATAAATAACCCACGGCCGCCAGCGGCATGCTCACCAGATAAACCGACTTAAGCGCAGGTGTGATACGTCCCCAGGTTAATTGCTCGGTGTTGGGATGGCTGACCATGCCGGCCACGTAACTGGCAATCACCGCAAAGCCCCCCAACGAGTTTATCACGAGGAACCAGATCTTCTGCTCGTCCATACTGATACCTCCTGATATGTGACTAATCAGGGCCGGCCTTAATGCCGCAGCTGGTGATTTTCTGACTGCTTCCTACTTCCAGCTGCCGTCCTTAAGGTTTATCGTCAGATTGTTGTCCGGCGGGGGCAGGTCATTCCAGAGTCCAAGAATCAGATCCTTGCGGTATTGGATAACCAGCCATGCCAGGGGGCTTAAACCGGTTTCCGTAACCATCGTCTGGCCGGGCGCCAGTTGCTCATCACCGCCATAGTGGGCGCCAAAGCCAACCGCTATTTCCTGAGCGATCTTCTCCGCCTCGGGGCGGTCAACCTTATATCCCACCAGTACACCTGTAGCAATGGTTGCGATACCTTCCTGCAGATACTGTTTGGCGTATGCCGGGAAATTATCGGGGTGTGAAGCTATAGACGTTACACGCTCGCTCACAATCGTTGCTATTTGATCTTTATCGATGGTTACCACTCTGAACGGGCAGGGGTATGTCACCAGCGCACCTGTCTCTATATCGAACACGAACTTGCCGTTGTCATACTTTTTCTCGGTGATATCCTGGGCATGATAATGTCCGGTGAATACCAGGCGAGCATTGTAATTGGCCAGCAGCTTAGCCACTTCCTCGTAGTCGTCCACAATATATTCGCCGTAGTTCTTCTGCTGTCCGGCGTAGTGTTCCATGATGCCATGGTGCATCATTACGATAACGGCCTTGTTCTCTTTGGCAGCCTGACCAAGCATTTTTTCGATCCACATCAGCGTCTCGGCGCTGAACTTGCCGTCAGTGACAGATTCCTTGTCTTCGACATTTTCCCTGTAGAGGTTGGAATCCAGCGCCAGCAGCCACAGTCCCGGCTGAAGCTCGGCTACATAGCTGAGTGAGTTCGGATCACGCTGCAGTGCATCCTTGAAACCGAAATCGTTATACATCTGAGCAAACTGTTCGGCGGTAATGTTTGGCACGCGCTCAATATTGTCACCGACATACTTGTATGAGTGCCCGTTCACAATGTCATGATTGCCAGGCACTACATATACCTTCTTACCGGCCGCTTCCAACTGAGCAAGGTAGCTCGCGAACAGCTCATGCGAGACTTTTTCTCCGTCCTTGGTCAGATCGCCCGACACCAGTACGATATCGTGTTTAAGATTTTTAATCGATGCGATAGCTGATTCCAATATCTCGGGGCTTTCCCTCAGCAGTTTGCGATCCTTATCCAGATAAGCCTCGAATGCCTTGCCGGTAATACCCAGCGAAGGATCGTAGATATGGGGATCGCTGAACACAATAAATCCGATCTCCGGGTAGGCGGGGGCCTGCGCCAGCTGCTGTCTGAGCGACGCATTCGATTCATATTCAAATGCCTGTTTTGGGGTGGCGCAGGCCAGCAGTGTAACAATGATGATAACGCATATAGAAAACTGGATGATCCGTGACAATGTTTTTGCTGTCCTCATATACTGTACACCTCCACATAATCTATCGTGATCCCGACCCGCCTAATATACTACATGTTTACCAGTCACAGCAAGCCCACCATTCCGAACTGAATTTCGGCTTTGATATACCCGCAGACCGAGGATTATATTTATGTTAAAGAAAGATTATATTTGTATTAAAGACGGTCAAGACCGCGAAGTTGGGCTTGAAGGGCAAGTATAAATCGGATGAAGTGGCTGTGCAGGAGGCCATTGAGCGCTATACAACACTTTTCAACCGCTCTCTGGACGCTGTTTATCTGCCTGATCTCGAGGGCCGTTTCATCGACGCCAACAACGCCGGATGCGTAAATCCATTCCCGATGGTCGGTCTATAACAGCGGATTGACCATCCTGCCTACGAAAATTACCGATTCTGTCTGTATGTCCCTTATGATAAAAATGAACGGCCGGTCGACGGTAACCACTTTCGGCTCAAGAGGCATAGCTGTGGCCCGCATGACAACAGCGGTGGCAGCCGCAGCTTCCGTACCCGCCTCGTCCACCTCTACAAAAGCTTTGTGCACGACTGCGGATATGTATAGATCACGGTTGCCGGTCATGCCGGAGAAGTCAGCCAGATCGGTGAATGCGGTGGGCATTCCCATGCCAGACAGCGCACCACCCAGGTCGAACTGGGACTCGATCTTAAAACGGGGGAAGCGCAGGTTGACCTGTGTGGGTGCGATGGTCTCAATAATTTCTTTCAACCTATCCCCATCCAGAGACTGTTCAAATTCAGCGAACTTGCCCTGGTCGGGAAGCATCACCACCATCTCCAGCTCATGACCATCGTAAGGTAACGATACAGCCTGGTATCCCTCACCGGCTGCATATCCCATCCGCTCGGAATGCTGCATCATGGGCACTTCCACGGTCGAACTGTCAAGTAAATGGAAGGGAGCGGGCCGGGTCAAGTTCTTATCAAAGCTATCGGCCCAGGCTGCATTGAAATATATGGCATTGGTCAGAACCAGACGCGTCAGAGGATCAATATCACCTTCCTGCAACAGGTCTTTGATACGCTGCTCGGTCTGATCCTCCACCCATTTATTTATTATCTGCCGGCAGGTTTCGGGCTCGGAGCGAAAATCCAGAGTCCTCAGTCCCGCACCGTAATTCTGAGCCAGCACATCCAGGTATTCAGGCAGAAACCTGTAATCTTTTTGCCCCCAGATAGCATTAACGATATTGAGCCGGAAACCCCTGTCATCCTTGCCCTTGGCGCCCTGTCCGCGTGCTTTCAGCTGTTGATCGAGGCTGTTAAAGGCCGGGTGCAGACTATTCTGTGGCAATGTGAAATGAAGTGCGACAGCCATCTCTTTTTCAGTAGTATCCCGTGCGCCCGCATAGGTCATGGCCAGCGCCTGCGAGATCGAATAAGGTGAGTAAAAGAGGTTGCCCTGTTTCCCTTTGAGCTCACGGTATAAATCGAGAGCAAACATATTGTTGCCGTCGACCAGAGAGGCCAGGTCGCCCTGTCCCGCCGAAGCCGTTGCTCTCGGCTTATCCGAACTCACAACATCGGTGGAAACCGGCTGCGAACAGGCCGCCAAAACTGGCAGCAGCACAAGTCCTATGCATACAACAAAGAACCAAATTGTCTTCACTTCATTGCCTCCTTTACACTTAGATCACACCTGTAATAACGATTCTGCTCAACATAAAGTTTAGGAAAACAATATGCGGCAAAGCTCACTTTAGCCATTTTCCGCAGGCAGAACCGCTGACTTTGTATCACGCCTGAGGGTGCGTATCCTTTAGCAACAGAGATATGACGAAAGCTCCCGCGAAGAGCGCGACCAGCAGCGATAGCGGAGCGACGAACTGGCCGGTCGAAGATTCCAGCGCCTCCATGGACGGCACCAGTATCACGGCCGCCAGGTTCCCCAGCAACTGCAGGTATCCCACTGAGACTCCGGCATACCGGGGTCCTGTGACCTCGGCTGACATTGTGAGAATAACCGGAAACGCCGAGAGAAGGAAAAAGCCCAGTATCATACAATTGATCAAATTAGGCGTATATCCCCTGATAAGTATCATGGCTGTGATACAAATTGCGCCCAGCAGAGTTGCAAGCACCACGAATATTTTGCGCTTCCTGACCTTGTCGGAAAGAATCGGTACCACAATACAGCCGATCATACCTGCGAATATCATAGCAGCTGATATGGTACTGCCTTCGGCCATGGGTATGTTGTGAAGCTCCTGTAGTATTTTCTCCAGCCAGGTGGCAAGTCCGTTAAAAGAGCCCAGGCCTACGAATGTCACAAATCCCAGCAATATGAAATTTCTGTTCTTGAGAATGACTCCCAGGCCACCCCAGCTTCCGGTTAAAATTTCGGCCTCCGGCGCCCGCGACGGGGTGGGTGGTTTTGAGCGGACGATCAAAACAAATACCAGCGTTCCGAAGATGCCGGCTATGCCGTAAATCCATAGCATGGATGTGTAACTGAGTTCTTCCAACAGTACCGGGGTAGCGCCCAGCGCCACCATCATACCCACAAAAAGTGCCAGAGTGCCCAGTCCGACAGCGGTAGCTTCCTCCTTGGGAGCGAACCATACTGAAGCCAGCTTGGTTACCCCGTTTAACACAAATGGTTGTCCCAGCGAGATTCCTATCTGGGAAATGAGCAGCATATTAAACGAATCCGGCGCGGCCAATCTCAACAGGGAAAAGACGCCTGTCAGGATAGCGCCGATACCCACACCCCACTTAAATCCGATTTTATCTATGATTATGCCGGCGGGTATGGTAAGAATGACCTGTATCAGTGGAAAGACCAGCGTCAACCATTGAGCGCTGCTGGCCGGTATATGCAGCATTTCCTCAATATAGGTATCGATAGCTGCGAAATTCAGCCAGTAAAGCTGTGTCAACGCTGAAATGTACATGTAGATGGCCAGCACCACCCATCGATATCGATAAACCCTGTAATCCTGTTCCATCATTTAACCTCCCTGCATGTAATTAATTTTCCCACTTAGGATGATCAGCTTTACGGGTCAATCAAATTTAAAGCTCTCAAAATTAAATAACCTGAGACAGGCGTCAACAGCCACGGCATCGAAAGCTTGAGCGCGTTTTCCTTTGATCTCCTGCAAAGCGACATCGATGCCATGTGCGGGGCGATGAGGCCGATGCGACGCCATAGCCTCCACCACATCGGCTACAGCCAGAATTTTAGCTTCCAAACAAATATCCTCCCCGGTCAGTCCGGCCGGGTATCCAGAGCCATCCAATCTCTCATGATGCTGCAGCACGATCTCGGCAATGGGCCAGGGAAAGTCGATTGTTTTAAGTATATTGTAAGCAGACAAAGAATGCTCCTTGACCAGGCCGAATTCAAGTTCATTCAGGCTGCGCGGCTTGCTCAGTATATCAGCAGGGACGTTGATTTTACCGATATCATGAATGCTGCTTGCAAGTTCAATCCCCTCAATCTGGAATTCAGTCAGCCCCATCTCCAGCGCCATAGCGCCCGCCAGCTGTGATACCCGTTTCTGATGCCCCGCCGTGTACGGATCCCTTCTTTCAGTAGTCATTGCTATAGCTTCTACCGCCGCATGCATTGCCGCCAGTAGTTTATCCTGCATCTCCCGGCGCTCTTTTTCCGTCCTCTTTTGATCAGTAATATCCCTTAGAAAATTCAGAGTGGCGGGTTTGCCTTCCCATTCAGTCACGACCGCATTGAAATTGATCCAGCGTATCTCCCCACTTTTATCGATCATACGGAAATCATATGAAACAGGCGCCTTCCGGCCGCTTAACCGCTGGAGGTCATATTCCATCACCACAGCCCTGTCGTCCGGATGAATATAATCGATAAAGCGGCTCTCTATCAACTCATCCCTTGCATATCCGGTGTACCCTTCTCTTGTATCGTTCACATATTTGATCAGTCCGTCCTGCGCTATCAAAATGACCTCGCCCGCATTTTCCACCAGGTTGCGATATTTTTTCTCACTCTCCCGCAGCGACTCGGCCAGCGCCTCCCTTTCGTCTATGCTGCGGGCCAGCCTAATGTTACTGAAGCTAAGTGACGATATCAGACCTGCCAGCCTGATAAAAAACCCCATCACGGTATCCATAGTTTGCCGGTTCCGTCGGGGCACCCTATCCAGCGCAGCTAGGTAATCAGCCTCGTTGAATCCGCAGCGGCGGGCCTGCGCGCGGAAAAATTCGTAATCTGGCTTTTCGTCATCGAAGAAAAACTGGCCGCAGTATAAATTGCCCAGGTGTTTTCCGCCGACAACGATGGCTGTAGCTGCATCCCACATGCCGTTCCTGCAGCGATAAAGCTTGAACGTCCCGAACCCGACTCCCTGTGCGAGATGCGTATCGCTTTCCAGACAGTTGGCGCAGGTATCAGGATGTGTGCGGTGAAATTTGCTGCATATATCCTGCCACCCCCCAGAAACCAGAATATTACCTTTAATGTCCAATATACCTATACCGATATTGGTGATCTCGTAAAAATAGTCTGTTAGGTCTTGAATAGCCCGAATATCTATTACATCGGTCAGATCCAATTCTCCGATGTCGCCCTCAACAGTTACCTGTTTGATGATCTTACCCTGCATCTATTCTCGAGTGATATACAGGAATCGGTAGACTCGATTCGCCTCAATATTTATGTATAGCCGCTAACCGTTTCCTTCAAAATTATTCACAGTATAAGTCAGGTTCCATCAAAAGTAAATACATATAAATATTGAGGGGCGGCCTTCTTGCCCGCCTTTACCTCTTGAAGTACAATTCAACTTGATCCTATGCCGGCCAATAATGAAACTCAGCTTGCCCGCATCAGTGCCAGGGGCGTGGTACAAGGTGTGGGCTTTCGCCCATTCGTTTACGCTCTGGCCAAAAAATACAAACTGAGCGGTTGGGTCTGCAATACGTCGGAGGATGTCAGAATCGAGGTCGAGGGCGCCAGAAAAAAGCTTGACCACTTTATCTCCAGCCTTGAGGTAGAAGCCCCACCACTGGCCAGAATAGAAAGTCTGTCAGTAGACTTCGGCAGGCCTGCCGGATACCGGGGCTTCGAGATACGCAGCAGCGTCACCCATACCGGTAAGTATCAGCTGGTCTCGCCGGATATCTCCACCTGCGTAGCCTGTCTGAACGATATTTTCACGCAGGATAACCGCCGCTGGCATTATCCGTTCACCAACTGCACTAATTGCGGGCCTCGCTTCACCATCATCAAAGACATACCTTACGACAGGCCGCTGACTACCATGTCCTCTTTCAAGATGTGCAGGGAGTGCCAGAATGAATACGCTGATCCGCTGGACCGCCGCTTCCATGCCCAGCCCAATGCCTGCCCCGTCTGCGGACCGCAACTTCAGCTGACGGACAACCTGGGAAATACTGTGGATTGCCGGGACATCATCGAAAAAACGACGGATCTCCTTGGTGAAGGCCAGATTGTAGCAATCAAGGGACTGGGGGGATTTTTACTGGCCTGCAACGCCGAAGACACCGCAGCAGTAGTCCGGCTACGCCAGCGAAAGCGCCGCCCTTCCAAACCCTTTGCTGTCATGCTCAGGAATATTGCAGAGGTCAGGAATCATTGTAACCTGACCGGAGAGGAGGAGAGGCTACTCTCATCTCCGCAGGCGCCTATTGTACTGCTGCGCTGGAGTGAGAGTTCCAGCATATGCAGGCAGGTAGGACCGGGTCTTAAATACCTGGGGGTTATGATTCCTTATACCCCTCTGCATCACCTCATCATGCGAGAAACAGGCTTGCCGCTGGTCATGACCAGCGGCAATGTCAGCGAGGAACCAATCGCAGGCCAGAACAGCGAGGCGCTTCGCAGGCTGGGAAAGATCGCCGACTATTTTTTATTGCATAACCGGGACATCCATTCAACGTACGATGACAGCGTGACCATGGTAACGGACACCATACCGCAACTTATCCGCCGGGCCAGGGGCTATGCTCCATACCCGATTCATCTTATTCATAAAATACCCCAGTTGCTGGCGTGCGGAGCCGAGGAGAAAAACACATTCTGCCTAACCCATGACGATCACGCTTTCGTCAGCCAGCATATCGGCGATATGGAAAACATTGAAACCCTCGAGCACTACAGCCGGACGGTGGAACTCTATAAGCAACTCTTCCGCGTACAACCCGTTGCCATAGCTCACGACATGCATCCAGAATACCTCCCTACCAAATACGCCCTGGAAGAGGCGGAGAAGCACAACCTGAGGACAATCCCGGTACAACACCACCATGCGCATGTAGCCTCCTGCCTTGCTGATAACGGCGTTGATATGGCGGTCATCGGAGTGGCCTTCGATGGTACGGGCTACGGGGTCGACGGCAAGATCTGGGGCAGCGAATTCATGGTGGCGGATTATAAAAGCTTTAAACGGGCCGGCCAACTCGAGTATCTTCCTTTGCCAGGCGGCTCAGCCGCTATTAAGAAGCCCTATCGAACGGCATTAAGCTATATGCTGGTATTGCTGGGCAACAGCACCTTCGACAGCAGGATGGGCTTCCTCAATCATATCAGTGAAGATGAGATAGAACTTGTGAGCAGACAGGTCGCAACGGGCCTCAATTCTCCTCTGACTTCCAGTATGGGCAGGCTTTTCGACGCCGTATCGGCCATGTCCGGGATTCGCCCCACTATTGATTATGAAGCGCAGGCCGCCATTGAACTGGAGATGCAGGCCTACGATGCAATCGACGAACGGGGCCTCTATTCATTTTCTCTGACGGGTGACCGGGACTACACGATAATCCTGCTGCATGAGCTCGTGGCCGGCGTGGCCGATGACATACTGAGGGGATGCAGTATTGCCACGGTCAGCATGAGGTTTCACAACACCATCGCGCATATGACAAGGGACGTCTGCCTTAAAATTAAAGATCAGTCCGGGCTGAGTACCGTTGCGCTCAGCGGAGGCTGCTTTCAAAACCGCCTGTTACTCGGCAAGGTGGCCGCACTGCTCAAGCAAAGCGGATTTCACATACTTACACACAGGAGCGTGCCTGCCAATGACGGGGGCATATCGCTCGGGCAGGCGGTCATAGCCGGCAGATCATTAATGGCTCATAAGGCCAGCTAACCTTTCACGTGCACCAGGTCAGGACCACCGGTATGGCTGTAAAGCGACGAAAAATTATATAATCTCTTTTCCTATCAATTCCTCGATCTTCGCCTCGCTGTAGCCGAGCAAACTGCCATATATCTCACTGTTGTGTTCGCCTAAAAAGGGCGCAGGCGCCGAAGGATCACCCGGTGTGGCTGACAGCTTAAAAACACTGCCGGGCATCTTGAGAGACCCCGAAATCATCTGCTCCACATCCACCACCATCCGGCGGCTGAGTATATGCGGATCGCTGACAAGCTTTTCGGTGTCCATGACGGGCGCGCATGGCAATGAGGCTTCATCCATGATTCTCTGGATATCAGCCACAGTCCTGTCTTTTACCCAATCAGCTACAATGCTGTCCAGCTCCTCTCTGTGCTGTATCCGCGAGGCCAGAGAGAGGGTATCAGGGTCTTCGATCAGGTCAGGCCTGTCAATAACCTCGGCTAATTTTTGCCACTGGCCTATGGTCACCACACAAAGAACAATATAGCCATCTTTGGCATGATAGTTGTTCCAGGGCACTATACTGGGATGCATATTGCCTATCCTTCCCGGCGAATGGCCGCTCAGCACGAAGGGCGCGATGGTCTCAACCGCTGTTATAAGCCAGATGCAGTCCTGCAACGATATATCCACCCGCTGGCCCTGGCCGCTGGAATTGCGATGTTGAAGAGCTGCCAGAATGGCGATGACCGTAGAGGCGCCGCCGGAGAGATCGGCAATGGCCGGTCCGCACTTGGTAGGCGGATTTTCCGGGAAGCCGGTAACGCTCATCAGCCCGCCCATGGCCTGTGCAACCGTGTCATAGGCCGCCCTGCCGGCGTTGGGCCCCGTCTGCCCGAAGCCGGAAAGCGACGCATAGATCAGCTTCGGGTTCAGCCTGCTGACATCATCCCAACCCAGGTTCAGCCTGTCCATGACTCCGGGAGTGAAGTTCTCAAGCAATACGTCGCTTTTCCTGATCAACTCCCGCGCTATCTTCTGCCCTTCTATATCCCTCATCTCCAGAGTTATGCTTTTTTTGCCACGGTTAAGGATAGAAAATATATAACCCTCACCACCATCCGTTATCGGCGGGATGGTTCTGCATGCATCACCGCTCTCCCTGAACTCGATCTTTATGACCTCCGCACCCAACTCCCTCAGAATCATAGAACAGTATGGGCCCGCATACATGCGGCTGAAGTCCACCACGCGGACTCCCGACAGTGCTCCGGTCATGTTTCCTCCTTTAATAGCCTGATAATCAAACCGGATATTATCCGCTTTTTATAGCACTGCCGGCAAGTCGGATTTGTTAGCCCCATAGCCTTGGGTTATACTTTTACCAAATGTGCCTCGCTGTTCCAGTCAAGATAATCCACATCGAAGGTGAACAGGCCGATGTCGATATCGGAGGTGTCAGCCGAAGGGTCAGCATCGCTCTCACTCCGGAAGCGCGCATAGGTGACTACGTCCTGCTGCATACAGGATATGCCATCAATGTGCTTGACGAGGCTGAAGCGAAGGAAACACTGGACATTCTCGAGCGCCTGGTTGCTGCAGACGGTAGCGCCGCCTTGCAGTAAACCGGCATAAGTCGAGCCTGGAACAGCCCGCTCTTAATTAGCGAGGAGGGAATCCGATGAGAATCAATAGATTATTAGCAGCATCAGCTTTGATCATTGCCGTCTTCAGCACGTCCATCACGGCCTGCTCCACAGAGCCGGCAGCAGTCCCTGACCAGGTTCCCCCGGATATACCCAAGCAGACCATCATAGCAACCCCGCAGACAGACAACATCACGTCTGAAACAGCGTTAACCGAGGTTAAACCGGAGGCTGTCGGCGAACCGGTCATACTGCATAAGCTGGTATTTATCTCGGGCACCAATGATGACGGGGGGCCGCAGATGTACACGGCCAATGAAGACGGAACCAACTGGCAAAGGCTGACACAAAACAGGACTGGAGGGGAACGATTCCCCCGGTGGTCACCCGACGGTAAAAAAATAGCGTTTTTCACAGACATGGATGGCTACTGGCACATTTATTGCATTGATGCGGATGGAAGTAACCAGATACGCCTTACCAATACCGATGCCGATGATGCCTTCCCGGCATGGTCACCCGACAGCCGGAGAATCGTCTTTTCATCCAACCGCGACGGCAATGACCAGATATACGTGATGCAAGCCGACGGGAGCAACCAGGTACGCCTGACCAACAATTCCTTTAACGACGCCGCCCCCTGCTGGTCGCCTGACGGAAATCGTATAGCCTTTCAGAGCGACCGTGACGGCAATGCAGAGATATATGTTATGAGCTCGGATGGTTCCAACCAGACCAGGATCACAGACAAACCCCAGGTTGATACATACCCCGTATGGTCGCCTGACGGAAATCGTATAGCCTTTCAATCCAACGAAAACGGCAATTTCGAGGTTTACATCATGTATGCCGACGGTAGTGCGCGTACTCGCCTTACTTCCGGCCTGACAGATAACAAGTATCCTGCATGGTCTCCGGACGGCAGCAAGATCGTCTTCTATTCCAAACGCGACTGTATCAACGATAACGGGGAAATCTATGTAATGAACGCCGACGGCAGCAACCAGACCCGTATCACGCGCAGTGAGTGCACCGATTCAGGATTAGCGGACTGGCGCTGAGCCGGATGCGTACAATGGACGATGGCCCAGCCGGGTGATGCTGGTTGTATGTATACATTTCGTTCAAGTAGAATTGTGAACTGATGAAATTCATCGACGAGTTCCGCGATCCACGCCTGGCCCGCAGGCTGGCCGCTAAAATTGCACAAATCTCTACCAGGCCGGCATGCCTTATGGAGTTCTGCGGAGGGCATACCGTAGCCATAATGCGTAACGGCATCAGGCAGCTTCTGCCTTCCCATATTGAAATGCTTTCCGGGCCCGGATGCCCGGTATGTGTCACGGCCAACCGCGATATCGACAGGGTTATCGCCCTCTCCCAAATCCCCGGTGTGATCATCACGACTTTTGGCGATATGCTCAAAGTGCCGGGCAGCTATTCAAGCCTGCAGCAAGCCCGCGCGGCAGGCGGAGATATCCGCATTGTATATTCCATCCAGGATGCATTGCAGGCTGCCCGTGATAATCCCAACAGGCCGGTAATCTTTCTGGGCGTGGGTTTCGAGACGACGGCGCCCACCGTGGCCTCTGCCGTTTTGCAGGCTGAAAAGGAGAAGATCAACAACTTCTATGTCCTCTGCCATCTCAAACTGACTCCCCCCGCCATGCGGGCACTATTAGACCTGGGTGAGATTCGCCTTAATGGCATCATCTGCCCCGGCCATGTCAGCACCGTTATCGGAACGAAGCCTTACGAAACCTACGCCAGCGACTACGGCGTGGCATGCGTTGTTGCCGGCTTTGAGCCTGTAGATATTTTACAGGCGGTCGAGATGCTGGTTCAGCAGATCGAAGGCGGCGTTGCGCGCGTCGATATTGCATATACCCGCGGCGTCAGGCAGGAGGGTAATGTTAGGGCGCAGGATTTAATGAATGAAGTCTTCGATACCGCAGATGCCTGCTGGCGCGGCATGGGAGATATCCCGGAAAGCGGATTGAGGTTGAAAAACAGATACGACCGATACGACGCCGCCCTGAGGTTCGAGGTCGAATTGCCCCCTGTTAAAGAGCACGCCGGCTGCCGCTGCGGGGAGATACTGCGAGGCGTCATCAGGCCATTGGACTGCGGGCTATTCGGTAAAGCATGTACGCCGGAAAATCCGGTGGGGCCATGTATGGTCTCTTCGGAGGGAAGCTGCGCCGCCTATTATCAATACGGAGTTAACAATGGGTGAAAAGATCTTACTGGCCCACGGCAGTGGCAGCAGGCTAAGCCACGATCTCATCTCTAAAGTACTGGCGCCCTCCATTATGAATCCTGTGCTTGCACGCATGGATGATTCTGCCGTGCTGGACCTGTCAGGCAGGCTGGCATTCACCACCGACAGCTATGTGATCGATCCCATTTTCTTTCCAGGTGGGGATATAGGCAGGCTGGCTGTCTGCGGCACGGTCAACGATTTGTCCATGAGCGGAGCAAGGCCCCGCTATATGAGCCTGGCTCTGATAATCGAAGAGGGATTGGATATCGATGACCTGCGGCGAATCATGGAATCGGTGAAGGATACCGCGGCCGAGGCCGGTGTTCAGATCGTGACGGGAGATACAAAAGTTGTCGAGCGCGGTAAGGCGGACAAGCTGTTTATCAACACAGCAGGCATCGGTTTGATCGAAGGAGGCACAGACATATCCGGCTCCAACGCCAGGCCGGGCGATAAAATAATCTTGAGCGGTGGCATCGGCGAACATGGGATGGCCGTGATGAGTCGGCGCGAGGGTCTGCATCTATCCCTTCCGGTGGTCAGTGACTGTGCTCCCCTGAATCATCTGGTATCGGCAATGCTTTCTGTCAGTAAAAATATACACAGTCTCCGTGACCCCACCCGAGGAGGGCTGTCCTCCATCCTCAACGAATTCGCCAAACAGTCAGATGTCGGTATTGTCATAGAAGACGAAAAAATCCCGGTTCACGATGGTGTACGTGGGGCATGCGAATTGCTGGGACTCGATCCCCTCTATATAGCCAACGAAGGCAAGCTGGTTGCCGCGGTGGCTGAAGCTGACTGCAGCAAAGTCCTGTCCGCCATGCGAAAGAATAAATATGCCCAACAGGCGGCGGTCATCGGCGAAGTGACGACTGAGCACAGGGGCAGGGTGGTGATGAAGACCCGAATAGGATCATCACGCATCGTAGATATGCCGGTCGGAGAGATACTGCCGCGCATATGTTGAGCGATCTATGAATAAACATGGAGTAATGGTGCTTGGCATCGGCAATCCGCTCTGCCGCGATGACGGCATCGGCATTCGCGTCATCGAAGAGATGCGAAAACAGGATGAATACGGCGGCATACGCCTCATCGATGGAGGTACCAGCCCGGACCTTATATCCCTATTGGACAAAGATGTTGAAAGGATTATTATTGTGGACGCTCTGCAGGGCGGCGGACTACACGGCGATATTTACCACCTTGACCTGCGCGAAGAAAATATAGCGGACGGGGCAGTTACGTCTTTGCATGAGCTGGGCGTACTGGACAGTCTGAAACTGATAAAAAAACTCGGGCAGCAGCCTCCACAAGTAACTGTGATCGGCATTGAGCCCGCCGATACATCTCACGGCCTTCACCTTTCACCGGTTATAGAGGCAAAATTGCCGGATATAATGCGGGCTGTGAAAAGCGAGATAGAACGGCTGGATTGAAATGGGTCGCCGGTTATGCTTAAATTAAATTGATTCAGAATTGCAGTCAGCTTAAGGTGAACCTGAAAAATGAGCCCCAGGGAATTCGTTCAAGAGATTAAAGACAAGGCCTTCGTTCGGCAGAAAAGGGTCTGCGCCTGCTGCGGCGATGCGATAGAAGTAGATTCCAGCTACGCCCACCTCAAGAAACCGGCCGAACTGGGAGGCGACACTTCGCTACAAAACTGTGTCATACTCTGCCGGAAATGCCACTTACAATACGGCCATATAGGAAAATGGGCTAAGTTCGTTATAACCCAGGACTATCCCCATTTCTCGGCTGACGGCATGCCGCACTGATACTTAACCTTCAGCATATACACGCGCCATAAGAAATACAACGGCAATCCAAATGCAGCCCCGCTGATGCCACCCTGCATTATCTGTCTTTCTAAGGCTTGCTCAGACTGATTATGTCGTCTGAAATACTATACTCGTACTGGGTACCCTTCACCACAACCCTCCAGACGCCATAGCTTCCTGCAATACGTTCACCCGACGAATTGAAAGTAATGGATCCGCTGGCTCCGGGATAATTGTTGCCGGCCGCCAGCAACGCATCTCGTATTGCACCTCCCTTATAGGTATTAGCCTTTTGCAAAGCTAATGCGATCAGGTTGATACTGTCGTAGGCAGAATCGCAATAAACGGTAGGGGCGAATTGATAAGCATTTTCAAAGTTGTAGGCGAAAGCTTTATAAACAGCGGACTTCTCATCCGGTGCCGGCACAGTTCCCGTAACAGCCTTTTCCATAAATCTGGCGGCATCGAGGTACTTGTCCAGCGGCATATCATAAGACCCGTCCACAGTTATCCAGGATATATCATCCAAGCCGGCCTTGAGCGCCTGCGCGTAGACGATAGATCCATCGGCGAAAAGCCCGACGTGCAGCACGCAATCCGGCCCGGCTTCTTTAATCGTATTAAGCTCCGACAGATAGCTTAGTTTGGCAGGGTCGTACGCCAGCGATGCCACGACCTCTACATCGCCCTTTAAATAATCCCTGGCCATCGCCTCAATCCCCCTGCCATAAACCGTATCCTGGACAAGCATGGCAACTTTTCCATAGCCTTTATCTTTAATAAGCCTGGAAACAACAACTCCCTGCAAAGAATCGCTGGGGCAGGTTCTGTAAGTCCATCTTGACCAGCTGTAACCGGAAAGGGCGCTCGACGTGGCCGATGGTGATATAAGCAGTACTCCCTTGCTCTCCAGATACGGACCGGCTGCCATTACAGCTTCACTGTTTTCGCAGCCTACCATGACCTGGACTTTTTGTTCTTCAACCAGCTTATGAACCGCATATAGTGCGGTAGCTGCAGACGGCCCCTGGTCCTCTATTACCAGGCGAAGATTTTTGCCATCCAGCCCTCCTCGACCGTTGATCTCATCCACAGCAAACTGGGCGGCCTTAATCAGATTAGGACCCGCAGCCGGGGCGCTGGTAAGAGGTAAAACACAGCCGATAGGTATCTCCGCCGGCAGGTCCTGCTGAGGGGCACAGGCAGGGATTGAGCACAGGGCCAACGCCGCTACCATAGTTAAAGTGAGGTAAGCTGTTTTCATATTAAACTCCCGGGCATACTTCTTGCCAGTTTCTGTCTGTGGATGTCATCATTATAGCATTTCCCAACCACGCTTATCAGATTTAATTTTTTACTGATTTCAGCAATCAATGTAAAATAGTCAGGTAAAGTCTGGTCATTCCCTGTATGATTACGGGCAAGGGATTACAGGAGGGCGGATGCAGGTAACCCGGAGCAATTTTATGGACGTGATTTCCGACAGGACAGATGTCCTGAGAATATTGCCGGAGGCG